>JAOPWD010000281.1 GCA_025965875.1 Pseudonocardiales bacterium
GATGCGGCGCCGGCGCACCGCACCCGGCCAACGGGGTCGTCAGATCGGCGGCGGGCAGCATGGCGCGCAGTAACCGCAGCAGTCCGCGACCGAGCTGCCGCGACGAAGCACGCATCGCCTCGGACGGGGTGCGCGCGCTGAACTCCGCATCGAGGTCCCGCCAGCTTGGCCCCGGAGCCAGGCGGCTGGCCGAGCCGGTACCAGCCCCCGGGCCGAGCCAGAGCTGGCAGGCAGCCGCGGCGAACGCGGCGGCCACCCGACCATGCGTGCGCAGCCGGCCGCGGCAGAACGCCTCCACGCCGGCCAAATCGGTGACGAAGCCCGCGTTGACCGCGGCCTCCATCCCGCCCGAGTGCGAGTGCGCGCCGGTGGGAGCTCGCCCGTCGAGCAGTAACAGCAGCAGCGCGCCCGATTGCGCGACTTTGGCCCTGTCGGCGGATGCCGGAGTTGCACGATCGGGGGCGGACATCAGAACAGGAAATAACGCTGGGCCATGGGCAGTTCGTGCACCGGCTCGGGTTCGATGAATATGCCGTCGATGTGCACCGCGAACGTCTCGCTGTCGACGTCGATACGAGGCAACGCGTCGTTCTCCGGGAGATCGGCCTTCGACAGCTGCGACACATCCTTAGTCGCCACCAGCGGGCGCTCGCTGTGCCATCGATCGGCCAGCCCCGCCTCGAGCGCAGCAGGCGAGACGAAGTGTCGTCCCAGCCGGGCGGGCAATGCGCCGAACCCGCCGAACATCGGCCGGGGCAGCTGCGGCTGGGGCGTCGGGATCGACGCGTTCGCGTCGCCCATGTTCGCCCAGGCGATCACGCCCGACTTCAGCACGACGTGCGGATGCACGCCGAAGAACGCCGGCTCCCACAGCACCAGGTCGGCCAGCTTGCCCGGCTCGACCGAGCCGATCTCGTCGTCCAGGCCGTGCGTGACCGCCGGCGCGATCGTGTACTTCGCGACATAGCGGCGGGCCCGGTTGTTGTCTGCCCCGCCATTCGGTCCGGCGCCGTCACCGGGCAGCGCGCCGCGACGCTGCTTCATCACGTGCGCGGTCTGCCAGGTACGGATGATCGTCTCGCCGATCCGCCCCATGGCCTGTGAGTCCGAGCCGATCATCGAGATCGCACCGAGGTCGTGCAGCACGTCCTCGGCGGCCATCGTCGACGGCCGGATGCGCGACTCGGCAAAGGCCAGGTCCTCCGCCAGCGACGGGTTGAGGTGGTGGCACACCATCAGCATGTCGAGGTGTTCGTCCAGGGTGTTACGGGTGTACGGACGGGTCGGATTAGTTGACGACGGAAGGACATTCGGGTGCGCGGCCACCCGAATGATGTCCGGCGCGTGCCCACCCCCGGCACCCTCGGTGTGGTACGTGTGGATCGGCCGCCCGTTGATCGCGGCCAGCGTCGACTCGAGGTAGCCGGCCTCGTTGAGCGTGTCGGTGTGGATCGCGACCTGCACACCGGCGGCCTGCGCCACCGTCAGGCACGCATCGATCGCCGCTGGGGTGGTGCCCCAGTCCTCGTGCAGTTTGAAGCCCGCGGCGCCGGCCCGAAGTTGCTCCCACAATCCTTCGCTGCTGACGGTGTTTCCCTTGCCCAGCAGCACAATGTTCACCGGCCACTCGGTCAACGCGCCGAGCATCGCCTCGATCCAGAACGCACCGGGCGTCACCGTGGTGGCCTTCGTGCCGTCGGCCGGGCCGGTGCCACCGCCGATCAGGGTCGTCATGCCCGCCGCGATCGCGACCGGGATCTGCTGCGGCGCGATCAGGTGGACGTGGCTGTCGATGCCGCCGGCGGTCAGGATCATTCCGTTGCCGGCGATCACTTCGGTGGATGGGCCGATCACCAACGACGGCGTGACGCCGTCCATCGTGTCGGGGTTGCCGGCCTTACCCAGCGCCACGATCCGGCCGTCGCGGATGCCGACGTCAGCCTTGATCACGCCCCAATGGTCGAGCACCACCGCTCCGGTGATCACCAGGTCGGGCGTGCCCTCGGCGCGGGTCGCCATGGACTGCCCCATCGACTCGCGGATCACCTTGCCGCCGCCGAACAAGGCCTCGTCACCGGCCAGCCGGCCGGGACCGCCGCAGCGGTCCTCGGTGACCTCGATCAGCAGGTCGGTGTCGGCCAGCCGGACCCGGTCGCCGACGGTCGGGCCGTACAGCGCGGCGTACCGGCTGCGGGACAGCTCAGCCATCGAGCGCCCCCGCGGACTCCGGCCGCAGGCCGGGCACCACCCGGCGGCCGGCCAGCGCGACCAGTGACACATGCAGCGACATGCCTGGCTCGAAACGCACGGACGTCCCGGCCGGGACGTCCAGGCGGAAGCCACGCGCGGCGTCCCGGTCGAACGACAGCGCCGGATTCACCGCGGCGAAATGATAGTGCGAGCCGACCTGTACCGGCCGGTCACCGACGTTCTGCACCGTCAGCTGGATATGCGCCCGGCCGCTGTTGAGTTCGATGACGCCCTCCGCGGGCACGATCTCGCCCGGGATCATCGGATCGGCCCGTGGATGGTGACCAGCTTCGTGCCGTCGGGGAAGGTGGCCTCCATCTGCAGCTCGTCGAGCATCTCGGGGATACCGGGCATGACGTCGTCGCGGCCGAGCACGTCGCGGCCCGTGGACATCAACTCCGCGACGGTGCGGCCGTCGCGTGCTCCTTCGAGGACGAAGGAGCTCAGGATCGCGACGGCCTCCGGGTAGTTGAGCTTGAGTCCCCGCGCGCGGCGCCGCTCGGCCAGGTCGGCGGCGACCGTGATCAGCAACCGCTCCTGTTCCTGCTGGGTCAGACGCATGACGTCCACGCTATTCCGCGGACATTTCGGCCCGGTGAACCGCTGGGTGGACCCGGAAGGACCAAGGTCCTCTTTTTCCCAATTATGTCTTATTTAAGATGAATTCCGATAATTCTGGGTCGTCCAAAAGTAAAATCCGTGTGATAAGTTCCCGGCAAACATCCGCCTAGGAAGCAGGCTCATCGTGACCATCCATCCCGGCACCACCAACAGACGTCCACTGGTCCTCGGATCTTTGGTGGCCGCCGCCAGCGTCGCGCTGCTCGCATTCCCGGCATTGGCCCAAGCCGCCCCGAATCCCGCTTCCCCCGGCAGCGTCCAGGCACACGTCGCGGTCTCCTCGGCGATCACTCTGAGTGGCCTCCCCGTGGGTTTCCTCCTGTCCGGCATCCCCACGGATACCGTCGCGACCGGCGGCGTCAACCAGGACGGACCCGTGACCATGACGGTGTGGACGAACAACACGCAGGGCTACACCGTCACCGTCCAGGCCGTGGGCGCATTGACCGGCGCCGTTGCCGGCAACACGGACACGATCCCGGCTAGCGCCCTGCGGGTGCGCGAGAGCGGATCGTCGGCCGGCTACCAAGCCGTCAGCGCCACGAACGCGGTCACGGTGTACTCCAAAGACACACCGTCATCGGTAGTTGGGGATGCGCTGTCCAACGACTACTCGTTGACGATCCCGTTCGTCGCACAGGACACCTACACCACCACGCTGAACTACATCGCAACGACCAACTAGGTCGCGATTCCCATTTCCCACAGTCGCAGAATGGTCACGCTCCGTCACCGGGGCGGGGCCGTGCTGATGACGGCTGGATTGGTGTGGGCCGCTGCCGGGGCGGGAATGGTCGCCGTCGCGGACACTGCCCCGGCGCCGTCCTTCTCGCTGACCGTGAGCCCGACGCGCCTGGTCGTGAACCCCGGACAGATCTCGACCGATCAGACATTTGTCATCGCGAACCGGGGAGGCTCGGCCATGGACGTCACCGTCACCAAGACGGGGTTCACGTCCTCGACCGATGGCGCGCTGCAATACAAGCAAGACGCGCCGTACTCGGCCGCGAAGTGGCTGACCGTGACTCCGTCCCAGATCCACCTCGGGGCCCAGAGCAGGCAACAGGTCCGCGTACACATCGTCATGCCGCCCAAGCCGGAACCCGGCGATCACCAAGTGGCATTGATCTTCCTCGTGCCCGCGGGCAAGAACGCCGCCAGCATCCGGATCAACCGCGGCATCGGCACCCCGATCTACATCACGGTGCCCGGACCGGTCACCAACTCGGCCATCGTCACTGCCCTGAAGGCGCCGTCGTTCTCACAAGGCGGGTCGGTACCGATCACCACCACCGTGCGCGACACCGGCACGGTGCACCGCGACTTCCGGGCCACCGACCGCCTCTACGCCCAGGTCAATGGCAGTTCGGTCGCTTTCCCCGACTTCACCGTGCCACGCGGCGCGTCCCGCGAGATGAAGACCACCTGGCATCCGCCGCTGATGTGCATCTGCCACGTCAAGGTGTCGATCATGGGCGCGCACGGTGTCGCCTCGACGAAGACCGTACGGATCATCGTGTTCCCCATCCGATTGCTCGTCATCGTGATCGGTGCGCTTCTCGTGCTGATCGTCGGCTGGTTCCTGCTGCGCCGCCACTACCGCGCCAACGTCATCAGAGCCGCGGCGGCCTTGAACCGGCCTGTCAGCAGTGGAGATGCCTAGGCGCACGATCGGGGGAAAGCGGGGCGGGCAGAAGACCCTGGTCACGATCGTGACGGTCTCGTTGCTGACCTCGCTGCTCTCTGCCGTAGTGACCCCGACGGCTGCCTTCGGTGCGGGAACGATCCTCTTTCAGAATGCCTTCAACAACCGCACGGTCGACGGCACTGGCACCGTCACCGTGCCGATCCCCGCCAGCGGGACGAATGCCGTCTGCCTGACGGCGTCGGGAAACACGACGACGCCCCCGGTGCTCAGTTGCACAAGCAGCACCGATTCGCAGGGTTCGGGCAAGCTTCGATTGACCTCGGCTGCGGGCGACCAGGTCGGCGGCGTCGCGGGACAGGGCAGCTTCCCGACCTCGGCCGGCCTGGATGTCACCTTCAACTCCTACCAGTACGGCGGCAACGGTGCCGACGGTCTCGCCTTCGTGCTCGCCGCGGTCGACCCGACGAACCCGGTTGCCCCCACCGCCATTGGACCGGGCGGCGGCTCCTTGGGGTACTCGACGAACCTCGGCATCAACGGGCTGATGAACGGCTACCTCGGCGTCGGCTTCGACGTCTACGGAAACTTCAGCGCCAACGCGTTCTCGGGATCCGGCTGCACGAACCCCACGAACATCACGACGGCCGTGCCGGGCGCAGTCGTCGTCCGCGGTCCCGGTAGCGGTACTGCTGGGTACTGCGGTCTGACCACGACCTACACCGGCAGCAGCAGCTCGAAGGTGAATATTCGGGCCTCGAGCCGCAACGCCTCTGCCGTGCCGGTGGAGGTATTGGTCAACCCGACCACCGTGTCATTCACCGCCACCTCCGGTGTGGCAGTGGCTGCGGGCACCTACAAGGTGGTCTTCACCGACGTCTCCACCGGGATCTTCGACCCGGCGTCGAAGCACACGCTGACCGGTACTCTGCCGACAGTTGCGGCGGCCATGTATCCGTCGGCGAACTGGCTGAATAGCAGCAACCTGCCGAAGCAGTTGGCGTTCGGTTTCGTGGGCTCTACCGGCGGCTCGACCGATGCGCACGAGATCTCCGACGTCAAGGTGTCGACGTTCACGCCGGTTCCGCAGCTGGCCCTGGCCACGACCAGCTACAGCGCCGCGACATCACAACCGGGTGACCCGGTCACCTACAGCGCGGTCGCGAGCGTGCTCTCCGGCGCCAACGAAGCCGGGGCGATCTCGGTGGCCCAGACCGTCCCGGTCGGCGTCGTTCCGGTGGGCGCCTACGGCACGGGCTGGGTTTGCCAGGCCGCGGTAGGGCGAACCATCACCTGTACAACCAGCGCGTCCTCGTTCACCAACGGGACGACGCTGCCGGCAGTCACCGTGGTCGCCATCGTCACGGCAGCCGGTGTGACGTCAACGACCATCCAGGCCTCCTCGCCCGCGACCGCGTCGTCGACGGACGCCAATCCGGCGACGGACTCTGTCACGACGCTCGGGACAGTGCCGACGGGGCCGAGTGGGATATCGCTGGCACCGAGCATCGGCTCGATCGCCGGCGGGAACACGGTCACCGTCAGCGGGGCCAACATCATCGCTGCCACCGCGATCGAGATCGGCACCACGAGCGAGCAGCAGGCGGGCACCCCCGTCACCCTGTTGCCGTGCCCGGGTGCGGCGGCCGCCGGATGTTTCACCGTAAGCGGCAGCACTCTCGTCATCTCCTCGATGCCGGCGCGAGCCGGCATCGCCACGGCGACGGTCACTGTCGTCACGTCCGGCGTGGCGGCTGCCGCGAACTACGTGTTCGCCGACAAGCCGGCGACGCCGGCCGCGCCGAGCGCAACTGCGGGCAGCTCCAGCGCGACCGTCACCTGGGTCGCTCCGGCCAACAACGGCAGCGTCATCACCGGCTACATCGTCACCCCGTATCGCAATGGTGTGGCGCAGGCTACGCAGGCCTTCGACGTCACGACCACGACGCGCGCACTCACTGGTCTCACCGTTGGCGCCTCGTACACATTCACCGTCGCCGCCGTCAACGCGTTCGGGACGGGCACGGCCAGCGCCGCATCCAACGCGGTCGTGCCGTACACGGTGCCGGGCGCGCCGACAATCACCGCCGCCACCGCCGGAACGGCGGCCGCCACGTTGACCTGGACGGCGCCGAGCACCGGGGGTAGTCCGATCACCGGCTACGTCGTGACGCCCTACATCGGGGCGACGGCCCAGGCCCCACAAACCTTCGCTGGAACAGGTACTACGCAAACCCTGACGGGTCTGACGCCGGGCGCGGCCTACACCTTCACCGTGGCCGCCCAGAACGTGGCGGGCACCGGACCGGCGTCGGCCAAGTCAGCATCGGTGACCCCCAACGTCTCGCCGAGCCTCTCCTTCACCGCCCCGCCCGCGGGCGAGGTCGGCGTTCCCTACAGCCGGGCACTCACGGTGACTGACGGAACGGCGCCGTTCGCCTGGTCGATCAGCGCCGGCAGCTTGCCCGCCGGCCTGACGCTCAACGCCTCGACGGGGCTGCTCAGCGGAACCCCTACCGCGGCCGGCAGCTTCACCTTCACGGTCCGGGTCGTCGACGCGAGCGGCCAGAGCGCCACCAAGTCCGTCACCCTGGTCGTCGCCGCCGCCCCCACGCTGGCCTTCACTCCGGGCGCTGGCGAGGTCGGCGTTGCATACAGCCAGCAGCCGACGCTCTCCGGCGGTACCAGCCCGGTGGCCTGGACGGTCAGCGCAGGCAGCCTGCCGGCGGGGCTGACTCTCGATCCGTCGACGGGACTGGTCAGCGGCACGCCGACCGCGGCGGGAAACTTCAGCCTGACGATCCTCGCCACAGACGCCTTCAGCCAGGTGGCGAGCAAGACGGTATCGCTGGCCATCGTGGCCCGTCCCGCATTCGCCGCCACCGCACCGCCCGCCGGTCAGCTGGGTGTCGCCTACAGCACCACGTTCGACGTCACCGGCGGCACCGCGCCCCTCGTCTGGTCGATCTCGGCTGGAAGCTTGCCGTCTGGGTTGACGCTCAACACAAGCACGGGCGTCCTGTCCGGCACTCCCACCACCGTTGGTAGCTCGTCGTTCACAGTCTCGGTGACCGATGCCAACAGCCAGACGGCCACCAAGGCCGTGACGCTGGTGATCGCCGCGGGACCGCTGGTGATCGTCAAGACCGCGAACGTCTCCTCCGCCGCGGCGGGCAGCACGGTCGCCTACACGATCACGGTCACCAACACCGGCAGCACCGCCTGGGCCGGCGTCGCCCTCAGCGATCCGCTGACCGGCGTGTTGGACGACGCCGTCTACAACGCGAACGCCACCGCTAGCGCCGGGACGCTGACCTACACCGCGCCGACGCTCGGCTGGACCGGCAACATCGCGGCCAGTGGTTCGGTCACGATCAGCTACTCGGTCACCGTGAACAATCCCGATGTCGGCAACAAGGTGCTGGCCAACACGGTGACGTCATCGACGCTGGGCACCAACTGCGCCAGTGGCGGCACCGACGCCCGCTGCACGGCGACGGTCACTGTCCCCGGCCTCACCATCGTCAAGACGGCCGACGTGTCGACGACGACGCCGGGCAGCACGGTCCACTTCACCATCGTGGTCACCAACACCGGGCAGACTGCCTACTCAGCCGCCACCTTGACCGACGGGCTGGCCGGCGTGCTGGATGACGCGACCTACAACGCGGACGCCGTCGCCACCTCGGGCAACCTCTCGTTCACGACTCCAGCGCTGACGTGGACGGGCAGTCTCGCCGTCGGCGCCAGCGCGACCATCACGTACATGGTCACCGTGGCCAACCCGGACAACGGCAACAGGTCCCTTGCCGGAACGGTCGTTTCGCCGTCGGCCGGCAGCCCGTGCCCCAGTGGCAACCCGGCCGCGCAGTGCACGGCCACGGTGACGGTCCTCGTGCCCGCGCTGTCGATCACCAACACCGCAGACGTGGCCACTGCCTCGCCCGGCGACATCGTGCACTACACGCTGAGGCTGGCCAACACGGGCCAGACCATTTACACCGCAATTTCGGTGGCACTCGATCTCTCCGGCGCTCTCGACGACGCCACGTACAACAGCAACGTGGCCGCTTCGGCCGGCAGCGTCGTGTACAACACCGGCACGGGCACCCTCGTCTGGACCGGCAACCTGGCTATCGGTGCGGTGATCACCATCACGGCGTCGGTCACGGTTCGCGCGGTTGGAGCGGGCAACCTGGAACTGACCACGGTGGCCAGCACGGCCGCGGCCGGCAGCACCTGCCCGGCCGGGAGTCCCAATTCAGCCTGTACCACGAGCGTCCAGGTGCGGGTGCCGGAACTGACCATCACGAAATCGGCCGACGTCAGCACGACCACCCCCGGATCGGTCGTCCACTACACGGTGTCGGTGACCAACACCGGGCAGACCGCCTACTCCGGGGCCACCTTCAGCGACGCGCTCGCGGGGGTCCTGGACGATGCCATCTACAACAATGACGGGGCGACCACCGCTGGCACGGTGTCGTTCAGTAGTCCGACGCTGACCTGGATTGGCAACCTGGCCATCGCGGCCAGCGCCACCATCACCTACTCGGTGACCGTCAGCACGCCCGACAACGGCAACCGGACACTGACCGGGACGGTGACGTCGACGACGCCGGGCAGCACCTGCCCCGCGGCGGGCAGCGACCCGAGCTGCACGAGCAGCGTGACGGTGCTGATCCCTGGCCTGCGCATCACCACCTCGCTCGACACGCCCACCACCACGCCCGGTGCGGTCGTGCGTTACGCGATCAGTGTGGTCAACACCGGTCAGACGACGTACAGCGACCTCGCCCTGACCCTGAACCTGGTCGGAGCGCTGGACGACGCTGCGTACAACTTCGACGCGGCGATCTCCGCCGGCGACCTGGTGACGAAGCCCGACGGCACCGTGAACTGGGTGCTGAACCTGGCACCGGGCGCGAGCGCGTCTGGCGCGATGTCGATGACAGTCAAGGATCCCGCCACCGGCAACAAGTCGCTGCGCATCATCACGATTTCCAACGCTGTCGGCAGTCCTTGCCCGACCGGGGCGCCGACCGCGAACTGCGTCGCCACCACCACGGTCCTCGTTCCCGGACTGACGATCACCAAGACCGCCGACAAGTCGACGGTCACCCCGGGCGGCACGGTCAGCTACACCATCACCGTCGTCAACAACGGCGAAACCACTTACCCCACAGCAAGTTTCACCGACAGCCTCCGGACCGTCCTCACCGACGCGACGTACGCGAATGACGCGACGGCCACGACCGGCACGATCTCGTACAACGCTCCGGAC
>JAOPWD010000284.1 GCA_025965875.1 Pseudonocardiales bacterium
GCCATAGCCGCCTGGGGCTAGACCCTACGAACCGGCACTCGTCGTGGTGTGCTGGACGAGTGAGTCCCCGTCGAGTGAGCGTCCCCGCCGAACGGCTGACCCGATGGCTGGGCGGGTTCACCGAACGGCACGGCGCGACAGAAGTCAGTGCTGATGCGACCGAGGTTCGGCTCACCGGCGCCGACGGAGACCGCGCCTGGCTTGCCGTGCCATTCCCGCCGCTGCCCGCGGTCGCATCCGGCGAGGACCCGCGCGACGTCCTGATCGCACACGCGCTGCGCGACCGGACGGTCGGGGTGATCCTCGTGCGCCGCGGCGGCCATGCCATCGGAGTCTTCGCCGGCACTGAGCTCGTCGCGTCCAAGGTCGACTCCGCCTACGTCCAGGGCACGACCAAAGCCGGCGGACAGTCGCAGCACCGCTACGCCCGGCGCCGGGCCAACCAAGCACGAGCCGCGTTCGCGGACGCGGCAGACATCGCCAACCGCATCCTGTTGCCCTATGCCAGCAAACTCGACGCGGTGATCTGTGGCGGCGACCGGCCGGCGGTGGAGGCGGTCCTGGCCGATCCTCGCCTGCGCGCGCTCGGCGACCTCCGCTGCGAACCCTTCCTGGCCGTTCCCGACCCGCGATTACGGATTCTGCAGGCCACGCCTGAGCAGTTCCGCGCCGTTCAAGTCACCCTCGACCCCTAGCAGGCGACGCCGATTCTCGGCCGGACATCACGTTGCAGATCAGCGGTCGGAGCCGCAGATCTGCACCAAGATCGTGAGCGGCGCGACGCGTGCGGATCGTCAGTAGGTGACGCTACGGTCGGGGCGTGGCTGAATTCACCCGCGAGGATCTCCGAGGTTCCCGGTTCGAGCGCGTCGACCTCAGCGGCTCGGAGTTCCGCAGCAGCGACTTGAGCGAGACCCGCTTCCGCGACGTCTACCTGAGCCGAGTCGTGATGCGCGGCGTCGAGTTGGTCGACGTCGATATACACGGCGAGATCGTGAACGTGACGATCAATGGTGTCGACATCGGGCCATTGGTCAACGCCGAGCTCGACAGGCGAGATCCCGACCGGGCCAAGATGCGCCCGACAGACGCGGCTGGCTTTCGCGAGGCATGGGACGTCCTCGAACGTCTCTGGGCCGAGACCGTCGGACGCGCGCGTCGCCTGGACCCAGAACTGCTGCATGAGTCGGTCGCCGGTGAGTGGTCGTTCACCGAGACGCTGCGGCACCTCGTGTTTGCCACCGATTCCTGGATCAGACGGGCAATCCTCGGCGATCCGTCGCCGTGGGATCCCCTGGACCTGCCGTGGGACGAGATGCCTGACACGCCGGGAGTGCCCCGCGACCGCGACGCACGACCGTCGCTCGACGTGGTGCTCGAGCTGCGCCGCGACCGGAAGTCCACCGTGCGTGAGTTCCTTGACGGCTTGACCGACGAGTCACTGGACGGCCACACCGACCCGGTGGCGGGGCCGGGATGGCCGGAGTCCCGCAGCTATCCGGTGCGTGACTGCCTACTGTGCATCCTCAACGAGGAGTGGGAGCACCGGCTGTATGCCGAGCGGGACCTGGACGCGATCAGCGCGTCCTGAATCTGCTCGATGACGGCGTTGGGCCGGCGGCGACGACCGAAGAAATCCATGATGCGATGTTGTCGACGCGCGCTGTCGTTTCGGGTGTGGTGTGCGGACAGGCCGGGCCGTCGCTCTCGACCGAGACCAACTGGGGTGCGGCAGAGGATGGAGTGAGGAAGTACGGGGCGCCGGAGTCATAGAGGCAGGCGCTCGTGCTTGAGGAGGGGGAATAGCCGACGACGTAGACGTAGCTGGTCTTGACAGTCTTGATTTTCATCTGCCCGGTGTTGAGCTTGGTCGAGGGCACCGCGTTGACGTCGCTAGTGGCACCCCAGCCAGCGAGCGTCACCACCGAGCCCAGAGCCGGTTTGGCGCGGCTGATTGCGAGCGGGGTGACGTCGATGACAGGTGCGGACAGCTGCGCCAGCGCGACGTCGGTCGAACTCGACTGACGAACGGTGACGACCGAGCGGCTCTCACCCTGGGAGACCGAAAGATCGTTCGTGCCGAGCGTGGCCGTCGTGGCGTAGGGCACCGGTCCGCTCACGGGGTTGCGGTTGATGTCGTGGAAGCAGTGTCCGGCGGTGATGATCCAAGTAGGGGAGATCAGAGCGCCCGAGCAGGCGCTGTTGTAAAACGTGCCATCACTGCGTGGAATGTGGGTCATCGTCAACCGCACCGCGAACTGGTACTGCCCAGCGGCAGCAGCCTTCCCGTTGGCCACCGCTGACGCCGGGGTGGCCGCGACCACCGCCGTAACGGATAGCGACAGGGCGACGGCAGCAAGCACCGTCACCACGCGACGCACGGCCATACCTGCCTCCCTAGATCGCGACCTGTTCCGACGATAACCCGCGTCAGCTCGAGCGCGATCGCCGGCCAGGATCGTATACGCAGTCAGATCCCGGTAGCTGGACGGCGGGGCGCGGTGGGTGAGCACGTACGTCGGCCATCGCGTCGGCGATCATTACCATCGGGCCATCTTCTGCGGGGGCACCGACAGCGAGCAAGGCGGGCCGACGCTGTCCTGGAGCGGCCGCCTAGAGACCGGCCGCTGCGCCAGGCACGACGCGCAGGTCGTCGTGCGCGATGTGTCTCAACTGCTTCCAGATGAGGACGAGGAACAG
>JAOPWD010000313.1 GCA_025965875.1 Pseudonocardiales bacterium
GCGTCGGTCAACAGCGGCGAGGACGAGGGCGCCTCGCTAGATGAGGGCGTGTTTGTCGTAGCGGATCGTCGGCGGGTTCACCCGTCGACCTGCAGCTTGGCGACCCACTCGCGAACGTCGGCAGCCAGAACATCGACCATCCGGAACTCGGCAAAGGTCGGCATGATGTGCCGGTTCAGGCAGTAGGTGTAGTTCTGCCGAGTGGTGAACCAGACGTCTTCGACGTAACGCTCGAACAACTGCCGACCCCGGTGGACGCTCGGAGCCCGCCCAACCCGGCGCCTGCGCCCGTCCGTCGGCACCTCGGCCTACGCGGCCCATTGGTCTGGCTCAGCTGTTCATGTGTTCCGAGACGGTCCAGAGTTGGTCGGCGGAGTCGGGGTCCAGGGCGTAGCGGGCGACGCCGGCGGCGTCGGTGCCGGCGGCCGTGGGGTCGTCTGGATCTGTTTCTTGGCAGTTCTCGAAGTAGCGGCCGACGACGCCGTCGAGCAGCGGAGAGGTGGCGACGTAGACGCTCGTGGCCGCACCCTGGGCCAGGGTCTTGAAGGTGTAGCGGCCCGAGGTGCGCAGATCCTCCAGCACAGCGGGGTCGTAGTGGCGGGCGAGGTTGGAGTCGGCGATGGCCCCGGGGTGCAGCGCGTTGACCTCGATCCCGGCATCGGCCCAGCGGCGAGCCGCAGCGACCGCGAACAGCACGTTGGCCGTCTTGGACTGGGCGTAGGCGAGTGACGGATCGTAGGCGCGATGGGCGAAGTCGATGTCGTCGAAGATCACGGGCGAGTTGAGGTGCGCCCGCGAACTCACCGACGCCACCCGCGCGCCTCCTGCGGCGCGCAGCGCGGGCAGCAGGCCGAGGGCGAGGCGGAAGTGGCCGAGGTGATTGGTGGCGAACTGGAGTTCGTGCCCCTCGGGGCTGAGCCGAAGTTCGGGGACGGCCCTGACGCCGGCGTTGTTGATCAGGATGTGCAGCGGGCCGGAGTAGTCCTCGACCAGGCGGTCGATCGAGGCGCGGTCGAGCAGGTCCAGCAGCGCCACCGTGACCGCCTGGCTGCCGGTGCTGGTGCGGATGTCGGCGGCGACGCGCTCGGCCGCAGCCAGGTCGCGTGCGGCGATGAGCGTCTCGGCGCCGGCCGAGGCCAGCGCGCGGGCGGTCTCCACGCCGATACCGCTCGCAGCGCCGGTGACCAGCGCGCGACGGCCGCGCAGGTCGATGCCGGAGATGACATCGGCGGCGGTGGAAGAGAAGTCGAACGGTGACGTGGTGCGGGTGGTGGTCATACGGTGTCCTTCGGGTTGATGCGGCGGATGAGAGGGCCGAGTTCCTCAGCGACGTCGGCGGCCTTGTCCAGGTCGCCGACTTCGCGGGCGCTCCAGTACTGAACCTTCAGGTCGAGGTATCGGCGACGCAGCTCCAGGGCGTTCAGCTCGTCGGCCAGCCGACGGGCATGCACTTCGAACAACACACGCTGCTCGCCTGCCGCCTCGTCCCCACGACGGGCGCCGGCCAGATAGGTGCGCATGTCCTCGATGCTCAAGCCGACTGCCCGCAGGTTGGCCAGCGTCTCCAGCGTCGCGACGTCATCGTGGCTGTAGCGGCGGTGGCGACTCGACTCGTCGCGCTCGATCGGGCGCACCAGGCCGATCCGTTCCCAGTACCGCAGCGTGCTTTCGGGCAGACCACACCGGGCCACCGCCTCGGCGATCGTGAATCCGTCCTTGTCCACCACACCAGTATCAAGAACCTGAACCGCTTCAGGTCAAGCTCGTGGGCGCACCGGCCTTCGGGAGTCGACGACGGTCTCGCGGCATAACCGTGGACGCAGGACGCCGGCGTCGGTAGCTACCCAAGCGGGTGTTGACCCTGATTTGACCCCGAACGGACCCTTCCCGGTACGAGCTGACATCGGGTGACACGAAACGACTGACCCCTTGCCGTGTAAGGCAAACACGGCGACACCATCAAGGACGGGGCGACACGTGCTGACGGCAAATGACCCTTCGCATCGAGGGGGGCACGTGTTCGAACGCCTACACCGAAGGCTGCTAGCTCTTCGCACCGTTGAGTTGCGACCGGATCGTGTCGCGCACCCATCGCGTATACCGGTCGATCGACCAGCCACGCTCGACCACGAGGTTCTGGTGTGTTCCGAGGGACGCGAGGCCCCAGAGGATGTCCGCGAAGGTCCCTACGCGCATCTTCGGCGGTAGCGCTTTCTCCTCCTTGAGCCAACGGCCGAGGCGCACCATTTCCTGGTGGCGCTCTTCCTCCCGCGGGCGCAGCGTCGCGTCGACCTCGGGATGGTGCCGGCGCGCCACCACGAGGGCCTCGTGGATCCGCCACACCTTCGATGCGACCTCGGCGTTCCCCGCGATGCACGCATCGAGCGCCGCGAGCGCGGTCGGCGCGGTCCACACGGGGTGACGCTCCACCGCGGGGGCGACGTCTGTCTCGTAGATGCGCATATGCAGCGCAGTGAGGAGATCGGCCTTCGAGTCGAAATGGAGATAGATCGCTTGCCGGGAAACGCCGGCTTTCTTCGCGACGGTTTCGAGCGCGCCGCCGAAGTACCCCTGCTCCTCGAACACGACCCGTGCCGCATCGAGGATCGCCGTCCGGGTGTCGGGCCGACTCGCACTTGACATGCTGTAAAGCATACCGTACTTTACAGCCTGTCAAGTACACGATCGATGGAGGAAACTCATGGCCCGCTACTTGATCGTCACGTGGGACGGGGCGGGGAACCTCGTGCCGACGCTCGGCATTGCCCGCAACCTCGTCGAGGGCGGACACAACGTCCGCATCCTTGGACACGGCACGATCGGCGGCCGCGCCGCCGAAGTCGGTGCTCGGTTCACCTCGCTCTCGCAGCCCGACGACTGGGACCACATGGACGACCCGGACGACTTCGCTGCAGAGGTCGAACTCCTGATCGACCAGCTGTGCTTCAGCACCGCGATCGCTAGCGACGTGGCGGCCGAACTGGACCGCGAACCGACCGACGTGGTGATGGTCGACTGCATGCTGTTCAGTGCGCTGAACGTGGCTCAGGCTTCGGGCCTGCCCACGGCGACGCTCTTCCACCTGTCGTACACGATCTTCCGCGGTGGCCCCCTCGTCGAGATGTTTTCGCCGGGCCTCGACCGCTTGAACGCACAGCGGACCGAGCTCGGACTGGCTCCAGTCGCGACGCTCGGAGATGTGCACGACGCCTGCGATGTCGCGCTCGTCGCATTGCCGACGGAGTTCGAGCCGCACGCGGGCGATGCGCCGAATGTCGTGCGCATCGGCCCCGTGCTCGACGCTCCCCCACTCGTCAGCACCACCGATGAGGTCGACATCAAGGACGGATCGCCTCCGGCGGTCCTCGTGAGCCTGAGCACAAGTGAGCAGGGCCAGGCTGGGCTCCTGCAGCGAATCGTGGATGCCGTTGCAGCACTTCCCGCCCGCGCCATCGTCACCACCGGACCATCGATCGACCCGGCGACGGTGAGGGCCGGCGCGAATACGCAGGTCGTGTCGTATGTCCCGCACGCCGAACTGCTGCCTTCGACGTCCCTGGTGATCACCCACGCCGGTCTCGGCACGGTGATGGCGGCGCTCGGCCACGGCGTCCCCTTACTGTGCATGCCGATGGGTCGCGACCAGTTCTTCAATGCCGAACAGGTGCAGACGCTCGGAGCGGGCCAGATGCTGATGTCG
This sequence comes from Pseudonocardiales bacterium, assembly GCA_025965875.1. Classification (GTDB taxonomy): domain Bacteria; phylum Actinomycetota; class Actinomycetes; order Mycobacteriales; family Jatrophihabitantaceae; genus QHCC01. The sequence goes on from JAOPWD010000313.1 coordinate 3,701, forward strand.
GACGCTGAGGTCTCGGCCATCGTCGACGCCGCCCGGGCCATCCTCGACGACGCGTCCTGCCGGGCCGTGGCGAAGCAGATGGCTATCACCATTTCCGGCTACGGCGGCGCGTCTGACGGGGTCAACGCGCTCGAAGCTCTCACCGTCCCACGCTGAGCCTCAACAGGTGCTTGCCTGGAGAACACGCGCGCACATCGCTAGATCGGTGCATCTTGGACGCCTGGCGAGCGCGCGAAGTCAACTCATCTGTGCAGGACGCTGCCAACTGGCGGACGCATCGCGGCGCACAAAACGACGGCCCGGACGCGTTACGTCGGCAGATGTGTCAGGTGATCACCCGCGCAGCGCGACTAACGTTGGGGTTGCCCCGCTTTGACGGACAGGGTTGATGACTCGGTCAGGCTACCTGCGGTAGGTCGTTGTGTCGGGCGTTCGCTTCGTACTCGTCGGGGCTGAGGTAGCCGAGTGAGCTGTGCAGTCGGGTGCCGTTGAACCAGGCGATGTAGTCGACGATCTCGCGCCGCGCGGCGGCCCGGGTGGGCCAGCTTTGCTGGTCGAGGCATTCGCCCTTCAGCGAGGCGAAGAAGCTCTCGGCCAGCGCGTTGTCCCAGCACTGCCCGGTGCGCCCGACCGATAGTTGGACGTCCAGATCGCCGGCGAGCAGCGCGTAGTCGTGGCTGGTGTATTGACAGCCGCGGTCGGAATGAAAGATGACGCCGGGCTCGGGGTCACGGACCGCGACAGCGTTGGCCAGCGCGTCGGCGACCAGTTCGGTGCGCAGGTGATCGGCGGTGGCCCAGCCCACCACCCGGCGGCTGGCGATGTCGATGACGGTGGCCAGATACACCCACCCTTCCCAGGTCGCGATGTAGGTGATGTCGCCGCACCAGCGGGCGTTGAGCCGGTTGGCGTCGGTGCTGAAGTCGCGGCGCACCAGGTCTGCGCGGGACGCGGCGCCCGGGTCGGGGATGGTGGTCTTGCGCCACCGGTGCGGGGCACCACCACGCAGCTGCGCTTGGCGCATCAACCGGGCGATCCGCTTGCGGCCGTGACGGTGGCCGGCCCGAGCCAGTTCGGCGTGGACCCGCGGAGCGCCGTAGCGGCCCTTGGATTGCCGGTGCCTGGACCTGATCTGTTCGAGCAGTCGCGCTTCCTCGACCTCGCGTGGGCCAGGTTGCCCGTTGCGGGCGGCGTAGTAGGCGGCACGGGAGACCTTGAGCAGCTCGCACGCCCTCTTGACGTTGCGCTGCTGGCGCTTCTCCGCCTCGATGAACGGATAGACGTTCACCGGGTCTCCTTCGCGAAGAAAGCCGTTGCCCGCTTGAGGATCTCCACGTCCTCACGCAGACGCCGATTGTCGCGACGCAACGCCGCCAGCTCGGCCCGCTCGCTGCTGGTCAACCCGTCGCTGCGAGTCCCGCCATCACGCTCGGCCTGCTTGACCCACTCCCGCACCGCGGTCTCGGTCAGATCGAAATCACGCGCGACCTGACGAACCGAACGATCACCACGCTGGCACAACTCGACGATCTCGGCCTTGAACTCGGCCGTGAACGACCGACGCTGCCGCGCCCGCTTCTGCTCCACGTCCTCCATGATG
>JAOPWD010000372.1 GCA_025965875.1 Pseudonocardiales bacterium
GTTCACGCACCGCTATCTGGGACCCGGTCACCGACACCTGGGTCGAGGCGGGCGTGGGCTTCAACCCGACTGGAACGCAGACCAAGAAGGGCGTCAACAACGAGGAGACCTGGACGCTGCTACCCAACGGCAACATCCTCGCCGTACAGATCACCGGCACCACCGCGACCCGCAATGCCGAGCAGTACGTCCCGTCAACAGACAAGTGGGTCAGCGCGGGCAAGACGACGCAGAATCTGGTGGTCGGGTCGATCAAGGGCGTGACGAGCAATGAGATCGGCCCGGCCATGCTGTTGCCGAGCGGAAAGGTCATCGCGTTCGGCGGCAACGGTCACACCGAGATCTACACGCCGGACGCCGATCCCACCAAAGCCGGCACCTGGGTGGCCGGTCCGGACATGCCGGCCGACGCCCCCAACACGCTGTCACCCGCCGGACTGCTCAGCATCCTCGACGCGGGCGCGGTCCTGCTGCCCGGCGGCAAGGTCATCTGCATGGGCGGTGTCACCAGGAAGGAGACCTCGACCACCGGGGCGATCAGCTACTGGAGCGGCCCGACGCAGTTCCTCCTGTACGACCCCGCCTCGGCCACGACCACGCTGCCCACGATGACCAACCAGCCGTCAAACAATGGCGGCGACACCTGGACGGCCAGTCTGCTCCTGCTGCCGAACGGGCATGTGCTGTATGCGGCCGAGCAGAACACGATGGCCGAGTACACGCCGGACACGGCTGAACTGACGCCGAACGCGTCCTGGCGCCCGAGCATCACCGCCTGCCCCGACGCGTTGATCAAGGGTCACACCTACACGATCAAGGGCACCCTGTTCAACGGCATGTCGCACGCCAACAGCTACGGCGATGATCGTCAGGCCGCCACCAACTACCCGATCGTCCGGCTCACGAACAGCGCCGGGAAGGTGAAGTACCTGCGCTCGCACGACTTCTCCGGCATGGGCGTAGCGACCGGCGCGGCGGCTGCCACAACCAAGATCGACGTTCCTGCGGATCTCGCCAATGGCCAGTGGGACCTCGTCGTCATCGCCAACGGCATCGCCTCGGCGGCCAAGTCGGTGCAGGTCGGCACCCACGACTGCTTCTTCATCGTCGATCGCAGCACCGTCAGCAAGGGCGAGGTCGACGCGTTGATCTCCCTGCGCGGCGCGCCCGCCGTACTCGAGCCCGCGTTCTACGTCGTGGTCGAGGGGTTCACACCCAACGAGCTGGGCGGGCTCACGCCGAACAACCTGGCCAACCCGCCCGTCGTGCCGACCGTGACGGCGTCAGTCGCCGGCATCACTGCGCAACTCGACGGCAAAGTGCTCCCGGAGGACCCGGCGCTGCACCCGGACGTGCCGCAGCGGATCACCTTCCCGTTCAAGGTGTCCTTCGCCAACTCCAACATGTTTGCATTCACCGGGCCGACTGAACTCGTCACGCTCAATGCTTCCCTGGTACGCCCGAACGCCACCGTCAGCAACTTCGGGCTGATGCTCTTGTTGCAGAACCCGAACCCTTACATCCTGCACGGCGATCAGGTGGCCGGCTTCCCGTGGTACCTCAGCGTCGACCTGCGAGTCATGCAACTGAAGGAGAACGACAAGCGATTCGGGGCGACGGTCGGCACAGGAGCGGCCGACACCGTCGCAACCACGTTCATCACCTCGGTGATCAACAATCTGAACACACACGTGGCAACGCTCACCCCGGACTTCGACGCCCTGCCACAGGCCGAAGAGCTCTCCACCCTCGCCTTGGCCCCGACCGACTCCGCGGGCAAGGCGGTCTACAACTTCGCGTTGGCTCGGGTACGTTTCCGCGACCTCAACCAGGACGCGCACAACGTCCGGCTCTTCTTCCGCATGTACCCGGCGCAGCAAACCGACAGCACGTTCAACAGCGTCACGACCTATCGCTCGGCCAGCACTGGCGGCAAGGTCGTCCCACTGCTCGGTGTGGTGGGCGACGAAATCGCGACGATCCCGTTCTTCGCCAGCAAGCGCGTCGACAGCAGCACGGTGAGCATGCGTACCCAGACGGACCCGGTCAACGCGCACGCCACGATCGCGCACGACACCCTCGGCGGCGAGGTCGACACCTACTTCGGGTGCTGGCTTGATATCAACCAGCCGAGCAGGGCGCGCTTCCCGGCGCGGCTGCTGGGCTCGACACCGGCGAACCTGCCCGACGGACCGTTCCAGGGAACCGGACCACTGCTGCCGATTCAGCAACTCGTCCGCAGCGCTCACCAATGCCTGGTTGCCGAGATCTCGATGGACGGCCTCACCATCCCCGGTACCGCGGACCCATCCATCTCGGACAAGCTGGCCCAGCGCAACCTCACGTTCGTCAACGTGCCGAACCCGGGCATCGACACGTCGCGGATCGCGCCCCAGACATTTGAGGTCAAGCCCAGCCCGGCTCTGCTCCTCGATGGCAAGCCGGACGAGTTGATGATCGACTGGGGGGAGACCCCGGACGGCAGCAGCGCGTCGATCTACTTCCCAGGAGCGGACGCGGCCGAGTCGATCGCGTGGGCCGAGTCGATGTACGTGACCCACCGGCTGACGATGACCGACGCGCACACCATCACCTGCCCGGTCGGCGGTGTGACCTACCTGCCGGTCGCGCAAGGCACTGGCGCCAACTTCGCCGGGTTGCTCTCGGTGCACTTGCCGCTGGGCATCCGCAAGGGTCAGGAGTTCACCGTCGTCGTGCGGCAGATCACGGGCGTCAGCACTCAGCTCCGCGACGTCCGCGGTGGGCAGGCCGTGCCGCTGGCGCTCGAGGCGGCGGCCACGCACGAAGGCGAGGCGGGCAAGGGCGGCTTCGCGTGGCGGCGCAGCCTCGGCGTCTTCGCGCTGACGATTCCGGTGAGTACCAAGGCTGCCCTGCTCGGTGATGAGATGCGTGCCCTGTCGATCTTCCGCAAGATCGAGGCGGGCATCCCTATAGAGAGCCGGTGGTATCCGGTGTTTCGGCGCTACATCGACCAGTTGGTCGGCCGGGTTTCCGGCATGGGTGGCGATCCGAACAAGGTGGGTCCAACGGATGACGGCGACTGGCAGCACACGGGTGGCCACGGTGGCGACGGTGGCCGCGACCGCGACACTGGCGGGCGCGACGAGCACGACCAGGATTGCGACGACATCGACAGGCTCGTGGGCAAGGTCTCGGGCTTGGTCTATGACCGCTTCGGCGACTTCAGCGGGTTCCATCTCGAGACGGGAACGTGCGAGCACCGTGAGGTTTGCAGCACGGAGCAGCGGGTTGAGCAGTTGGCGCGGATGGCGTGGCAGCAGCGTTCGACGGTGCATGTTGTCGTCAAGGGCAGGCATGGTTGCTGCCTTGTCCGTCTCACCGTCGGTGACTCCGACTGCTGTGACAGTGACTGAGCCCCACGTCGGCTGACCCAGCAGGTGAGCGACCACTCGCTGGCCCGGCCGAACGGAGCTGCGGGCCATAGGTCCTATTTCGGGCAGGGACTCTGGCCCTGACGGCCGCGGGCGCGAGCCGCGAGGCTGATTCATGGCGTCGGGTCGACGTCTTGCTGTTCCAAATTCGTGAGGGGCACTGCCCGTGGACGCATTGATGTTGGCTCGGTGGCAGTTCGCGACGACGACGGTCTTCCACTTCTTCATCGTGCCGTTGACGATCGGGCTCACCGGCCTGGTGGCGACGATGCAACTGCTCGCGTACCGCAAGCGGGGCACGCCGGCGGGGCTGGTGTGGGACAGCGCGGCGCGGTTCTGGGGCCGGATCATGCTCGTGCTCTTCGCGCTGGGCGTGGTGACCGGCATCGTCCAAGAGTTCCAGTTCGGCATGAACTGGTCGACGTATTCGCGCTTCGTCGGCGACATCTTCGGCGCGCCGCTGGCGATGGAGGGGTTGATCGCTTTCTTCCTCGAGTCGACGTTCCTCGGTATGTGGATCTTCGGCCGCGACATCCTGAGCCCGCGGGTGCACCTGGCGAGCATCTGGCTGGTCGCCCTGGCGACCACGATCAGTGCCTACTTCATCCTGGCCGCTAACAGCTTCATGCAGCATCCGGTGGGCCTGGTGCTCGATCCCGAGAAGCACCGCGTCGAGCTGACGTCGATCTGGAAGGTGCTGTTCAACTCCACGCAGCTCGTCACCTTCCCGCACACGGTGCTGGCGGCATTCATGACGGCCGCCGCGTTGCTGCTGTCCGTCAGCGCGTGGCACCTGCGGCGCGCGGGCGCGGCCGCCGACCCGGTGCACCGCAAGGTCGCCGCGATGTCGATCGGCGTCCTGCTGGCCTCGGTCGTCGGAGTGACGGTGGTCGGGCACATCCAGGGCCAGATCATGACCGACCAGCAACCCATGAAGATGGCCGCCGCCGAGGCGCTGTGGGACACCAAGAGCAACGCTCCGTTCAGCCTGTTTGCCTACGGCGACGTCAGCAAGGGCCGCAACAAGATCGACATCGCGATCCCGGACGGGCTGTCGGTCCTGGCCAAGAACCGCCCTGGAGCGACGGTCGAAGGCGTCAACGACGTGCAGGCCGCGGAGGTCGCCAAATACGGACCCGGCAGTTACATCCCGGTCGTCTGGCTGGCCTACTGGAGCTTCCGGCTGATGATCGGCCTGGGCGTCCTGGCCGCGCTCATCGCCTGCGGCGTGCTGGTGCAGTGGCGACGCGGCCGGCTGACCACCAGCCCGCGACTGCTGCGGGTCGCGACCTGGACCGTCGCGCTACCGCTGCTGGCCAACAGTTTCGGCTGGCTGTTCACCGAGACTGCGCGCCAGCCGTGGTTGGTCTACGGGCTGCTCAAGACGGCCGACGGCGTGAGCCCCAATGTGAGCAACGGGTTCGTCGCCACGTCGCTGGTGCTGTTCACCGGCCTGTACGGGGTGCTGGGTGTCATCTGCTTCCGGATCGTGCGCCGCGTCGCCAAGGCCGGCCCCGAACAACCGGCGCCGCCCGTCGACGAACCGGTCGACGACGACGCCGTCCTGAGCCTGGTCTGAAAGCGGAGGAAGACACATGTTGCAGGGATTCTGGTTCGGCCTGATCGCGATCCTGTGGGCGGGTTTCCTCGTCCTCGAGGGCTTCGACTTCGGCGTGGGCATGTTGCTGCCCGTCGTCGCTCGCACTGACACAGATCGGCGCGTCGCGTTGCGCACGATCGGGCCGGTCTGGGACGGCAACGAGGTATGGCTGCTGGTCGCCGGCGGTGCCACCTTTGCCGCCTTCCCAGAGTGGTACGCGTCGGTGTTCAGCGGTTTCTACCTTGCCTTCGCGCTGTTGCTCATCGGGCTGATCCTGCGCGGCATCGGCATCGAGTACCGCAGCCATGCCCTGACTTCACAGGGGCGTCGCTGGTGCGACGGCGCGATCGTCGTCGGCTCGCTGCTGCCCGCCCTGCTGCTCGGCGTGGCGTTCGCCGACTTCGTGCGCGGCGTGAAGATGGACGCCGGGCACAACATGACCGGCGGGTTCTTCGACCTGCTCTCGCCCTACGCGCTGCTCGGCGGAGTCGTCACGCTGACGCTGTTCGCCTTTCACGGCGCGGTGTTCCTGACGCTGCGTACCGACGGACCAGTCGCCGCAGCCGCGGAGAAGATCGCGCGCCGAATCGCACCGGTCACTGGTACGGCGGCCGTGGGCTTCCTGGCCTGGACCACCCAGGTCCGCGGCGGCGCACTCAGCTTTCTGCTGGCGGCCGTGATCGCGGTCGCGTTCCTCAGTGGAGTGGCCGGCCTTTACCGCCGGCGCTATGGCGCCGCCTTCGCGTCGACCTCGCTGGTGTGCCTGCTCGTCCCGGTGTGGGTGTTCGCCTGCCTGTGGCCGAACGTGCTGCCGGCGCGCAATTCCGCCGCACTGTCGCTGACCGTCCACAACGCCAGTTCGAGTCACTACACGCTGGTCGTCATGACGGTGGTCGCGTTGATCTTCACCCCGATCGTGCTGGCTTATCAGGCCTGGACGTACTGGGTGTTCCGCGCGCGGATCGGCGTGGCGAGTCTCGGCGCCGACGGGCACGGTGGGCACGGCGGCTCGACCGTCGACCGGATCCGGCACAAGGCGGCCGAGGGCGCCGGCGGCTCCCAGGTCGGGCGGGCGGCTGACGAGACGCATCCCTCAGGCGTGTCGTGAGTCGTCCCCTCGATCCGCGGTTACTTCGGGCCGTCCCTGCATTGCGGCCGTTCTTCGTCGTCATCGGTGCCTGCCAGTTCCTTGGCGCGCTGTTGATCGTCGCGCAGGCAGGGCTGTTGGCCTCGGCCATCGTGGCCGTCTTCGCGCATCACGAGTACGGGCGCGGGCTGATGATCCGGCTGCTCCTGCTCGCCTGTGTCGGCGTGGCGCGGGCGCTGCTCAGTGGGGCGCAGGAGTTCGTTTCGGCGCGCGCGTCGGTACGGGTACGGGCTGACGTCCGACGATCCACCCTGGCCGCGATCGTCCGGCTCGGGCCGGGCTGGGCCCAGGCCCAGCCCACCGGGCGGTTGGTGAACGCGACCGGACCAGGTATGGATGCACTCGACGGCTACGTCACGCGCGCACTCCCGGCGCTGGTCGCCGCCGCAGTCGTGCCTGGGATCGTGCTGGCTCGCATCGCGATGGCCGACTGGCAGAGTGGCCTGCTGCTGCTGGTCATGCTGCCGCTCGTCCCGTTCTTCATGGCGCTGGTCGGGGTGACGACCAAGCGACGCGTGCAACGCCAGTACGCACTGCTCACTCGACTCGCCGGTCACTTCGTCGACCTGCTGCGCGGCCTCACGACGCTCAAGATCTACGGCCAGGACGCCCGGCAGGAACGCACCGTGCGCGCGGCCACCGAGCGATACCGCAAGCAGACCATGGCCGCGCTGAGGATCTCCTTCCTCTCCTCCCTGGTCCTCGACCTGGTGGCGGCGCTGTCGGTGGCGGTAGTGGCGGTGGACATCGGCCTGCGGCTGCGCGGCGACAGCTTGTCGTTCACCACCGCGCTGATCGTCCTGTTGCTGGCGCCGGAGCTGTTCGCGCCGCTGCGGGCGCTGGGCATGAACTACCACGCCTCCGAAGAGGGCACCACGGCTGCAGCCGCCGCACTCGACGTCATCGACGAGGCTCCCGGCGTGGTCGGTCGCGAGTTCACGGCAGATGTCCTGGCCGGCGGCCGGCTCGCCTTGCAGGGCGTCAGCGTGCGCCATCCTGGGCGGGATGAGCCGGCGCTGGACCGAGTGCACCTCACCGTTCGTCCGGGCGAACTCATTGCGCTCGGCGGAGCGAGCGGCGCCGGCAAGAGCACCGTCCTGGCGGCACTGCTTGGCTTCGTGACTCCGGTATCGGGCGAGGTCGTCGTCGGCGTCAATGACGACGAGCTGGATCTGGCGGTGGTGGATGCGAACAGCTGGCGCACGAACGTGGCGTGGCTGCCGCAGCGGCCGGTCCCGAGCCAGGCCACGATCGCCGACGAGATCCGGCTCGGTGATCCCACCGCCGATCACATCGCGGTGGCCCTGGTCTGCCGGGAATGCCGCACTCCTGCGCCGAACACCGCGCTGGGTGAGGACGGCCGCTGGGTGTCGGCCGGGCAGCGGCGGCGCATTGCGTTGGCCCGCGTACTGCTGCGGGCGCGCGCGGTACGCGATCGCGGTGGCATGCCGATCGTCCTGCTCGACGAGCCCAGCGAGGATCTCGACCGGGGCACTGAGCTCGTCGTGGCCGGCGTCATCAGTTCGCTGGCCGGCTGGGCGACCGTCGTCGTCGCGACCCACAGCCCACTGCTCACCTCGCTGGCCGGCCGGCAGATCACGCTGGCGCACGGTCGGATCGTCGGTGAGACCCGCCAGCAGCCCGTCATCGCCGACCAGCCGGACGAGGGCGCACCGATGGCCCAGGCCGTTGCCGCGGTCGTGGTCCCGCCGGCCTCGGCCTTACGCCTGCCCCGGCTGCGTGAGCTGGCCCGCGGCGAGGGCGTGCGGCGTCGCCTCGCCGTCGCGGGCGCACTGTCCGCCTTGGCCGGCCTGGCTGGGCTCGGACTGACCGCGAGTTCGATGTGGCTGATCAGTCGGGCCGCCCAGCACCCCAATGTGCAAGTGCTCGCGATCGCAGTGGTCGGAGTCCGGATGTTCGCCATCGCGCGGGCGCTGCTGCGCTACGCCGAGCGGTTGACCACGCACGACGCAGCGCTGCGGCTGCTGGCCGGGCTGCGGGTGCGGGTCTTCGCCGCACTGCGTCCGCTGGCTCCGTCCGTGCTCGGCGGCTACGCCCGCGGCGACCTGTTACGGCGCTTCGTCGGCGACGTCGACGGTGTGCAGGACGGCCTGGTGCGCGCGTTCGTGCCACTCTGCGGGGCCGTCGCGACGGCGGCTGGCGCGGTCGTGCTGGCCGCGGCGCTGGCGCCGGCGGC
>JAOPWD010000400.1 GCA_025965875.1 Pseudonocardiales bacterium
AGCACCGGATCGAGACGGCGTCGCCGGCCTTGTTCTTCAGCGCCGAGCCCACACCGGTGTAGCCCGCGTCGGTCAACAGCTTCTTGGCCTGGCCGAGATTGCCGGAGCCCTGGCCGCTGGCGCTCACGTTGTCCTTGTAGCCGGGCTGGGCGGGGACGTACATGTGGTTGTTCAGCGGCTTGGCGCCCGGGACGAACTGCCCGATCGTCTTGCTGATGACCGCGTTGCGGTCGACGGCGGTGAAGATCGCGGTGCGCAGCACCTTGTCGCTGAGGACCTTGCCGGTGGTGTTGAAGTCCAGGTGCTCCCAGTTCAGGCCCTTGCCGAGGTAGGAGTCAACGCCCTGCAGGCCGGCCACGGAAGCCACGATGTCTGCGTTGGGCTGCGGGTAGATCGCCTGTACCTCGTTGTTCTGCAGCGCCGGGACTTCCTGGGTCTGCTCGGTGAAGATGCGGAAGATCAGCTGGTCGAGGCTGGGCTTGACCTTGCCGTACCACTTCGGGTTCGGGACCTCGGTGACCGAGGTCGTCTTGTCAGCGGTCTTGATCAGGTACGGCCCTCCAGAGACAGTCGGCTGGGTCTTGTCCAGGTACGCGAACGAGGCAGCCAGGCCGGCCGGGGTGGTGAGATCACCGTGCTCAGCGGCGATGTGCGCCGGGTACAGCGTGCCGAACATGCTCTGCCAGTCGCTGTAGGGCTTCTTCATGACCAGGGTGACGGTCTTGCCGTTGTCCGACGGTGTGAGGGACTGGACCTGGTCATAGCCAGAGGTGGTGGCCGGGGTGCAGTCCTTGCATGTCGTGCCGTCAGACGTCTTGACCTGGTAGTCGAAGTCTGTCGCGTCGATGGGGGTGCCGTCGCTCCAGACGGCGGCAGGCTGGATCTTGTACACGAGCGTCTGCGGGCTGGTCTTGGTCTGCTCCGCCGAGACCATCAGATCCGGGTTGGGCACCGGCTTGAGGTCCGGGGTCGAGATGAAGGCGCCGGGAGTCACTCCGTCCAAGATCTCGGCCAAGTCGAAGGTCGAGGAGTTCGAGGAGTTGATGTTCCAGCCCGCGACCGTCTTCTCCACGGTGTAGGTGACGGTGCCCCCCTTCTTGACCGTCGCGGTGTTGCAGGCGGTGGGCGACTTCGCGCAATCGGCGAACATGCCGGTTCCCTTGGTGCCGGAGGTGTCGACGCCGCCGCCGGACTTGCTGCCCTTGCTGCTGCCGCATCCGGTCAATGCGAGCGCGAGCACGGCAACCGACGCTATGAATGCCTTACCTCTGTGGAGTCTCACTGGCGTGCAACCTCCTGGTCTGGGGCTGGTCAGATTGGGGGCGAGTGATCGACCGCCCATCAACCCACCGTGGTCGTCCGGGACAGCCCGCGACAAGGCGCTTCGAAGATCCCCGAAATTGCGGTCTGGTGACGAGACGATGTAGATGCGATCACAGGCCGACCAGCCGCGGCCGGGTCCCCCTACGGTCAGGACTCAGCGACCGAACAACTGTCCACGGCAAGAGGACAGCCCGTACTGATCGACGAGCGGCGGATCGGATTCGGCGATGATCGCACCGGAGGACGACAACTCCCCCGGCGGTCATGCCCGCTCTCGGTCCAAGTCCGACACGGCGCAGTCGGACGATCCGCTAGCCCTCGTTCTCGGCCCACTTCGGGCTCGAACGCTGCGAGCGACTGGGCGCCCGATCACTGCCGGTCGGCTCGCGACCCGACTGCAATGCGCCCCCAACACGGTCACCTACCACTGCACCCAGCTGGAATCGGCTGGTCTGATCATCCGGGAACGGCGTGGGCCGTCGGTCTGGATCATGCGTACCGGCCGTGGCCAAGAACTGCTGGAGGTGTTTGCCACCAACGGCGGCACCGAATCCGGTCTGGGCGGTCATCGATCGATATAGTCCTAAAAGACAACTATCGAGGACAATTTTGGGATCCGGAGGTACGCTGGCGTCATGGCCAGCAGACGGTTGTACTACGACGGATGCGCGGCAGCGCATGGCTTGGACCTCGTCGGCGAGCGATGGGCGCTCCTCGTGGTGCGCGAGCTCATGCTCGGCCCTAAACGCTTCACCGACCTGCGAGATGGGCTGCCCCAGGCGAGTCCCAACGTGCTCGCGCAGCGCCTGCGCGACCTGGAGCAGGCCGGCGTCGTGCAGCGTCGACGGCTGCCGCCGCCCGCCGCGTCCGCGGTGTACGAGCTGACCGAATGGGGCCTGGAACTCGAGCCCGTCCTGCAGAGCTTGGGCCGTTGGGCCAGCCGGTCGCCATTGATGCCCGACGGCGCCAGCATCGGCCTGGATTCGTTCGTCCTTGCCCTGCGCACGATGTTCAACGCGGCTGCGGCCGAGGGCGTCACTGCTTCCTACGAGCTTCGCCTCGGCGTGCACACCTTCCGGGTACGCATCGCTGACGGCGAGTTCGATGTCACGCGCGGCACCGCCGAGCACCCGAACGCGGTGATCATCGGCGAGGTCGAGGCGCTGGCCGGCGTGGTATTCGGTGGCCGGCCACTCAGCGACGCAATACGCGATGGCGACCTCGAACTGAGCGGCGACACAGACGCCGTCGCTCGCTTCGTCACCCTGTTCCCGCTGCCCGACCGAGTGTCGGCCTGACGCTCAGCTGCGGATGACGCGTACCAGGCTGAACGGCAACAGCACCAATACGGCTGCTGGCAGCACCCACCAGACCGCGATCGAGGTCGCGACGGACAGCACGTAGGTCAGCACCAGCGCCAACACCACGCCAACCGCGACGTGCCAGTCGTCGCCGATCACGAAGTCGTACCAGAACGCCCCGAACGCGCGTAGCCGGGTGATCATGCGGCCACCTCCTTGGGAGCCGAGGCGGGCACCGGCGCAGATGTCTCGGGCGCCACCCGGCGCAGCAACGCGATCAGAACGAGGCCGAACACGGCGACGGCGGGTGCCAGTACGAGCAGCGCGGCATCGGCACCCGGCCACGTCGCACCCGCGCCCTCCGCGCCCCAGAAGATGCCGAACGCCGTGAGCATCACGCCGACGACGAACTTCATGCTGTTCTCCGGCACTCGGGCCAGCGGCGCTCGCACCGCAATGCCCAGCGCGGCCACCGCCACGACGGCGCAGACTGCGGCGACAACAGCCAACGGTACGTCGCGCGCATTGCTGCCGAACGTGACGACGATGAAGGCGACTTCGAGGCCCTCGAGCAGAACCCCTTTGAAGGAGAGGGTGAACGCGTACCAGTCGGCCACGCCGCCGCGGCTGCGCGTGCCGGCCGCCTGCGCGGCCGCGAGCTCGGTTCGGAAGATGGCCTCTTCGTCGTGCAGGGCTTTGTGCCCGCTCCCCCGCAGGATGGCCTTGCGCAGCCACTGCAGGCCGAAGATCAGCAGCAACGCGCCCACTACGACGCGCAGCGCGCCGAGCGGAATCGCGGTCAACGCCGGTCCCAAGGCGGCGACGATGACCGCGAGCACGCCGAGCCCCGCCGCCATGCCGGTGAGCGCAGAGCGCCACTGCCGGTGCGCCGTCCCGGCCGCCAGAATGATCGTCAGCGCTTCGACAGCCTCGACCACGCAGGCCAGGAAGACGGCCACGAACAAGGCCCAACCATTCATGTCACCAAGCCTAGTCAAGGCTCAATGCCGCTGTTGACAGTCTTGCTGTGAGCCCGCATAGTCATCATCTATGCGTAACGCGCAGTAACGGGTACAACGAGACGGACGGCGGCGGCGATGCGGGTTGTTTCCACGGACGGCGTAGCCCTTGCGGTGTACGAACAGGGCGACCCCAGCCGGTCGACGGTCGTCGCCGTGCATGGCTACCCCGACGACCATCGCGTCTGGGACGGAGTCGTGGCCATCCTGGCCGAGCGCTACCGCGTGGTCACCTACGACGTGCGCGGCACCGGCGAGTCCGACGCGCCGGCCAAGCGCGACGACTACCTGATGCCACAGCTCGTGGCCGATCTCGGTGCCGTCCTGGATGCGGTCAGCCCCGACCGTCCGGTCCACCTGCTCGCGCACGATTGGGGCGCGATCCACAGTTGGGCGGCGGTCTGCGAGGCCCGCTTCGCCGACCGCGTCGCCTCGTTCACCTCGATCTCCGGCCCCTCGCTCGACCACGTCGGCGCGTGGCTGCGCCGTGGCCGCCACCACCCGGGCGCTACCGCCCGGCAGTTGCTGGGCTCGAGTTACATCGCGCTGTTCCAGGTTCCTAGGCTGCCCGAGGCGCTGATGCGCAGGGACGGCGACGACAGGCTTTCGGCGGCGATCGGCCGCATCGGTCGCAGCGCGCGGGCATCGGGAGACGTCCCGGAGCGCACCGACGCGAACAAACTCAACGGCCTGAAGCTGTACCGGGCGAACATGCTGCGCCACGTCGGCCGCCCGCGCCCGAAGCACACCGACATTCCAGTGCAGGTGCTCGCCCCCGCACGTGACCCGTTCGTCACGCCGGCGCTGCAGACCGAGGCGCCCCGCCCGTACGCGTCCAACCTGCGCACTCGCGCCGTTGCCGGCGGGCACTGGGTGGTGAGTCACCGGCCCGATGTCATCGCCCGTCTCACCACCGAGTTCATCGAACGTGTCGAGGGCGGCGCTGAGACGCACACGCCCGCCGGGGCCGACCAGCGCCGCACCGGCACTTTCGCCGGCAAGCTCGTCGTCGTCACCGGCGGCGGGCGGGGTATCGGCCGCGCCACTGCGCTCGAGTTCGCACGGCAGGGCGCGGACGTGATCATTGCCGACATCGACGACACGGCGGCCAAGGAGACGGTGACGCTGGTGCACGCGCTCGGCGCCGGGGCGGCCGAGTATCACCTCGACGTCTCGGATGCCGAGGCATGGGAGCGCTTCGCCACGCAGGTCCGCGACGAGCACGGCGTCGCCGACGTGATCGTGAACAACGCCGGGATCGGTATGGGTGGTCCGTTCCTCCGTACCTCCACAACGGACTGGGAGAAGATCATCGGCGTCAACCTATGGGGCGTCATCCACGGATCGCGGCTGTTCGCCGAGCAGATGGTGCAGCGCGGCGAAGGCGGCCACATCGTCAACATCGCCTCGGCCGCGGCCTACTCACCGTCGCGGATCTATCCCGCGTACGCGACGACCAAGGCCGCGGTACTCATGCTGAGCGAGTGCCTGCGGGCTGAGCTCGCGCGGGAGCACGTCGGCGTGACGGCCATCTGCCCCGGTTTCATCGACACCGATATCTCTCGGACCACCGTGCACGTCGGCGTCGACGCGGCCACCCAGCAGTCGCTGCGCGAGCACGCGGTCGCGTCCTATGGCCGCCGCAACTACACCCCCGAGCGCGTGGCCAAGCATGCAGTGCGAGCCGCGGCGCGCAACAAGCCGATCGCCGCGATCACTGTCGAAGCCAAGCTGCTGCGGGCCATCACCCGCTTCACGCCGCCGCTCGCCCGCCTGATCGCCAAGGTCGACCTCAACAAGTTGTGAGCCGAAGGAGATGTCGTGGCTGCCGCCACCCACCTGCATGCTGCCGATCGCCGCGACCTCGACCGAATCGCGCTGCACCCACGCGATGTGCACTTCGAGTGGTCGGATCTGCCACTGCGCTGGATCCCGCGGGAGGCATTCGCGTCGCACCTGCTGAACGTGCTGCACATCCTGCTGCCCGAGGGAGAGCGATTCTTCGTCAAGGTCTTTGCCGAGGCGCTGCCGCTGATCAAGGACGACCAGTTGCGCGAGGACGTCCTCGGCTTCATCGGCCAGGAGGGCATTCATGCCAGCGCCCACCAAGGGGTACAGGACTACTTCGCCACGCAGGGGCTGGACGCCGGCGGGTACGTGCGGGAGGTCGAGTACCTGTTCCGGGTGCTGCTGGGTGACCGGCACCTGCCGATGGTGAAGCAGGACGAGTGGCTGATCGAACGGTTGGCCATCGTGGCCGGGATCGAGCACGTCACAGCGTTTCTCGGCAACTGGGTGCTCAACTCCCCCGCGCTCGACGCCGCCGGCGCCGACCCGCGGATGCTCGATCTACTGCGTTGGCACGGCGCGGAAGAGGTCGAGCACCGCGCCGTCGCGTACGACGTCTTCATGCATCTCGACGGGCGCTACCTTCGCCGCGCCCGCACCTACGCGGTGGCGGCATTCGGGCTGTGCTGGCTGTGGGGCCGCGGGGTGCGCTACCTGGTGGCCAATGACCCGTCGCTGGTCCCGCGTCAGAAGGTGCGCTTCCGCGATCTTGTCCGCAGCGGGCGCCGCGGACTGACGCCGACGTACGGCGACATCGTGAGGTGCGGGTGGCGGTACTTCCAGCCGTCCTACCACCCGTCCGCGGAGGCCTCGACCAGTCAAGCGGTCGCGTATCTCGCTGGCTCACCCGCTGCGGTGGCCGCGGATCAACCCGATCGGTGAGCGTGCCGCCGGAGTTGGCCGGTCTCTCTGCGCCGAAAGGCGCGATGTGGCGCGCCCTGCGGACAGTGGTCACCGGCTACGAGAAGGTGTCCAGCTTCTCCGGGCGGGGCCGGCCGCCGGTGCGGGCCGTGGCCCGCGAGCGGCTGATGACGGTCAACGATGTCCGCCCTGAGGCCCATGGTGTGGTGAGCCTGCGACTGGTGCCGGTTGACCAGCGGGAACTTCCCGCGTGGCTGCCTGGTGCGCACCTGGACCTGGTGCTGCCGTCGGGTCGGATCCGGCAGTACTCGCTGTGCGGCGATCCGACCGAGCGCGCCTGTTTTCGCATCGCGGTGCGCCGAATCGCCGACGGCGCCGGCGGCTCGATCGAGGTACACGACACGCTGCGACCGGGCACCGTCGTCCGGGTCCGTGGGCCACGCAACGCGTTCCCGTTCATCCCGGTCGCGCGCTACCTGTTCGTGGCCGGCGGCATCGGCATCACCCCGATCCGGCCGATGGTCCACGATGCGATCCGCCGCGGGACGGACTGGTCGCTCGTCTACACCGGCCGAACCCGGGCGTCGATGCCGTTCCTGACTGAGTTCGCCGAGCTCCCGGCTGGGCGCGTGCACATCTGTCCCGACGACGAGTTCGGTGTCCCCGACGGCAAATCAGTGCTCGCCGCGGCACCCGACGGTGCTGCCCTCTACTGCTGCGGGCCACCGGCGATGATCGCCACGATCCGCGCCGAGATCCCGGCTGAAAACGTCGCCACGCTGCACTACGAACGGTTCTCGGCTCCGCCGGTTGTGGGCGGCACTGCCTTCGAGATCCAGCTGGCCCGCACCGGCGTGCTCGTTGCGGTCAGGGCCGAGCAGAGCGCGCTCGCCGCCGTCCGTGCCGTGCTGCCCGACATCGCGTACTCCTGCCGGCAGGGCTTCTGCGGCACGTGCTCGGTGCGCGTCCTTGGCGGCGCGGTCGAACACCGCGACCGCTGCCTCACCGATGCCGAGCGCATCGATGCGATGGCGATCTGCGTCTCGCGGGGCAGCGGGCGGATCGTGCTGGATCTCTGAGCGGTCGGCTCAGGCGACTCCGACGGCCCGTTCCAGGGCGCCCAGCTCGTCGTCGAGGTAGCCGAGCAGCCGCTGCAGGTGTGGCACCGAGCGCCGGCACCCGGTGAGCCCGAACGCGATCTGGTCGGAGTAACTGGTGCAGGTGATGTTGAGAGCCTGCCCATCCAACGGGATCGACAGCGGATAGAGGCCGTCCAGCCGGGCGCCGTTCCAGTACATCGGCTGGCGTGGGCCCGGCACGTTCGAGATCACCAGGTTGAACGGCGGCCGCACCACCCCGTTCAGGCGCAACGCCGAGAGCAGCACGAGCGGGCTCATCCCGATGGCGCTCATGGCCAGGATCTGCACCGGGGTCAGCCCCTTCAGCGACTCCTTGCCGTCGGTCATCGACTCGTGGACCGCGCGCAGCCGCAGCCCGGCATCGTCGAGCTGGGTGCCGAGGTTGCACAGCACGGCCCCCACGGCGTTGCCGCCGCCGTCGGACGAGGAGTTCTCGGTGTGCAACGACACCGGAACCATCGCGATCAACGGCTGCTCGGGCAGCGCGTCCAGGCTCTGCAGGTAGGCACGCAGCGCGCCCGAACACAGGGCGAGCACGACGTCGTTGATGGTCGCCTCGCCGGCCTTGGCGACCTGTCGGATGCGCTCCATCGGCCAGGACTGGGCGGCGAAGCGCCGGGCGCCGGTGATCGGGACGTTGAGCATCGTCTTGGGCGCCGAGAACGACAGCGAGCCGCTCTGCTCGTTCAGTCCGCGGTTCACGCTGCGGGCCAGGGCCGGGACCAGCCCGGCTGCCTCGCCGAGCGCCTCGATCGCGGTCCGGACGGCAGAGAAGGGCAGCGCGGGCGACCCCTTCGCGTCCGGGTTGCGCGGGCGCCGCTCCTGATCGCGCAGCGCCCACGGCGCAGGCATGTCGCGCTGGGCGGGGTCCTCGCTGAGCATCCGGGAGAGCATCCGGGTGGCCGCCACGCCGTCGACGAGCGCGTGGTGGACCTTGAAGTACAGGGCGTAGCGGCCGTCGTCGAGGCCTTCGATCAGGTGGGTCTCCCACAGCGGGCGGTTGCGGTCGAGCAGGGTGGAGTGCAGCCGTGAGCACAGGGCGAGCAACTCCAACACGCGGCCCGGCTTAGGGAGTGCGTTGCGCCGCACATGGTGCTCGAGGTCGAACTCGCGGTCGGTCTGCCAGCCCCACTGGCCCAGGGATGTGATCGAGCGGCTTGGGCGCTTCTGGAACAGCGGGGCCACCTCGTCGGAGGCGATCGCCCCGTCGAACATGGCGCGGACGTCGAGCGCGTCGGCACCCTCCGGAGGCTGGAACAGTTGCAGGCTGCCGACGTGCATCGGATGTTCGCGGGACTCGACGATCAGGAACATCGAGTCGGTGGGTGACATCGGGAGCAGCATCAGCGATCTCTCGGCTCGGCCCGAACACCTTCGGGCGGCTTCGGTTACTCGTGATTCTGGCACTCGCCCGCGATCGGCGCAGGGTGACACGGACCGCGCGAAGGGCCGGTCCAGTCATGGGCGCCGTCGGTACGGTCAGGGCTGCTCGCACCGCGGCGGTGGTTGCACCCGAGACGGGCACGACATGGATTTCGACAGCCTGAAGGACAAGCTGTCCGGCCACGACGAGCAGATCGAGCAGGGCGTCGAGAAGATCGAAGGCCTCATTGCCGGGGGCGAGTGACCCCGGATTTCACCGAGCTGGAGCCTGGGCGCGCCGATGCCACGTGGACCTGGCCGTGTGCGTCGACGCAGCGGTCGAAATCGTGCGACGGCGCGTCGGCATGATCCGCCTGCAGCGTGACGTGTCCGATGCCGTATTGCTCGGCGAGTAGGGCGCGAAGGCGCGAGCTCACCTCGTGACAGTCTCGCGGCGCGGCGACCAGGACGTGCGCCGACACCGCGGACTCCCCCGAGCCGATCTGCCACACGTGCAGGTCGTGCACCTCGGCTACCCCGTCGATCGCGACGAGTTCAGCGCCGAGCGAATCCGGATCGACGCCCCGCGGTGCGCCCTCGAGGAACACCCGGCCCGCGGCGCGGACGAGACCCAGTCCCGTCCAGGCCATCAGCCCCGCCACGACAAAGGACGCGATCGCGTCGGCGCGCGTCCAACCACTGGCGAGGATGACCAGGCCGGCCACGAAGGTGGCCGCGAAGGCCCAGATGTCGGTGACCAGGTGAGCCAGCACGCCGCGCACGTTCAGGCTGCTGCGATCGGCTCGGGTGGCGAGCCAGGTGGCCAGCAGGTTGACGGCGACGCCGACCAGCGCCACGACCGTGACCACGCCACCGTGCACCGCCGCCGGATCGAACAGCCGGCGGATGCCCTCGACGGTGAACCAGATTGCCAGCAACAGCAAGGTGATCCCGTTGGCCTGCCCGGACAACGCGTCGATCCGCGCGAAGCCGTAGGTGTAGGCACCCTTGGCCGGACGCTGCGCAATCCGTGAGGCGATGACGGCCACGAGCAACGCGGCGGCGTCGGTGATCATGTGCCCGGCGTCGGTGATCAGCGCGAGGGAATGTGCGAGCAGTCCGGCGATGACCTCCGCGATCATGAAGACGACGACCACCACAAAAGCGGCGAGCAGCCAACGCCGATCTGCACGCGCCGCAGTGGCGCGCAGGTGCGCGTGGCTGCCGTGGTCGTGACTCACGCCTCCACTGTCACACACCCGGCGGCCGCGCGCCGGGCAATGTGGCGATAGGTCATGCCCATCGCGGCGCGCACCTCGTGCAAGGTGCGCTCGGCGACGTCGTTCGCGATTGCTGTGCCGTGACTCAACACCCGCCGCACATCCTCGGGCGCGAAGGCTGCCCGGCGCTCCTGAATCGGTGCCAAGAACTCGCAGACTGCCTGCGTCACGACGTCCTTCAGGGCCAGTGCACCGCCAGACCCGATCTGCGCCGCCACGTCCTCGGGTTCGCGTCGCGCACAAAGCCCGGCTATGCGGAGCAGGTTCGCCACGTGCGGCCGTCGCCCGGGCTCGTAGGTCACCTCGCGCTCCGAATCGGTGCGGGCCGCGCGAATCTTGGCGGCGACGAGGTCTTGCGGGTCGGCCAATGCGATCCCGTTGCCCAGGCTCTTGCCCATCTTGCGGCCGTCCAGGCCGGCCAGGACCGGTGCCTCACCGAGCAAGGCGTCAGGCAGCGGGAACACCTGTCCGTACCGGTCGTTGAATCGCCGCGCGATCGAGCGGGTCAACTCCAGGTGCGGCAACTGGTCACGCCCCACCGGGACCAGATCAGCCTGGCAGAACAGCACATCCGCGGCCTGGTGCACCGGATAGGTGAACATCAGCCCACTGACCGTCGAGCGCCCGGCCAGGCTGATCTCCTCCTTCACGGTCGGGTTCCGGAGCAGCTCGCCCATGGAGACGAGGGACAGGAACGGCAGCAGCAACTGGTTCAGTGCAGGCACCGCGCTATGCGGGAAGATCACGGTCTCGTCCGGGTCGAGGCCGCAGCCGAGGTAGTCGAGGACCAGGCCGGACACCGTCTGGTCGAGGTCGCCGGGACGGTCGCGGTCGGAGATCACCTGGTAGTCGGCGATCACGACGAACACCTCGTGGCCCCCGCGCTGCAATCGGACGCGGTTTGCGAGGGTGCCGAAGTAGTGACCGAGGTGCAGAGCGCCGGTGGGCCGGTCGCCAGTGAGGATGCGGGACATGGTGTTGCCTCCTGGGTACAGGGGCATCCGCATCCGGGCACGAGAAAGGCCGTCCGAAAGCGGACGGCCCGCGAGCAAATACGCGCAGCGTGTATAGCCGTCCTAGTCGGACGGCCACCACATCGTGCAGCGCAGGGTCATAGGACGAGCGTACCTATCGCGCGCCACTAGGCCTATTGCCGCCTATTGCCCCGACTCACCAGCCGGCGTGGACTGGTCGGCCCTCGGCGTAGCCCGCGGCACTCTGGATACCGATCAGCGCCCGCTCGTGGAACTCGGCCAACGTGGTGGCGCCGGCATAGGTGCACGAGGAGCGCACGCCGGCGATGATCGAATCGATTAGGTCCTCGACGCCAGGACGTTCCGGGTCGAGGTACTGCCGCCCGGACGAGATGCCCTCCTCGAACAGCGCCTTGCGGGCCCGGTCGAAGGCGCCCGCGCCGCTTGTGCGGCTGGCCACCGCCCGCGCGGACGCCATCCCGAAGCTGTCCTTGTACTGACGCCCGTCAGCGGTCGTGTGCAGGTCACCGGGTGATTCATACGTGCCGGCGAACCAGGATCCGATCATCGCTGCCGACGCACCGGCGGCCAGGGCGAGCGCGACGTCGCGCGGGTGGCGCACTCCCCCGTCGGCCCAGACGTGTGTGCCCAACTCGCGTGCCGCCGCCGAGCACTCGAGCACCGCGGAGAACTGCGGCCGCCCAACGCCGGTCATCATTCGCGTGGTGCACATCGCGCCCGGACCGACGCCGACCTTGACGATGTCGGCCCCTGCGGCGACGAGGTCGCGCACGCCGTCGGCCGACACGACGTTGCCGGCGGCGACCGGGACGACGGGAGACAGGGCCCGCACCGCGGCGAGCGCGTCGAGCATCCGCTGCTGGTGCCCGTGGGCGGTGTCGACCACGAGCACGTCGACTCCTGCGTCGAGCAGCGCGGCGGCCTTGCTGCCGACGTCGCCGTTGACCCCGACTGCGGCCGCGACCCGCAGCCGGCCCTGAGCGTCGACGGCCGGCTGATAGATGGTCGCGCGCAGCGCCCCGGTCCGCG
>JAOPWD010000420.1 GCA_025965875.1 Pseudonocardiales bacterium
TGCACCGCGTAGTACGCCGTGACGAGTTTCGCGATGTCGACCAGATCCGCGGGGAGGGCAGGCTCACCGGCGCGAGGGGCAGTCACGAGCCCGCGCCGTTCCCGACGTTCTTGCGACGATCACGGGAAGGCCCGACGCGGGAGCATCGAGGTGGCCGATGGTGAGCACCGGCCTCGGTTGGCATCGTCATGAGCCAATCCAAGCACCACCGCTGCAGCACTAACACCAGTCCGGCTGCCTGCCGAGCCGATGCGCGCGCGATCCAGGAGGCCGCTGCACCATCAGTGACGGATCGATCGCCGGCGGTGTTCACGAAAAGAGGTGAGATCCACATGCGTGCAGGTGGGGCCCGCCCAGCCGCGAACGGCTCACGCCCAACGCCCGAGCCGACATCGCGCCGACAAGCCTATATGCGCATGCGGCGGCACACGGGGTCGTGCGCGAGAACGGATATTTCGCCCTGCGAGCCGCCGTCGTGACGTAGCCGGCCGAAGGAGGAGCATTTGGAGCTGCGTCGCCCCGACGAGGACTGAGATCCACGGAACCGAAAATCGTTCCGTCATTGGCTCATCCCCCCGCCGTGTCGCCGACCACGGAAGCCACCTTTGTCACCGCGGTTTGGTGTCTAGAACACCCAACCTTTACTCGCGCGCGGCTAACGGCGGCGCTCACGCTTGCGTAATGTCGCTGTCCCCACGACCTGGTGATACGGCTTGCGGGCGAGGACATGCAGGCGCTAGGTCGTTTCGCTGTGGGCCATAAACGGGCCGCGGTGGTACCACTCGATGTCGAGCGGGCCGACGGCCCCGGGCCAGTCACACTGGCCCGGCGCCTGGCTGCCTCGTAATTGGGTCACACCGGTGAAACCTGCCGCTCAGGCGCGGCGATCGGCGTGCTGGACGCGTAGGGCTGGACGTGCGTCGGATCGCCGGGCTGACTAGTGGTGTCGGCGCTTTCCTGCACGGACTCGTCGGCCAGCATGGTCTCGTCGAACGGGTCGGCTCCGGATAGCACCCGCGCGACCTTGGCTCGGTCGATCTCCTTCGTCCACGTACCAACAAGCACAGTCGCGATGGCGTTGCCGGCGAAGTTGGTCACTGCGCGCGCCTCGGACATGAAGCGGTCGATGCCGACGATTAGGCCGACACCCCCGACCAGATCGGGTTGGTGGGACTGCAGTCCACCGGCGAGCGTCGCCAGACCCGCGCCGGTCACGCCCGCTGCCCCTTTAGATGCGAGGATCATGAACAACAGCAGGGAGATTTGGGCGCCTAGTCCCAGCGGCTTGCCGAGCGCGTCCGAGACGAACAGCGACGCCATTGTCAGATAGATCGCCGTGCCATCGAGGTTGAATGAGTACCCGGTCGGTACGGCGACGCCCACGACCGGACGGGACACGCCGAGGTGCTCCATCTTCGCGATGAGGCGGGGCAACGCGGTCTCTGACGACGAGGTCGACACGATCAGCAGGAACTCGCGGCCGAGGTAACGCAGCAGGCGGAAGACGTTCACGCCGGCCACCAACCGCAGCATCGTGCCAAGCACACCGAACACGAAGATGATGCACGTCAGGTAGAAGGCGATCATCAGGACGCCGAGGCTCTTGAGGGCATCCACGCCGGTCGCACCCACGACTGCGGCAATCGCGCCGAACGCCCCGATGGGCGCCACCCACATGACCATGCTCAAGATCTTGAAGATCACCTTCTGCAGGTGGGAGACACCGCGGAGCACCGGCACACCGGCCGGGCCGAGGGCCTGCAGGGCAAAGCCGGTCAGCAGCGCAATGACCAGCGCCTGCAGCACCTGCCCGCTAGTGACGGCCGAGAAGAGGGTCGTCGGGATTATCTCCTGCAGAAAGTCCCAGAATCCGGTTGGGCCGGCCTTGGCGGCCGCATTCGTACCCAAAGCCGCGGCCTTCGCGGTCAGATGCAGGCCCGATCCGGGATGGATGAGGTTGCCGACGGCCAGACCTAGCGCCAGCGCGACGGTCGACATGGCCAGGAAGTAGCCCAGCGCGACCCCGCCGATCCTGCCGACCTTCGTCGCCTGCCGGACGGAGCCGATGCCGAGCACGATGGTGCAGAAGATGATCGGGCTGATCATCATCTTGACCAGGCTGACGAACGAGTCGCCGAGCGGCTTGAGTTCGACCGCGGTGCCGGGAGCGGCGAGGCCCACCACGATGCCGGCCGCGACCGCGACGATCACTGACATGTACAGCCAGTGCGTCCGGTCTCGCTTCCTCTCGGGGCTTACTACATTGCTCTGCAGCGTCATGATGAGCCTCCACTCGGATGTGGCCCGGAACACTCCGCGGCCGTTATGGAGACTCTCCGGCGCCGGTGGGCCCAGCGTCCTGGTTCTGTTCATAGTGTTCAGCGCTCGGTCACACTGAGGGCATGCGGGTGAAACAATGGCCGGTCGCACGGCAGCTGCTGGTGCTACAGGCGCTGCTGCTCGCCGTTGTCCTGGCCGCGGCCGCTGTGAGCATCTTCGTACTCACCCGCAATCGTGAGCAGTCCGCTGCCCGCGACCAGGTACTCAGCCTGGCGCAATCGATCGCGGACAACCCATTCGTGGCAGGCGCGGCTGTCGGTGCGAACCCCTCCGCCGTCCTGCAGCCCTACGCGGAGCAGATCAGAATCCACACCAAGGTCGACTTCGTGGTAATCATGGCGCCGGACCGGATCCGGTTTACCCACCCCGACACCACACAGATCGGCAAGCCGTTCATCGGTCACATCCAGGAGGCACTGCAGGGTCGGGCGTTCACCGAAACCTTCACCGGAACCCTTGGCTCCTCGGTGCGTGCGGTCGCTCCGGTTCGCGACGCGAGCGGACGAATCGTGGCCCTGGTCGCCGTCGGCGTCACCACGAAGGCGATCCGCTCCGAACTGATGAGGCGGCTGCCGTTCTTACTCGCCGGTTTGGCGCTGCTGCTCGCGGTCGCGCTTGCCGGCGCGCTGCTCGTCTCCCGTCGGCTGCGCAGGCAGACCAGGGGATTGGACTCTGACTCGATCAGCCGCATGTACTCCTCCTACCAAGCGGTGCTGCACTCAGTCCGCGAAGGACTACTCGTCATCGATGCCGACGGGAGGGTCGGAGTCATCAACGACGAGGGCCGCCGCCTGCTCGGGCTCCGCGGCGACATCGTCGACAGACCGGTGCGCGAGCTGGACCTGGCCGACACGATCAAGGCCACCTTGCTCGACGAGCGCGACGCGGTCGATGAGCTGCACCTCACCGGTGACCGGGTGCTGGTGCTCAACCAGTCCCGCGCGCAGTGGGGCGGGCGAAGCTACGGGACCGTGGCCACGTTCCGCGATCGGACCGAGCTGGAGGCGCTCACCGGGGAACTCGACGCCACGAAGGCCTTCGCCGAGGCGCTGCACTCACAGGCCCACGAGGCCGCCAACCGGCTGCACACGATGGTCGTGCTCGTCGAAACCGGGCGCAGCGAGGACGCGGTCGCCTACGCCACGACCGAACTCGAGCTGTCCCAGCGCCTCACCGACCAGGTCGTGGCGGCCGTCGAAGAGCCAGTACTCGTCGCACTCCTGCTCGGCAAGGCCGCCCAGGCCAACGAACGCGGCGTCGAGCTCACCGTTACTGACGACAGCCGGACACCGGCCGGGATCCTGCCCAGCTCGGACCTGGTCACCATCGTCGGCAACCTCATCGACAACGCCATCGACGCTAGCGCCGAATCGTCCGGCCGCAAACAGGTCACCGTCACTGTCCGCGCCGACGAGCACGCCCTGCTCATCCAGGTCGAGGACACTGGCCCCGGGCTGCCGCATGCCCTCGTCGAGTCCGCCTTCACCCGCGGTTGGTCCACCAAGATCTCCGCCACCGCGGCGGGCCGCGGCCTCGGGCTCGCCCTGGTAAATCAGGTCGTACGCCGGCATGGCGGGTCAATCGACGTGAGTTCGCCGCCCGCCGGTGGCGCGAAATTCACTGTCCGGCTGGCGGTACCCAACCTCGTTGAGGCAAGGTTGTGAGTAGCGACATCAGGGTCCTCGTCGTCGAGGACGAGCCACTGATCGCCGAGGCGCACGGCAAATACGTCGAGCGAGTAACGGGATTCTGCGTCGCCGGCATCGCGCTCAGCGGGCAGGAGGCGCTGCGACTGCTCAAAGCGGCCCCGGTCGATCTCATCCTGCTCGACTTCAACCTGCCCGATCTGCACGGGCTGGAGCTCTGCCGGGCGCTACGGGCGGCTCGCCGGGAGGTCGACATCATTGCCGTCACCTCGAACCGGGACCTGACGGCGGTCCGGTCCGCGGTGGCCCTCGGTGTGGTGCAGTACCTGCTCAAGCCGTTTACCTTCCGCTCGATGCAGGACAGGCTGGAGCGCTATCGCGACTACCGGCTGCGGATGGCCGACGATCTGTTGCCGGCGGGCCAGTCCGAGATCGACCGCGCGTTCGCCTCGCTGCGTGGCGTGACGCCCAGCACGCTGCCCTCGGGTCTCAGCGACGAAACACTTGAGACGATCGCCCGCGCGTTGCCCCGCGGCCGCGCATTATCGGCCGCCGAGGTCGCCGGCATCTGCGACGTCTCGCGGGTGACCGCCCGCCGCTACCTGGAACACCTGACCGAAGCCGGCGTCCTGCTGCGCCGCCAACGCCACGGGGGCAGCGGCCGCCCCGAAGTGGAGTACAGCTGGACCAAGCCGCTGCCCCAGGGAGCCGGGTAGCGGAACCTGCGCGGGAATGTCACGGCGACCGCAAAGTACACCCTTCGGTAACGAGTCCGGACGCCTAGCGGCAGGCGGACGATCAGTGCGCTGCGCGGGTTACCCGGACTGGGACTGCGCTCGCTGATAGCGGCGACGTCGGCGTGCGGACCACGCCGCGACGAGCACAAGGGCAGCAGCGACGACGGTGACCACTCGTGCTGTTCGGCCGAGATGTGTGCTGTGCCAGTAGCTGGTAAGCAGATAGCCGGCTTCGACGAATAGCGCTGCCCACGGCAATGCGTGAGCAGCGTTGAACAGGGCAAACTTCGGGTAGGAGAGCGTGCTGCCGGCTCGTCGATCACGCGTCAGGGCGTGCAGCCAGGTGATCAGCCGTCGGCGCAGCCGGGTCCGTGGTGGCTGTCGCGCCAGCAGGTTTGCTATTCGTGCGCAGTAGCGGTGGCGCAGGAGGTAGCTCAGGTTGTCGGAGGCGATGATCCAGCCGATTCCTCCGAGGACTGGCACCCACGGGCCGAGGTGATGCTGGAACCCTGCGACGCCGCAAAGGGCGCTGCCGCCGGGACTGTTGCGTTGGCTGATCGGGTCTGACCCTTGGAGACTGAGCGGGTGCGCACTTCGATCCTCGAATCGTCCGCTCCGGCTGGCTATCGGTTCCCGCGTTAGGTGATCTCGGTTGCGGTGGGCTGGTATTTGCGTTACGGCCTGTCCTATCGCGACGTCGAAGAACTGCTCGCGGAACGCGGCATCGAGGTTGATCACGTGACCATCTACAGGTGGGCGGACTTTTCACGTCGGAGTTCATCGACGCGGCCCGGGCGGCCCGGCACGCGACGGGCGATCGCTGGTTGGTGGACGAGACGTATGTCAAGGTCGCCGGCCGGTGGACCTATCTCTATCGCGCGGTCGATCAGCACGGGCAGGTCATCGACGTCCTTGTCTCCGAACGCCGCGACGGTGCTGCGGCGCGGGCGTTCTTCACCCGTGCGCTAAAGACTGGTCTCGAACCGGTCGAGGTCACCACCGACCGAGCACCGGTGTACCCGCGGGTGATCGATGAATTCGTGCCGGGCGCACGCCATGTCCTCAAGCAGTACGCCAACAACCGCGTCGAAGCCGATCACGGCCGGCTCAGGGCCAGACTGCGCCCGATGCGCGGGCTCAAGACAATCCGATCGCTGCGCACCATCGCGGCCGGGCATGCGTTGGTGCAGAACCTGCGTCGCGGCCACGACGAACTCACCGTCAACCGGGCCGTCCACGATCGAGTCCGCGCTGCGTTCAATGAGCTCGCGTTGTGCCTCTGACCGCGGCTCTCGAGTCACACCCCGCAAGTCCGT
>JAOPWD010000430.1 GCA_025965875.1 Pseudonocardiales bacterium
TGCGCTGACTGCCGGCGCCGTCCTCGCCGAGCACGAGAACCCCGGCGAGGCCAGCATCTACGTGATCGTCGGCCGGGTGGATTTGCAGGTGGGCAAAGACTCCTGGCAGGCACGCACCGGCGACCTCGTGGAAATCCCACCAGCGCGGCATTCGCTGCGCGCCATTGAGGACTCCGCGGTGCTGCTCACCGCAGTCCCCCGTGGCAATTTCACGTAGGCGACCCGGACGACCCAACCTCATCTGCGTCCTCCGCAGTGGGCCAACTCCCTCCGTCGCCGCGCCTTTCAACCACAGCGAACGGTGAGGCAGCGGGTGCCGCCAGAAGCTCCAACCTCCCGCCGGAGGGCTCGCTGGGATTACTCCGCTTGCTGCGCGAGCACCGCAACCCACAGCGAAGTGAGCTGATCCACCACCCGTGCCCGCGAAAGCCGCAACGACCCGGAGAGCACCGCTCCGATCAACTCCGCCGCCCCGCCCATCAAGAACAGCGCAGTCGCCCGAGCCCGCCGTCGATCCGTGGCAGTCAACCGGCTCAACGGCGGCAAGTTCGTGAGAGCCAGTTCGGCGTACGCCATCACGATCTCCTGCCTGCGGTCTCGCAGCGGACCGTGCCCGGCACCGGCAACGAGCAGTGCGTTCGCCTTCCGTCGATCACCGGCCAACACCCCGTAGCCCGCATCGACCGCAGCCCGCACCTGTGCCGTGAGATCGTCCGGCGCGGTGGCGATCGCCTCAATCGCGCGCTGCGCGACCTCGGCAGCAACCGAGTCGACGATGGCAACCAGCAGCGCGTCAAGATCGTCGAAGCTTTCGTAGAAATACCGCGGCGTGAGGCGCGCACCGGAGCAGATCGAGCGCACGCTGACGCGGGAGAGTCCGTCCTCGGCCAGGCAGTCCAGACCAGTCTCGAGCAGGGCCTGGCGGCGCAGATCGCGGCGCTGCGCGAGAGCCACACCTCGATACGGACGCGCTTGCGCGAGCGTCATCCGCGCCTCCCCACCAGTGTTGACAACAGTCGTTATCAGTCTAGGGTACGAACGGACAGCCTGCACGGATTGCGAGGCAGCGTATGGCGATTGAATCGCGCGAGGCCGATGATTGCGGTGCGATACCGGGCGACGGCGGTCTGCCGCTGCTCGGTTACACCGCTCAATTCCTCTCCGGAAAGCTGACCATCAGTCGCGAGCGCTACGACCGCTACGGACCGGTGTCGTGGTTCCGGGTGTTCGGCATCAAGGTCGTCACGGCACAGGGACCTGACGCGTGCGGCGAGGTGTTGCAGAACCGGTCGCACGCCTTCGCCAGCGGCCCAGGTTGGTCCTTCCTGATCGGCCCGTTCTTTCAGCGCGGCCTGATGTTGCTCGACTTCGACGAGCACCACCTGCACCGGCGGATCATGCAGCAGGCGTTCACCAGCGATCGGTTGGCCGGCTACCTCGAGCTGGTGAACTCGACGCTCGCCGCTGGCCTGGCCGGCTGGCCGAGCGGCGACTTCCATGTGTATCCGGCGATCAAGCAACTGACCCTGGACGTGGCGACGCGGACCTTCATGGGTGCACAGCTCGACGCGGATGCGAGCCGGCTCAACACCGCCTTCGTTGACTGCGTCCGGGCCGGCACCGCAGCCCTGCGCTTCAAGGTGCCAGGACTGCGCTGGTCCCGCGGCCTGGCCGGACGCAAGGTGCTCGAAGACTTCCTCTACCCGCAGCTACCGGCGAAACGTGCCGACGCAGGCGACGACTTGTTCAGCGCACTGTGTCACGCCCGTGGCGAGGGCGGCGAGCAGTTCACCGACGACGACGTCGTGAACCACATGATCTTCCTGCTGATGGCCGCACACGACACCAGCACGATCACGATCACCGCCATGGCCTACTACCTCGCGAAGCACCCGGAGTGGCAGGAACGGTGCCGGGCTGAATCGCAGGCCGTGGGCACGCCGACGGTCGGCTATGCGGATCTGGCCAAGCTCAGCTCACTCGACCTCGTCATGAAGGAGGCGATGCGGCTCATCACGCCGGTACCCGGGGTCATGCGCAAGACGGTCCGCGACACTGAACTGCTGGGTCATTTCATCCCCGCCGACACGTACGTGAGCGTCAACCTCTACGGCGCTCACCACCTCAGTGAGTACTGGCCCGATCCGGAGCACTTCGATCCCGAGCGCTTCGCCGACGACCGCCGCGACGACAAGGTCCACCGCAACGCCTGGATGCCCTTCGGCAACGGCGTGCACAAATGCATCGGCCTGCACTTCGGTGGTATGGAGATCAAGGCGGCAATGCACCAGTTGCTGCTGAGCTACCGGTGGAGCGTGCCGCCGGACTACGAGATGCCGATCGACTGGTCATCGCTGCCCCGGCCGAAGGACGGCCTGCCAGTCCGGCTCCAACGGCTCTGATCGTCCCTGGTGGCAGAGTCTGCTTCCAACGCTGTTCCCGACGAAAGGCCATTCGCCGTGCCCACCAGCAACTCGCTCGCCGGCCGCACGATCATCATGTCCGGCGGCAGCCGCGGCATCGGTCTCGCTATCGCCGTCCGCGCCGCCCGCGACGGCGCCAATGTCGCGCTCATCGCCAAGACCGACACCCCAGACCCCCGACTGCCCGGCACGATCCATTCCGCTGCCGCCGAGATCGAGGCCGCGGGCGGTCACGCGCTGCCGATCCTCGGCGACATCCGTGACGACGACACGGTGGCCAAGGCGGTCGCGCAGACCGTCGAGCGATTCGGCGGCATCGACATCGTCGTGAACAACGCATCCGCGATCACGCTGCAGAACATCGGCGAACTGCCCGCCAAGCGCTACGACCTGATGCTCGACATCAACGCCCGAGGCACCTTCGCGTTGACCAGCCTGGCCCTGCCGCATCTGCTCGAGTCCACGAACCCGCACGTGCTCACGCTGTCGCCCCCGCTCAACATGGATCGGCGCTGGCTGCGTTACCACGCTCCGTACACGATCAGTAAGTACGCGATGACCATGCTGACCCTCGGTGTCGCCGAGTCGCAGCGGGATGCCGGCGTCGCGGCAAACTGCCTGTGGCCGCGGACTCTCATCGCGACGGCGGCGGTGCAGAACCTGCTCGGCGGCGAGGCGAGTATGACCGGGTCGCGGACGCCGGAGATCGTGGCCGACGCGGCGTACCAGATCCTCATCCGGTCATCGCGCGACTGCACCGGCAACACCTTCGTCGACGACGACGTGCTGCGCGAGGCCGGCGTCACCGACTTCAGTCAGTACCGCTTCGGCCCGGGCACCGACGACGATCTGGCGATCGACATCTTTCTCTAGATGTCACCAGTTGGGTCCGGACCGGACTGATTCCTCCCGGTGTGCAGCAAAGCTGAGGCGCGATCGTGCCCCAACGGTCCTTGACTGACCCCCGTGGTGGCTCAACGATGATCGGGCACCCCACCAGCGTGCCGGTTGGCATGCGCGCGATGGGTGCCCCGACGACAGATTGGCTCCACGATGACTGATCAGGGCCAGGGTTACCCGCCGTACGGCGAGCCCGGCGGCGGTGGACAGCAACCGCAGTACCCGACCCAGCCCTTTCCGCAGCAGCCGCAGTACCCCGGCCAGCCGGGCTACGGGCAGCAGCCGCCGCCGCAACCACAGCAGCCGCAGTACCCCGGCCAGCCGGGCTACGGGCAGCCGCCGCAGTACGCCGGCCAGCCCGGCTACGGGGCGCCATCACCCGGCTACCCGCCACCGGGCTACGGCGGCCCCGGCGGTCCGACCGGACCGGGTGGGCCGGGCGACCTCGCCGCCGGGAGCAGCGGGAACCGCAAGGGCGTCTACGCCGCGATCGGGGTGGCCGTCGCTGCTGCCGCGGCCGTCGCCGCGTACTTCATCTTCGCGGGCGGATCAGCATCGGCGTCGACGCCGAAGGCCGCGGTGAAGAAGCTGCTCGACGCAGGCACGAAGAACGACGTCAATGCGGCCAAGAAGGTGCTGTGCAAAGCCGACCTCGCATTGGGCGTTGCAACGAAACTCGGTAGCGACGGCAAGCTCACGTCGTACACGATCGGCAAGCAGAGCACGAAGAACGGGATCACCACGTTCGAGGTGACCGTCTCGACAGCGAAGACGCCGACGCCCGAGAAGGCTGAGTTCCCGGTCGTCAAGGAGGACGGGAAGTGGCGGGTCTGCTTGTCCACGCTCCTGTCGAACCTCCCGTCGGGCGTGCCCAGTGGCTTACCGTCCGGCCTACCCACCGGTCCGACGGATAGCGGCTTCCCCAGCGCCAGCGGCGTGCCGTCGAGCAGCGGCCTGCCGACCGACCTGCCCGGCGGGTTGAACATCTGCCAAGGCAGCACGGACGCCCTGTCGGCGGCGGAGGCCTACATCGGCGCCGCCGAGGTAGGCCTCACCCAGTTCGCGCAGGGCTGCGTCTATCAGAACAGTGTTCCGTTGTCGGTAACGACCAGCCTGAACGGCAAGCTCTATGCACCTACAACGCCGGGCCCGGCCGGCAGTGAGTTCGTGTTCAAGTCGACGGACAGCACCAGCACCGTCACGATCAAGGTCACCAAGGAATCCGACGGTCACTTCTACATCACGGGCGTGCAGAAGAGCTGACCGAGTCGGCCGACGAACGGGACCGGCGGCCGAGCGAGTTCGGGCTGCGGTGGTCGCGCACCGTGACTGGCCGGCTACCGCGAGGTCCGCGACCTGGTTGACGACCTGCGCGCCGCCCGTCCGCACTGGTCGGACCGGCAGGTGCATGACGAATTGCTCCGGCACGGCTCGCCGCCGGTGCGGCATTTGCGCACGCTGGTGTTGGCATGATCGGGGTGTGCCGTTCCTCGATGCGCCCGCACCGGTCGCGTTCTCGCATCGCGGATTCG
The DNA here is from genome assembly GCA_025965875.1 of Pseudonocardiales bacterium. GTDB lineage: Bacteria > Actinomycetota > Actinomycetes > Mycobacteriales > Jatrophihabitantaceae > QHCC01. The sequence goes on from JAOPWD010000430.1 coordinate 4,856, forward strand.
CGCCCGACGGCGGTGAGAACTCGATGGCGGCGTTCGAGCGGGCGGTCGCCCTGGGCTATCGCTATCTCGAGACCGATGTCCGGGTCACCGCCGACGGCGTCGCGCTCGCGTTCCACGACTCGACGCTGGACCGCGTGACCGACCAGCGCGGCCGAGTGGCCGACCTGCCGTGGGCGCAGGTGCGACATGCGCGCATCGACGGTCGCGAGCGCATCCCCGTGCTTGCCGAGCTACTCGACGCGTGGCCGGACACCTACGTCAACATCGACATCAAGGCCGAGCACTCGATCGGACCGACGATTGACGTCATTCGTCGAACGCGCTCGATTGACCGCGTCTGTGTCGGCGCATTCTCCCGTTCCCGGGTCGCGGCGGTGCGCCGAGTGCTCGGTCCGCGGCTGTGCACATCGCTTGGTCCCCGGGACGCTCTCGCGCTGCGAGCCGCCCCGGCCCTGCGCAGGACGCCGGGTCGCATGCTCGGCCAATGTGCCCAGGTACCGGCGCGCATCGGCCGGTTCCCGTTCGTGGACGCGCGTTACCTGGCCGCCGCACATCGCCTCGGCCTGCCGGTCCATGCTTGGACCGTGAATGATCGCGCCGAGATGATCCGGCTGCTCGATCTCGGCGTCGACGGGCTGATGACCGACGCCGCCGACGTCTTGCGTGCCCTGCTGATCGAACGCGGCCAGTGGTCCACCCAGCCCACGGAGAACTGACCTACCGTGACCGCCACCGGTGAGCTCGTCCAGCAGCGCCGTGGCTGGTATCTCTACGGCTGGGCCAGCCATACCTTCCCGACGATCGTCACGACGGTCTTCATGTCGCGCTATCTCACCTCGGTGGCCGAGAACGCCGTCGGCAAGCACGGCCGCGTCCACGTCGCCGGCATCCCCATCGCCCCCGGCAGCCTGTTCGCCTACACCGTGACGGCATCGACGGTGCTGCTCGTCCTGCTCATGCCGGTGGTGGGCGCGATCGCCGATCGCACCGGACGCAAGCGCGACCTCATGCTCGGCTTCGGTTGGTTCGGTGCGACCGCATGTATCGCGATGTTCGCGGTGACCGGTTCCAACTGGCAGCTCGGCGCCATCCTGTACGCGCTGGCCTTCCTCGGCTACAGCTGCTCGATCGTCGTCAGCCACTCACTGCTTGTCGACCTGTCGACCGTCGAGGACCGCGATCGCGCATCGTCGGTCGGCTGGGCGATCGCCTACATCGGCGGCGGCATCCTCCTGGCGGCGGACTTCGTGCTGAGCCTGTTCATCGGCAAGGAACTGCTGGCGCGGGTGGCCCTGTGCACTGCAGGCATCTGGTGGATCCTGTTCAGCCTGCCTGTTCGTCGCTGGCTGCCGGCCCGGATCGGGGGTGTCGACGCGGCACGTCGGGGCGCCATGGTCACCGAGGGATTCCGCCAACTGGCCCGAACCATCCGGCACATCCGCACCTTCCCGCTGACATTGGCGTTCCTCGGCGCGTTTCTCATCTACAACGACGGCATCCAGACCGTGACGACCGTCGCCGCGCAGTACGGCGACAAGGAACTCCAACTGTCCGACACAGTCCTGCTGCTCGGGATCCTGCTGGTGCAGTTCGTGGCCTACTTCGGCGCGCTGTGGCTCGGCCGGCTGGCGGAGCGATTCGGCGCGAAGCGCGTGGTGCTGGGCTCTCTCGTGGGCTGGCTCGCCGCAGTCGGTATCGGCTACGAGCTGGCGGTTGGCGTCGCCTGGCAGTTCTTCGCGCTCGCCATCCTCATCGCGATCGTCCTCGGCGGCAGCCAGGCCCTGTCGCGGTCGATGTTCTCGCGGATGATCCCACGCGGCGCGGAGGCGGAGTACTTCGGTTTCTATGAGATCAGCAATTCCGGGACGAGCTGGCTGGGGCCGCTCGTGTTCGGCCTGGCCTATCAGAACACCGGCAACTACCGCAGCGCCCTCGTCTCGCTCGTGGTGTTCTTCGTGGTCGGTTTCGTCCTGCTGGCCCTCGTGCCCGTGCGCCGCGCGATCGAGGCGGCGGGCAACGTCGCGCCCGCCAAGGTCTAGGGTCGGCGCTCGTGGCCGACCCGGACGCTCGACCAGGGGCACTGGCGTCGGTGCCGGCAGCGGGCAACCGCCGTGCCCTGCCGATGCCCGCGCACCTGAAGTTCTTCTACGGCCCGATGGATTGCGGCAAGTCCACGCTGGCGCTGCAGATCGACCACAACCACGCCCGCCAGGGCCGGCACGGTCTGCTGCTCACAACCCATGACCGCTCGGGCGGGGCGACCATCACCACCAGGGTCGGCCTGGCCCGGCAAGCGGTCGAGGTCGGCGCGGACACCGACATCCGGCTGCTGGTCCGGCAGGTCTGGTCCGCCGGCCGCGCACTGGACTACCTGATCGTCGACGAAGCTGGGTTCCTGGCCGAGGCGCACGTGGACCAGCTGGCCGAGCTCGTCGATGACTGGCATGTCGACGTGTACTGCTTCGGGCTGGCCACCGACTTCCGGTCGCGGCTGCTGCCCGGTGCGAAGCGGCTGTTCGAGCTGGCCGACGAGATCAACCCGGTCCACGTCGAGGTGCTGTGCTGGTGTGGTCGGCCCGGGCAGCTCAACGCGCGTGTCGTCGACGGGCGCGTTGTGCGCGAGGGCAACACCGTCGTGGTGGCCGACACTGCGGCCGGGACCGACGACGCGCCGGCCGAGGTTCACTATCAGGTGCTCTGCCGCGCACATCACCGCCGGGGTGATCTCGGCCCCGACGCCGTCGCCGGGCAGCTGCGACTGGATGTCTGAGCGGCCTCAGCGCAGTAGGACCTCACCGTGCGGCCCGGCCAGCACGGCGCTGAGCCCGGCCGGTCCGGTGCCGACGCCGATGTCCGTGCCAAGCGCGGACAGCTCTGCTCTGACTTGCTCCGGGTTCGGGTGCCTGAGTGCGAGCCCCCTCAACTCGAGCATCGGCAGTTCCCGCGCCGATGGATGAGCGCTGGCCCCCCAGTCGATGAGAAACGGCACCACCCCGCCCCGTGACGCAACGGTGTCGCCGGTGAGCCGCCACTGCAACGCCGTGCCGTCGTCTGTGTGCCGCGACATGGACCGGCTCGGCCCTGGGTCGTAGCCGTGGGTGCGGGCCGACGAGATCGTGGCGTCCAGGTCCGCAGGTCGCAGCGCCCAGGTGAGCAACCGCGGCGCCCCGGTGCCGTCCAGTCCGAACCACCGGGGCTGTGGTGGGTCGGCCGCCTGCGGATCGGGTCCGATGATCTCCAGGTAGGCGCCGGGGCCGAGGCCGATGAGGAAGTTGGCGGTGCCGTGGTCGAGGTGGCGGCCTCCGGCGACCGCAGTGACTCCGGTCAGGTCGGCCACTTCGGCTACGCCCTGCGCCAGATCGGGCCCGCCGAACACGAGATGGTCCAGCCCCGGCGGGAGCACGGAGCTCACGACCCGGAGCGCGCCATCTCGGCGGCCGCGGCGGCGGCGACCAGGGCTGCGCCGAGTGCTCCCACGGCGATGGCCTGCGGGCGCCAGCCGCGAAGCTTGCCCTCCCGCAGCGCTGCTGCCAGTACCGCCGCGTCGACGGCGTCCGACATCGAGCCGGCGAGCAGCCACCCCGCGCCACCCTTGCCGCGCCCGGCGGAGACCACCGCGCCCGCGCCGAGGACGGTGTCGCGCACCGCGGCCATCCGGGCCAGCCAGGTGATCCGGGCCGCGGTGGCGGTGTCGAGTCCCAGGATGCGAACCGACGTCACCGGCGCGGCCAGGAAGATCGCGCCGATAGCCACCCGCCCGGCTCCCACCGACACCCCGATGGTGCGGGCCGAAGGCAATCGGGTCGACAATGGAACCGAATCGGTGCGTGCTGCGTACTTATCTAGTGAACGGTCCGCGCGGCGGCGCTGCGATCTAGGCACGAGCTCGGACTCCTGGCGGTTGTCGGGGCGGTGTCGCGCTGGCAGTCCCCTGAGTTACTCGTCGGGGCGCACGGGTTAGCGGTTTCTCGATCAGGGAATCATCACATAGCCCGGATCGTTGTTCAGATGCAAGCGTTTTCCACATATTTCTCGTCCAGGAGGTGCCCACCATGGCAGATCGGACACTGCGGGGCAGTCGGCTGGGCGCGGTCAGCTATGAGACCGAGTACGGCGCCGAGCCCGCTCCACGCAACATCGCGGCATACCGCTGTCAACGCGGTCACGAATTCCGAGTGCCGTTCTCCGAGGAGGCCGAGCTCCCCACCACGTGGGAATGCCGTCTCGACGGAACCAGCGGCGTACTGATCGACGGGCCCGAGCCCGAGGCGAAGAAGGTCAAGGCCGTCCGCACCCACTGGGACATGCTGATGGAGCGGCGCACGATCGCCGATCTTGAAGAAGTACTCGCCGAGCGCCTGGACGTATTGCGCGCGCGACGCGGAGCCAAGAGCGCCTAGATCAGTCGAACGACCCCACCGGCGGCTACCGGGCCTACAAGCGCGAGGTGCTCGAGACGATCGATTACGAAGCCGTCGCCTCCGAGGGCTATTGCTTTCAGATCGATCTGGCCTGGCGCGCGTTACGCAGCGGGTATCGCGT
>JAOPWD010000471.1 GCA_025965875.1 Pseudonocardiales bacterium
GGCACCGCCGCGTTCGACGCGGCCAGCCAGTTCGTCCAGCCCTCGGACATCGCTGAGGCCTTCCCCTGCGGCCCGGATGTCAAGGCGCACGTCGAGGCCGTGCGGCCGTTCGTCGACGCCGGCTTCAGCCACGTCGCGCTCGCGCAGGTCGGCGGCGACACGCAGCCGGAGTTTCTCGCCTTCGCCGAGGCCGAGCTGCTGCCGGCGCTGCGGCAGGAGTACGGAACAGTCGGCCCCGAAGCGGTGATCCGTCCGGCGTGTTGACGATCGGCGAGGTGGGCGCTCAGCCCATGCTGTCGGTGATGGAGCCGACCTCGGAATTGGTCAACTTGATCGCCACGGCTGCGACGTTGTCGCCCAGGTGTGACACCGATGCGGTGCCGGGGATCGGCAGGATCGACGGCGAGCGGGCCAGCAGCCAGCCGAGCACTATCTGCCGCGGTGTCATGTCGTAGCGCTGCGCGATCTGCTGCACGATCGAGTTGCTGTCGAGATCTTGGATCGGCGCCCACGGCAGGAAGACCATCTGTTCCTGCTCACAGAGGTCGATCAGCGACTCCGACCGGCGGTCCGCGACGTTGAATCGGTTCTGGATCGACACAATTGGGGTGAGCCGCTGTGCGCGCCGCACCTGGTCCTCGGTGACATTGCACAGCCCGATGTGCCGGATCTTGCCTTGCTCCTTGAGGGTCACGAGTGCACTGATCGAGTCCTCCAGCGGCACCGCCGGGTCGGGCCGGTGGAACTGGTAGAGCGGAATCTGGTCGAGCTTGAGGCGCCGCAGGCTGGCCTCGCAGGCCTCGATCAGGTGCTCTGGCCGACCGTTGACCGGCCACTGTCCCGGACCGGTGCGCTCGAGGCCGCCTTTGGTCGCGATCACCAGATCATCCGGGTACGGGTGGAGCGTCTCGGCGATGAGCTCCTCGCTGACACTGGGCCCGTAGGAGTCAGCGGTGTCGATGAAGTTGACGCCGAGCTGGATCGCGCGGCGCAACACCGCCTTCGCCTCGTCGCGGTCGCGAGGCTGGCCCCAGATGCCCGCACCGGTAATTCGCATGGCGCCAAATCCGAGGCGGTTGACCGTCAAGTCACCGCCCACATCGATCGTGCCGGCCATTCCGGCGTGCACCGTTGTCCGCTCTGACATGATCCGTACCCCTTCGATCTGTGCTCGACATGCCGCCTGCAACGTCGCCCTGCGACACGGTCAGTTTCTTGCCGCCAGCGCCGCGTGGCATCACGGTCAGCAGCCGTCCTGCTCTGCTGCTAGCCCGAGTGCCGGGATTCCCGCTAGCGGGTAGACGAGTTCGTTTTTGATCTTCGGTGCGGCACGGCCTTCGGTCACGGTTGGGTCACGGTTGCCCGTTCGCCTTGAGCCGCCCGTTGACGTGTTGAAGGGTCTGCCGCCCTGTCTACCTCCGCAAGTTCAAGATCGAGAGGAACAAGGTTGACCCACAAGAGAGTTCTCGCCGCCGCCGCCGCGGGGTGCCTGGTGCTGCTTGTCGTCGGCGGTGCGGCCGACTCAGCGGCGGCCGCACCTCAGAGTCCCACCGCCGCCTGCACCCTCGACGTGCCGCGCTCGATCGGCGAGACCGGCGACAGCCTTCGCGTCACCGTGGAGGCGAAGAACTGTGGATCGGTGCGCGGCGAACTGTTCGGACGGGACCCTCGCACTCAGTCGGCATGGCATTCGTTCCAGGTCCTCACCCACCAGGGTTCTCGACAGGGAACGGTCTTCAACTTCACGAACTTCGACGCCTGTTCGGACTTCTACGTCAAGTTCACCTCGGACGGCGCGAGTGCGAAGAGCCCGACGCTGGACCGCTCGTACGCGCGCCGCACGGCCGCGTACTGCGGTAGCTAGCCATCGAAGGAGGACCGCTGTATCTATACGTCGAGCGGAAGCGTGACGACCAACAGCGTCCCGGCGCCGGGCGGGCTCTCGATCCTGATCGTCCCGCCGAGGGCTTCGACGCGATCGTGCAAGCCGACGAGTCCCGAGCCATGGGCTGAATCCGCTCCGCCAACGCCGTCGTCGCGGATCGACAGCACCAGGACGCCGTCGCACGGCGCGAGCGAAACGTCGATCTGTGACGCCTGCGCATGCTTCGTCGCGTTGGCCAGGGCCTCCGACGCGACGAAGTACACCGCAGCCTCGATCGGCTCGGCCAGCCGTTCCTTCGTCGTGACCTCGAGCGCGACGGGAATCGTCGAACGCCGCGCCAGCACCCGCAAAGCCGGGCCGAGACCGCCTTTGGACAGGATCGACGGATGGATACCACGCGACATCTCGCGCAGCTCGTCAAGCGCAGATGCGAGCTCGGTTTCGACGCGCGACAGCGCGGCGGTGAGTACCTCCCCGGCAGGGGCTGCTTTCCTGACGGCTGCGAGCCGGAGCAGCAGCGTCACCAGCCGCTGCTGCGTGCCGTCATGGAGGTCTCGCTCGATCCGGCGGCGAGCCTCGTCCGACGCAGCGACGATCCGCCTGCGCGAGGCGGCGAGCTCAGACTTGCTGTCCGCATTCGCGATCGCGGTGGCGAGGAGCTCGGTGAACTTCTCAAGGCGTTCGTCGGTGTCCAGCGGCAGCGGCTCCTGGGACTGGACGGTCATCGCGCCCCAGCGACGACCCTCGACGACGATCGGGCTGGCCACCGTCGAGACGATGCCCAGACGGTGGTGGGTTTCGCCAACGGGTCCTACGACTGTGGACCAGTCCTTCGTACCGCCGCGGGCAGACCGCCCGGTGCGATACACCTCTGCCGAAGCCATCCCATCCTGGAACTCCCAGCGCGCTCCGAGCGGGAACGCGTCGCTCATGTTGCTCGCGACGCCGACGAAAACGATCCCCGGAGCGTCGTCGTCGAACCTGACGACCGCTGCCGAATCCGTACCGACCAGGCGCCCGACCTCGTCCGCGGCGGCCGCGAAGATCTCGTCGGGTTGGACGCCGCGCGCCACGAGCGTGGCCACGCGCCGGAGCGCTGCCTGCTCGTCGACGAGGCGTTCGATAGCCTCGTGCGGCTCGGCATTCTCGATGGCGGTCGCGAGCAGCTCGGTGAAGTCGGCGAGACGCGACGCGGTGTCTTCCGGCAACGGATCCGGCTCCGTGGTGGAACCGACGATCGTTCCCCAGAGTCGACCGGCGACGACGATCGGAACTCCGACCGTCGAACGGATACCGGCGCTACGGACGGTCGCCGCCATCTCACCCTTCAGCCCCGCGTAGTCGTCGATGCGGGCAGCCGCGGCGCTGTCCCGGATGAGTCGAAGGATGTTCGTGCCTTCGATCGACGACCGGACTCCGACAGGGGACACCTTTTCTCCCCGGTTGAAGTTGGCGCACTCGGTCGCGGTGCCGTCGAGCTCGTACCGCACGACGCTCACGGCTGAGAGATCGACGACGCGGCAGGCCTCCTCGGCGACAACGGCGAAGAGGTCCTGCGGCTGCACGTCCTCCGCCACGAGCGTCGCGATGCGGAGCAGCGCGTTCAGCTCGGCACCGTCTCCGCGCTGGTCGGTGACGTCCCTCGCCACTGCGTAGACGACACCTTCGTCCGGTCGGGTGTGCGTGTTCCACTTGAACCAGCGCACCGAGCCGTCGGCGCAGACCAGGCGACACTCGAAGTCACTAGTGTCCTTGCCCTTCGCGAGCCCGACGAGGACCGCGCCGACGGACTCGACATCCTCGGGGTGGACATTGTCCATGAACGGCCTGGCGAGCATCTCCTCCTGCGTGTACCCGAGGATGCGTGCGAACGCTGGATTGGCGAACTTCAAATACCCGTCGAACCCTGCGATGCAGAATGCTTCGAGCGACAGGTCCAAGAGTCGTACCAGCTCGTTGTTGCCGAGCTGGCTCGTACGACCCACGCTCCCTAGTGTGACCTTCCCGTACGTCTTGCAAAAGATCCACGAGCCCCTGTTCTGGCTCCTCGGTTCGCAGGCCTCGAGCTATGACCAGCACGGGTAAAGGCAGCCGGGTGACGCACGAGCGTCAACCGGTCGTCGCACTCAGGCACATCTCAAAGACGTTTGGCGCTGTGCGGGCTCTGCATGACGTCGATCTGACCATTCGGCGCGGCGAGGTGCACGG
>JAOPWD010000472.1 GCA_025965875.1 Pseudonocardiales bacterium
GCGTTGTTGGCGCGCATCTGCCAGGCGACCGTTTTCGTCCCCCCTGCGGCGACTGTTCCGGTCGGTTGCGTCGAACTGGTCGGGTTCGTGAGCCGCAGCGCGTTGGTCGGCGTGAAGCTGATCACCACCGTCGAGCCGGTTGCGGCCGATCCGCCGCCGTTGGTGACGGTGGCCGTCGCAGTGAACGATTGACCGCGGCGAATGGTCGCCGGCACGCCGCTGAGATCGATGGCCATCCCCGACGGCGGGGTGCTCGCCGCCGTCACGGTGAAGGTTGCCGTCCTGGTCGTGCTGCCGGAGAACGCCGTGATCGTGACCGGCGTGTTCGTGGCCACTGAGGACGTCGTCACCGGGAAGCTCGCCTGACTCTGGCCCGCCGGCACCGAGACTATCGGCGGCACTTGGGCCACGGATGAGTTGCCGGTCGCGAGGGTCACCGACAATCCCCCGCTCGGCGCGGCGGAGCTCAGCACCACGGTGCCCGTTGCGTTGCTCCCCCCGGCCACGTTGGCGGGGGCGATGGCCAACGACACCAGCGACGGCGCCGTCGGGCCGGCCGCGAGGTTGATGAACGCGGATCTCGTGACGCCGCCCGCGCTCGCGTCGACTTCCACGGTCGTGAAGACGCTCGTAGCGGTGGTGGTGATCGTGAAGCTCGTCGAGTTGTTGCCGGCCGGAACGCTGACCGTGGGCGGCACCTGGAGGACTGCGGGGTTGCTGCTGGTCAACGTCACGGTGCCGCCGCCGGCCGGTGCCGACGTGACCAGCTGGACGGTGCCCTGTGTCGAGCTGCCGCTGACGATGTCAGTCGGGCTGACGCTGAACCCCGCAAGCGTCGGCGCAGTGGATCCCGGACGGATCTCGAGCAGCTTGGCCTGCGTCCCGGCGGTGAACCCGAGGCCGGCCTGGATCAGGACATAGTAGGTCGCCGGCACCGACGGCGCCGTGATCGTGAAGGTCGCGCTGGTGCTGCCAGCCGGCACCGTCACGTTCGGCGGGGTCACGACCTTGCCTTCCATGCTGCCGCTCAGGCGGATCGTTGCGCCGCCCGCAGGCGCCGGGGCCGTGAGGGTCACGGTGCCCGTGGTCGTCGCGCCCCCGGCGATGCTGGCCGAGCTGAGCGCCAGCGATGCGAGAGCCGCGGGCGTCGCAGTTCCTGGCGGTGCCACAGTCAGCCACAACGACGGAGAGCGGTACGACTCGGCCCCGTAGCCCGAGTCGATCCGCACGCGCGTCGCGGCGGAGACCGTTGAGGTGGTGATGTTGAAGGACGCGCCAGTCCCGCCCGCGGGTATGAAGACGGTCGACGGCAGCGTCACAGCCGCTGGATCGGCGCTGACCAACGTCACCACGGCACCCCCCGGCGGGGCCGGGTTCAGCAGGGTCACCGTTCCGGTCGTGGCGTTGCCGCCGATTACGGTCTCGGCGCCCAACGAATGCCCCCACAGGAGCGGGAACAACCCGAGCGAGCTCTGCTGCCAGGTGGTGCCGAAGGCGGCACGGATGGTGCCGACAGAGGCACCGCCGACCGGCGAGGTCGTGATCGGGGAGACCATCGCATCGGTCGCGCCAGCAGGGATGAAGACGCTCGCGGGCGTCTCGACGTCGGCCATGTCGCTGGCCACATTCACGGTGACGCCCCCGGCCGGTGCCGGTTGGGTCAACGTGACCCGCGCCTGGGTGGCGTTGCCGCCGGAAACCGATGACGGGGTGGCGACGAGGGACAGCACGCCCAGGCCCGTCGGGACCGGCGGACCTGCGACGACGGTGAAGGTGCCGGTGGCCGACCACGGGCCCCGAACCTGGCCGTGCACGGCGCGCACGCGCCAGAAGTAGGTGCCCGGCGCCAGCGTGTCGACCAGCATGTAGTCCGAGCGGGCGAGGTTCTGGATCAGGAAGACGCCGAACGCTCCTGCGAACGCGGAGTCGTTGTCGATGTCGATGTCATAGCCCGGGCTCTCCCGGTTCGGCGTGTCCGTCCAGTCGAAGGTCAGGGGGATCGAGAGACTCGCTCCACCGATTGGGGAGAGCAACGTCGGTGCCGCCGGAGACGGCGCGGTGTTCGTGATCTTCACGTTCAGCGTGGGCGATGGCAGCCCATGCACTCCTGCCGCGGACACCGCGCGGATCCGGTAGTACACGTTGGGGATCTCATTGCCCCAGCCAGCTCGGAACTTTGTCCCGAACTGCATCAGGTCGGTCGTCAGCGACAACGGATACGAGAACGTCGGGTCGTCGTCGGCCTCGAGCAGGTAGTACTGCGCGCCGGGCACCGCGGCCCAGGTGATGTCGAAGAACTCCGACGCGTGGAAGCGTGCGCCGGTCGCCGGGGACGTGAACGACGGTGTGCCCGGCGCCGCGCCGAGTCCGGTGACGGTGAAGCCGCGCACCGTCGACCAGGCCGAGTCGATCGAACCGACAGCGCCGCCGACCGTCTGCGATGCCTGCACCCGCCAGAAGTAGCTGCCCAGCGGCAGGCCACTCACCGTGTCCGTAGTCGGCACCGGGATGCCCGGCAGCGACTCCTGGGTAAAGCCCGACGCGATCACCGTCGTGAAGGTGGAGCTCGTGCCGACCTGCCACGTGTAGCTGCCGATCGGCCCGTCGGGATCGACGACCGCACCCCATCGCAGCGTGAACGGCTCGACCACCGACGCCGCAGCGGCGGGTTGCACGAGTTCTGGCGCGGGCGGCGGGGTCACCGTCGCAGCCGATGCGGCGCTGCCCGGAAGTACTAGCAGCCCGGCGATCGTGGACAACGTGGCAAGAACGACAAAGCGCCGCATAGCGTCTCCTGGTGATCGCGCTGATGGCCCACGGACCGGACAGGTACATCGATCAGCACGTACGCGGTGCGGAAATGGTTCGAACTCACACAGGTCGCAGGCGTGGCTGGACTTGCGGCCGGCCAACCGACGCTGCGACTCGCCGTGGCGAATAGCTAGCCTGGCGGTCTTCCGGCTGGCTGATCGGGGTGATCGACCACGACTGGATGAGCTGGTTCTTCGTGAGGGTGCGCTGAGGGCGATCACGCGGCTGGCGCCCAGCTTTGGCGGCGATGACGGCGCACAGCCCGACGGCGCCGTCACCGACGACCTGCCACGGTGCCACCGTCCTTGACGCCAGCCATCCGCGCGGCGTGGTCGCCGGTGCACATGACGTCGGACAGGCGGCGAAGGAGGCCAGCTGCTCATCGGTG
>JAOPWD010000078.1 GCA_025965875.1 Pseudonocardiales bacterium
TGGGCATCGACTACACCAAACGTCCCGCACAACCAGCCGCACCGCCGCCCCCGCCGCCACCCGGGACGGCACCCGTCGCGCCACCCGGGACGGGGATGGCGCCCGTCGCGCCGCCGGCGGGCGCGGCACCTGCGGTGTCGCTGTCGAAGGTGACACTGACCAAGTCCGCGCCGAAGGTCTCGCTGACCAAGCAGGGATCGGGCACTGGCCTGCTCCGGGTGAACCTCAACTGGAACGCTCGGCCCCCCGGCCAGGGCGGTGGCGGGCTGTTCAAGAAGGCTCCGGCGGCCCTCGACCTCGACCTCGGCTGCCTGTTCGAGTTCACCGACGGCTCCAAGGGCGTGGTGCAGGCGCTGGGCAACTCGTTCACCGCCAAGCCGAGGGACGCGCGCGAGAACGTCATCTGGCTCGACGGTGACGACCGCTCCGGGACCAACTCGGGAGGCGAGAACCTGTTCGTCAACCTCGCCTACGCCAACCAGATCAAGCGGATCATGGTCTTCGCGCTCATCTACCAGGGCGCGGCGAACTGGGCGGCGGCCAATGGCGTCGCGACGCTGTTCCCGGCCAACGGGCCCGAGGTCGAGATCCGGCTCGATGAGACACGCGACGGCGCGCGGATCTGCGGCATCGCCATGCTGGAGAGCTCCGGCGGCGACCTGACCGTGCGCCGCGAGGTCAACTACCTCAACGGCGGCCAGCGGGTCCTCGACGAGGCCTACGGCTGGGGTATGAACTGGACTGCGGGCCGCAAGTAGCGGTTTCCCGCGAGGAAGGAACGAGCGCGTGAGCGTCAGCTTGAGCAAGGGCCAGAAGGTCTCGTTGACCAAAGCCGGGGGAGGCACCCTCAGCAAGGTGCGGATGGGGCTCGGCTGGGATGCGATGCGCAAGAAGGGGCTGTTCGGCAGTCGGGCGCAGAGCATCGACCTGGACGCCTCGGCACTGCTCTTCGACGCAGCGGGCAACCTGGTCGACCAGGTGTGGTTCCAGCAGCTCACGAGCAAGGACGGCTCGGTGCAGCACACCGGCGACAACCGGACCGGCGCGGGCGACGGCGACGACGAGTCGATCAAGGTCGACCTGTCGCGGGTGCCACCGACGGTGGCGACGCTGGTGTTCACCGTCAACTCGTTCACTGGCCAGGACTTCTCGCAGATCGAGAACGCATTCGTCCGGCTCATCGACGAATCCAACGAGACCGAGATCGCGCGTTACGACCTCACCGGCACCGGCTCACACACCGCGCAGATCATGGCGAAGGTGTCCCGCGACGGGCAGGGCTGGTCGATGACGGCACTCGGCAATGCCGCGTCGGGGCGCACGTTCCACGATCTGCTCCCGGCGATCGCCGGGTTCCTATAAGCGGGTCCTAGAGTGAAGATCGTGCTCGGCCCATCCGTGGCGCCGGGACCCAGTCAGCCCTGTACAACAAGGAGTACGCATCATGTCCGAGCTTGATCTCGGTTCGACCAGCACCCCGGCTACCACAACGGCCGCACCCGCGCCGACGAGCACCGGCACGGGGCTCGTCCTGGCGCCTCCCGCCCCGGTCGCCGTCATCGAGCCGGCCCAGGCCGCCGGGGCGATTCCCGTCGACCTGGCCAAGCAGACTGAGCTCCAGTCCAAGGCGGCAGCGTTCGCCGCCGAGCTCGCCAGCATGGACACCCGCTCACCTGCCTTCACGCAGAAGATCGACTCGATCACGTCGATGGGTGACAAGGACATGCGGGCCACGGCCCAGGTGTCCAATCGGATGCTTGACCGCCCCGCCGCGGTCATCAAGGCCAGCAAGAGTGGTGGCGGCGGTGACGCGCAGTCCCGCGTGGCTAACACCCTGGTCGACCTGCGAGCCACCGTCACCGAGCTCGACCCCAACCGGGCCGACCTCACTGGCGTCAAGAAGATGCTCAAGTGGCTGCCGGGCGGCGACAAGGTCCAGCGCTACTTCGCCAAGTACGAGTCGGCGCAGAGCCACCTCAACGCGATCATCAAGTCGCTGGACTCCGGTCAGGACGAGCTGCGCAAGGACAACGCCAGCATCGAGACCGAGAAGGCCAACATGTGGACCGCAATGGGCAAGCTGAGCGAGTACAACCAGCTTGCCTCAGCCCTCGACGTCGCCATCGAGGAGAAGGTCGCCGAGCTCCAGGCGGCCGGCAAGACCGAGGAGGCCAACACCCTGCGCTCGGACGCGCTGTTCGCCATTCGGCAGCGTCACCAGGACATCCTGACCCAGATGGCGGTGTCGGTTCAGGGCTACATGGCCCTCGACCTGGTGCGCAAGAACAACATCGAGCTGATCAAGGGTGTCGATCGCGCGCAGACGACGACTGTCTCGGCACTGCGTACCGCGGTCATCGTGTCGCAGGCGCTGTCGCGCCAGAAGCTCGTTCTCGACCAGATCAACGCGCTGAACGCGACCACGTCGAACCTCATCGAGTCCACCTCGCAACAGTTGAAGGTGCAGGGCACGGCGATCAACCAGCAGGCGGCGAGCAGCACCATCGACGTCGAGAAGTTGCAGGCCGCGTTCAACAACGTCTTCGAGACGATGGACGCGATCGATACCTTCCGGGCGCAGGCTGTCGACAGCATGGCGCAGACGGTCACGGCGCTGGAGGGCCAGATCGAGCGGGCCAAGCCGTACCTGGAGCGGGCTCGCCGCGGAGATGGTGACGGGTCGTCGCAGCCGGGACAGATCGGTTCCTGACCCGCCCCGTTCGCTAATCGGGATAATGGGGGTATGGCCCTTTTTCGCAGACGTGAGGCGCAACCGGCGCCACCTGCTGAGGCAGAGCCTGACGACAGCCCCGATGCGCTGCGGCGTGCGCTGACCCAGCTCGTCGCCTTCATCAACCAGAACGCCGGGAAGCTGCCGGGGGAGTCAGTAGTCGCGGCACGTCAGGTCACCGATACCGTCCGCGACGTGATCGACACGTCCAACGACGGCGAGCTGGACGTCTACGCGATCATCTCGGTGAAAGGAATCGTGAACGACTACCTGCCCACGACGCTGCGCACCTACCTGGCGTTGGACCCGCAGGTGGTCGACGTGCGCCGTCCGACAGGGCGTACCCCGAAGGAGTCCCTGCTCGATCAGATCATCTCGCTCTGGGCCGGCGCGGCCGACGTGCTCACCGCTGCTCAGGCGAAGGATGCCGACGCGCTGGTGAGTCAGGGCAACTTCCTGCAGACGAAGTTCACCGGCTCGGACTTGGATCTGTAGTGGCGACCATGAAGCGGGGCGCGAACGTCTCACTCACCCGCGAAATCCCTGGGCTGTCCGGCGTCGTCCTGGGCGTCAGCTGGAACGCGGGTGCCGAGACCGCGCTCACCGACAATCTGGTGTTCGGGGCGATCCTGGCCGACAAGAACAATCGCGCGCTGTCCGACGAGCACTTCGTGTTCTTCAACCAGCTCAGCTCGCCGGACCTGTCGGTCAAGCAACTCGACGAGGCGCTTGGCGGCGACCAGGAGCAGATCGAGATCGACCTGGCCAGCGTGCCCGCCAACGTCGATCGGATCGTCGTGGTGCTCTACATCAACGACGGGCCGGCGCAGCGTCGCACGCTCGGCCAGCTGCGCGGCTGCGCCGTGCGGGTGCTGAACCTGGCCGACAACAAAGAGCTGGTTCGCTCTGAGGATCTCGCGCCAGCCCTGGACTCCGAGACGGCGCTCGCACTCGGCGAGATGTACCGGCACGACGGCGAGTGGAAGTTCAAGGTGCTCGGGCAGGGGTACTCGAAGGGGATCGCCGGGATCGCCTCCGACTACGGGCTGACGCTGTGAGGCTGCGTCCGTGATCACCGACCCGCGGTTCGCTCCGCGCCGCAACGACATGCCATACCTGCGCCGACGCTCGCGCAAGACCGTGCGCGCTGCGGCTGCGGCTGCGGCTGCTCCAGCTCCGGCGCGTGAGCCGAACAGGTCGGCGAACGGACAGCCCCCCGGCCGCCGACCGGACGCAGCCGTTGCCGACTACTTCTCCGGGAACCGCCCGCCGCGCGAGCATTCACCGTCGTCGAACGCCCCGCCTACGCCGCCTACTCCGTTCGCTCCGGCCGGTCGGCCGCCTGTCGCGCCTGCGCCCGCGCCGAGCACGCGGGTGCCGGCGAGCAGTTCACTCGACCTGGATGCGCCGACGCCTGCTGCGCCCGCGCCGAGCGCGCGGGTACCGGCGAGCAGTTCACTCGACCTGGATGCGCCCACGCCTGCTGCGCCTGCTGCTCCGGCACCGACCGTGAGTAGTTCGCTCGACCTGGATGCGCCCGCGCCCGCCGCGCCTGTTGCTCCGGCACCGACCGTGAGTAGTTCGCTCGACCTGGACTCGCCCGCGCCCGCCGTGCCGGCTGCCGCGCCGCGGGCGTCCGCGGGTGCGAGCACCTCCTTGGACCTGGATGCCGGGGCCGCGCCGGCTCGGCAGCAGGCTGCCGCACCGGCTGCCGCGCGGGCGCCGGCCGCAGCCCGCAGTTACCCCGTCGTTCGGGTGGCGCCTAGGGGACGCACGATCCTGAGCCGCAAGGCACCGACGGTCACGCTGACCCGCACGCAGACCGGCATCGGCACGTTGACGTTCGAGGCCGCTGTCTCGCCTGAGGTTGGCGATCTACGACTGGGTGTCGCCTATCAATTGCGGTCGGGGCTGTCGTCGACCGTGCAGGTGACCGGCGGCAACCGGCTCGCCCCGCCGCGCTCCCGGCGTCCCGTGCTGGTCGGAGCCCACGAGCGCTACGAACGGATCAGCGTCGATCTGCGGCAGAGCCCGGACATCGAGCGGCTGGCCATCTATGCGTTCTCCGAGAGTCGGGCACAGCTGAAGTGGGGCGGCACGCTGATTGTGACGACGTTCGCCGGGGCCAAGATCGAGGTGCCGCTCGAACAGTTGCCGGCGGGGGAGGTCGCGGTGCTGATGTCGCTGTACAACATCAAGGGCGAGTTCGTGCTGCGTGCTGAGCTCGAGACGATCGCTGGATCGATCCGCGAGGCCGCGCGGGCCTATGGCTATGACCAGATCAGCTGGCTGGACGACCGCACCCCTGTCGAGTGAGGCTCGACGCAGCGTTTCTCCTGTTGGCCGTGTTGTGCTGTCGCGTTGCCTCTCGCTCGTCGTGAAAGGCGGCGGCGACGGAGGGCGTTGGTCCCTTGTTCGGCGTTCGCTGTCGGGTTGCCTCTCGCTCGTCTTGAAGAGCGGCGGCGACGGAGCGAGTTGGCCCCTTGTTCGGCGTTCGCTGTCGGCTC
>JAOPWD010000545.1 GCA_025965875.1 Pseudonocardiales bacterium
GACGAGAAGTTGCGCGCCGAGGTGCAGAGCGCGGTCGACGACGCGAACAAGGCCGTCAGCAAGGCCGAGGCCATCCGCAAGTTCGTCATCCTGGCCGAGGATTGGACCGAGGCCGGTGGACAACTGACGCCGTCGCTCAAGCTCAAGCGCAACGTCGTCCACAAAGAATGCGCCAACGAAATCGCGGGGCTCTACAGCGGCAGCAGGCACGACTGACCGCAGTCTCGCCCGCCGGGCCCACGAGTCGTCACTTGTAACTGACGCCGCCAGCGAACACCGAACGAGGATCAAAGCCCCGATTCTGACGCTGAGTCGGCGCCGTGGGCCGGCTACAGCAGTTCGGCGATGCGGGCCGCGGCGCGCTGGGCGCCGTCGGTCTCCACGGGTCGGTAGTCGACCGTGCGGCCCATCTCGGCTGCGATCGCGGCAGCCAGCTCCTCCGGCCCGGTCTCGGGATATTCGAGGCAGCGCCCCGCGCCGTACCGATCGAGGCGGTGCCGCACGTGGAAGTTCTGCTCGAAGTGATGCCGCAGCGGGACGTACAGGAACGGCCGGCGATTGGCCGTGAGTTCCATCGTCGTCGTCAGGCCACCCTGCACGACAGCGAGGTCGCACACCGCGAGATGGCGGTACAGGTCGTGGACGTAGGCGCGAACCTCCAGCCCCGGGTGGGTCGGCAGCGACCCGGGGTCGATGCGCGGCCCGGCCACGACCACCATGCGCAGGTCCGGGATGAGCCGCTTGGCCTGCGGGTACGCGGCGATGACCCGGCGCAGCAGGTGTCCGCCGACGCCGGATCCGCCCACCGTCACGATGCAGACTTTTTCGTCGTCCCGATAACCCAATTCGTGGCGTACCGCGGCGGTGTCGGCGACGGTGGCCGGGTCGAATCCGGTCACATAGCCGACGAAGTCGAAGTGCGTTTGCGACCAGTCCCGGATCGCCGGCAGATCGGGCCCGAGCAGGTCGGGGACGATGTCGTCGGGGTTGCCGACGAACAGCGCCCGGTCGCGCAACCGTGGGAAGCGGGCGACCTGCTCGACCATCTCGGCGTTGTAGTCGGCAGTCAAGGCGGCCTCGGTATCGCCGCCATCGGCCATTGGCAGCCAGCCGACGAAGTCGGTGAGCCAGACGTAGGGTGCCCGCTTCAGTTCCGGATTCTCATGCAGGAAGTAGTCCAACTCCCACGCCTCGTCGCCTACCCACGCGTCGTAGGGCTGCTCCTCGACGAGGTCGGAGAACACCATGAAGTTGTTGACCAGGATCTCGTCCATCCGTCGGATCGTCTGGAACGCGTGCAGGTCGTGCTCGGCCGATTCCGACTCGATGTGCGTCGACTCGTTGGCCAGCTGCGCCGAGGCGGGATGGATCCGCTCACCACGCCGTTCGAGCAGTTCGGTCAGGGGATGCTGGGCCAGCCAGTCGACCTGCACGTCGGGCCGCACCTTGCGCAACTCGTCGGCGATCGCGACGTCACGACGGGAGTGCCCCAGCCCGATCGGCGAGGACAGGAACAGCACGCGCTGACGGCGGTCCAGCGGCCGTGTCCAGCGGCGTACAGGTGGGGTCGGTGCGAACTGGGCGACGAAGTCACGGATGGCGTGGTTGATCACGACAGGTTCACGGGCGGTCGGCAGGTGGCCGGCCCCGGCCAGCGACAGGACCTGCGCGCCGGTGATCTCGGCGATTTTCATGCCCCGCTCGTATGGCTGGCAGCGATCCTCCTCGCCGTGGACAACCAGGACGGGACACTGCACCCGCCCAAGGAGCGCGTACGTTTCCTCCTCTGAGGTGGACGAGACAGGACCCTCGTCATGCAGGATCATCGTCTCCGGGCCGATCTCCATCGCCCACTCCACGCAGTCCTCGCGCTGCTTGGTCGAATGCGGCTCGGGGAAGATCTCGCCGAAGAAGAACTCCGCGAACCCGCGCCAGTCCTGCCGCCAATAATTCCGGTTGTCCTTGTCCCAGCCCACGTAGACGTCAAGTTCCACATCGAAATCGGCCGCCGCGGCGCGGGCCGGCACCGGTGGCGTGAGGAACGGTGCCCAGGTGTCGATGCTGACGATCCCGAGTACCCGGTCGGGGTGGGTCGACGCCATGACCAGCGCTCGCCAGCCGCTCGTGCACAGGCCGACGAGCACCGCCCGGTCGATGCCCAGGGTGTCCATCACCGCGATCGTGTCTTCGACGAACTCGGTGTCGGCATACGCCGACGCCTCCGTCGGCCGGTCCGAGCGCCCATTGCCCCGAGGGTCGATGGTGACTACCCGCGATCGCCTGGCCAGGTAGGGCACCTGGGCCTTCCACGCCCGCGAGTGAACGATGGCGTCGATAGGCAGAAAGACCACCGTGGGCTCGCCGGTGCCGTACACCTCGTAGCCGACCTTGACTCCGTCGCGCTCGATGAAGCTTTCGATGTCCGGGTACCTCGCGCGCATTGGTTTCCCTCTCGCCCGCCGCTCGTGACGACGATGCCCGGCCCCATTGCAGTCCCGTTGCAGCCCTGGCGCAACGGCGACGGAGGAACGTCAGGCTGCGACGAGCGTGGCGGCGTCGGCAACGAGTGACAGCGCCCAGTGCATCCGATCGGCGGACTCCTCGGGGTGCGCACCGTACTCGGCCGCAAAGGCGCCGGCGCAACCGGCGACGCCGCCATGGATCTGCAGACTGCGACCGATCGCCGCGTTGACCTGAGCGGCAGTGGGGTGTTCGGACGGTTGCAGGCTGCTCACGAAGACTGCCTCGGCCAGAGTGGCTAGCGTCATGACGATCACGCTTTCCAGAGAGAAGTGTTGAGCTGTTAGGTAGGAGCCTGCTCGCCCCCTCCGAGATACACAGTTGAGCAAACCGCAAAGTCAGGGTCGTGGGTATCCCTGGTGCAGGGGGGTTGGCACCCCCAGAACTAGCCCTGCAGCATCTCGGTCAGCTGCCGGGCGACGACGTCCCACCGCCAGTCACGCTGCACCCAGGCCCGGCCGGCCGCACCCATCCGGGCCCGCAAATCCGGGTCGGCGAGCAACGTGATCAACTGCTCGGCCACCGCCTGGTCGTCCCGGCCGTCAACCACGAATCCGGTCTCGCCCTCGCGCACCGCATCGGGTGCGCCGCCCGACGCACCGGCCAGCACCGGCAAACCCGTCGCGGACGCCTCGAGGTAGACGATGCCGAGACCCTCGACGTCCATCCCGGCGCGGCGGGTGCGGCACGGCATCGCGAACACGTCACCGGCGGCGTAGTGCGCCGGCAGTTCGGACCAAGGCACGCCTCCGGTCAGCACCACATGCTGCGTGACGCCGGTCTGCTCGGCGAGAGCAGCCAACTCGTCGCGGTATGGACCGGCGCCCACGAGCAGCAGCGCGGCATCAGGCACCTTGGCCCGGATTGCCGGCAAGGCGCGGATCAGGGTGTCCTGGCCCTTGCGCGCGACGAGTCGGGACACGCACACGATCACCGGCCGGCCGACCAGGCCATAGCGAGAGCGCACGCTTGAGCCGTCGACGCCCGGATGAAATGTCTCGACGTCGACTCCAGGTGTAAGCCGGCGCAAGGCGGCATGCGGGCCGAAGGCACCACGCAGCCTGCGTCGGGTGTAATCGCCGAGGTAGGTGATGATGTCGCAGTGGCGGCCGATCCGCCGCAGCGCCTGCCGGGCGCCGGGCAACATCGCCCAGCCGACTTCGTGGCCGTGGGTCGACGCGACGATCCGCTGGGCACCACCCTCCCGCAGCGCCGGCGCCAGCAGACCGAGCGGGGCCGACGCCCCGAACCAGACCGCCCTGCACCCGTGGGCGCGCAGCAAGGCGAGCGCCTGGCGCCGTACCGCCGGGGTCGGCACCAGGAGCCCGGAGTCGTGCCGGACAACGGGAAACGGCTGCGCGGCGTCGAACTGGGCCGAGCCGGCGTGATCGGAGGCGTAGACCACGACCGAATCGGCGGGCTGGCGGATGGCCACCTCGTGGATGAAGGATTGGATGCCACCCTGGCGCGGCGGAAAGTCATTGGTGACGACCAGCGTGCGTCTCACTTCAGCTGCCCGGTGAGGTAATTGCGCCACTGCGCGGTGAACGCGGCGCTCGACAGGTGCAGCACTTGGCGCAGTGCGGCAGACACCGCCGTAGCACTCAGGTCGGGCGAGGCGCCGACGAGCCGGTAGATCCGCACTAACCCCGCCTGACCCGCGCGTGCCGCGATGAGGCGGCAGGCCAGCCAGGCCTGCTCGTACACCTGCGGCAACCGGGTGGCACCCGGCGCGAACTCCCCGTCGCCGGGCAGTTCGGTCGGCACCGTGCCACCCACGACCTCCTTGCGTAGTTCGCTCGCTGCATCCGGCACCGGCTGCGCGCTGCCGAGGTTACCCACGTACTCGGCCAGTCCCTCGACCAGCCAGCGCGGCACAGCTTGGCCGGTCGCGGCCGCGCTCGCGAGGTGCGTGATCTCGTGCTGGAGGACCACGCGCAAGCCCGTCGGGGTGAGCTCGGCGAGCGCTCGGGGGTTCAGCACGAGGCGTTGTCCGGATCGCGTGCCGAGGGCGGGATCCTGCGCGTCGAACACCGCGACGGCCGAGATGTCAGTGAGTGCACTGCCGGAGCCGACCAATGCGGCGAGCTCCGCATCTGAGGCCGGCACCAGGACGGCGACCTGCCGGAGCCAGCCGGAGCCCCACACGCCGGTCACCACCGGCACCGCAGCGTCCACCGCCGCCGCCAGTCGGGGCAGCTGCGCCGCGTCCTGCGGGTGCCCCAGGACCAGACTCGACGTCCCGCGGGCGGCGACCAGCGGCCCGTAGTCCCACGGCCCGGTCCAGCTCACGCCGCCCAGCCCGGCCATATCGGCGTCACCGGCGAGATAGACCCGGCCGTGCCGCTGCACGAAGGTCCACCACAGGTCGTGTGCGCTCGGCTGCGGGTCGACGAACTTCAGGGCATAGGACATCGACACCCGCACGATCAGCACCGGCGCACCCAGGCGTTTGGACGCCGCTGCGCTCGCGGCGGGTTCGGTGACCGGCGAGCTGACGGCGTAACGCCAGCTCTGCAGCGGCACTCGAGCGACGTTGGTGATCTGGTCCTGCTGCCGCTGCCGGAAGTCAGCGGCAGCGGCGGCCGTGTCGACATCAGCCAGGAACGCCGCTGCCGAATGCGCCAGCACCGCGTCGCCATGCCGCGCGAGCAAGGCCGACACCTGCGCCATCGTCGGCGCTGCGGCGGCCGGCTTGCCGGGCGATCCCCCGCACCCGGTGAGTAGAGCTAGAACGGCGAGAAAACAACCGAACACGACGACAGCCGCGCACCTGGTGCGCGGCCGTCGCCGGGGGGTCACATGACGGTTATAGCTCAGGGCAGACGCGTCGCTCCCGTGAAGTCACTGGCGAAGTTACTCAGGGCCACGACGGAAACGTTCTCACCGCTTTGCGGCGCCGACACCAACATGCCGTTGCCGATGTAGATCTCGACGTGGCCGATCGGTTGGTAGAGGAAAACCAGGTCACCGGGTTGCAGTTCGCCAATGCCGACGTGGGTGCCGTAGTTGTACTGGTCGGCGGCCGAGTGTGGCAGCGCGACGCCCGCCGTTGCCCACGCGGCCATGGTCAGCCCGGAGCAGTCGTAGGAGTCCGGTCCGGCCGCACCGAATACGTAGGGCTTGCCCACCTGGGCCAACGCGAACTCGACGGCCTTCTTGGCCTGTGCGGTCACGCCCACGGTCGGCAACGTGGTCTTGACGGTAGCGACAGCGGCCTGGTTGACCGGCGGGGTGATCGAGGCCTGGAACGCGGCGCGCTGCGCGGCGCTCAGCGTGGCGAGCAGTGTCGTGTACTTGTCGATCTGCGTCTGTACCGAGTCCTTGCGCTTGGCCAACGCGTCACGCTTGCTCGTCGCGCTCGCCAACAGCGACTTGGCCTTGCTGTCAGCCGACGCGAAGTCGTGCCTCGCCCCGCTGGCCCGGGCGATCATCTGCGCGGTGTGCGACGACATCACGCTCAGCGTGTTCAGCTGATCCAGGTAGCTCTGCCCGTCGGAGCTCGACAGGAGTGCTCCGGTGGCGCTGAAGGAGCCGCCTTCGTACTGGGCGGCGACGGTTTGGCTGAGCTGAGTACGGATCCTGGCGTACACGGCTTGGGACTTGCTTGCCGCTTGGCGGGCCGAGTCGGCGGTCTTCTGCTTGGCTTCGACGTCGACCTGGGCCTGGTTGAACTGCTCGACGAGCTGGGTGTTGTTCAACGCCAGCGTTCCGAGTTGTTGCTGCACCGAGGTAACGGTCGGTGGGGAGGCGGGGTCGGCCGGCGTAGCCGCGGCCGTGGGGATGAGTAGAGCAGCAGCACCTAGCGCCGCGAGCCCGACCAGGGCAGGTCGGAGACGGCGGGAGATTCGATTCGCCACTTTTGGCGGAACTCCGTTCTTCCTAGTCCGCCTACCGAGTTAGCTGACGGGTTCGGGCCGGAAGTAGCCCTACGGCACGGACCCCGATGATCGAGCTAGAGCCCGCGCCGATTCACCCCAGGGAACTTTGGGTCCCCGGTTCGCCATCGAGTCGTCCGCTGTTGGCTCAGCCCGATGTACGTGCGATTCGGCGGTGACCTCCCGCTGACAACCGGCGGAAGCCATGTCGGAAGGTCTCGGAAAGGTTACGACCGACGGCGCAGATGTGCAAACCGCGACGCACCGACGCTAACGCCAATTTTCGTGACACATCTCACACAGCAGTTTGATCACCATGGGCGCAATCACGGACAAGTCGCAGCGGTGGAACCAGCCCACCGGCGGCGAGCGCGCCCACCGCGTGCTGTTCGGTCTCGTCCAACTCGACCGGGCGAGCCGAAATGTTGAGAATGATTGTTACGACGCAGTCACGACAAGCACGCCCGCGCACACTGCATGTATCGCAGTCGATCAGCATCTTCGCGCCTCCTTGGCACCTCCGATGGGACGGCTAGGACGCTAAATCGGGCCTCTGACAGTTTCGGTCTTTGACCGGCGGCGTTCAGCCCAACCGGGCGAGCAGCACCGCGGAGGGAACAGTCCATGCCCCGGCGCGTCCCACATCCGTGACCACCTGCTGGTCCGATGTGACCACGACGATGGGGCGTCCTTCGGGCTCGGCCGCGACCAGTCGCCGGATCAAGTCGTCGGCGATCTCGTCGGCCGCGCTGAACAGCACCCGCACGCCGCGCGGGACAGGCGGCTGGGCCGGCGGCCGGGTGCTGCCGTCAAACGCAATCGTCACCTCGGCTCCCGAGCGACCGGCCAGGGTGGCCATCGCACCGATCAGCCGCTTGCGTTGGTCGGACAGCGGCAGATCGCCGTAGCCGTTCTTGGTGACGTTGTAGCCGTCGACGATCAGGTGGACGTTCGGCAGGGCGAGCAGGCCGTCGAGGGCGGCCGGGTCGTCGGCGCGCCGTGACTGCGCTCCGGTGCGCCCCGAGGCGATCGTGTCGCCGGGGCGCACGGACGGCGCCGGTAGCGACAGCTCGCGCCGCACTCCCGCGGTTGCCTCGGCGAGCGTCTCGACGAGCAGCCACAACCGCGCGTCATCGACGTCGCGGTCGGCCCGGGCGCCGCGGCGGCTCGCTTCGGCCGCGCGCTCGAGTTCGGCGACCCTGGAGCGGACGCGGCGCAGTTCGGCCTCCTGCGCCGACGCGGCCGCCTCGATTCGCCGTTGCGCGTCGGCCACGGCAGCCTGGGTCTCCGCGAGTTCCTGCGCGGCGGCACGCAGTTCTCCGGTGCGAGCCCGCACCTGACGACGCAGGTCGGCCAGCTCGGCCGCGCTCGCCTGCTCGGCGCCTTGGACGGCTTGGCGTACCCGGGCCGGCTCCCCCTTCGCCTTGGCCCGCAACTCCGCAAGCTCCGCGCGCAGCCGGCCGATCTGCTCCGTCGTGGCGTCCCCGTGTTGGCGGCCTGCTGCCCATCGGACGTTGGCCTGCGCCACGATGTCGATCCACCCGTCCGGACGGGTCAGGTAGGCGACCAGCGCGGTATCGATCGGGTCCGACGCCGCGGTGGACGTTCCGTCACGCACCGCCTCGACCAACTGCGGTGATCCCTCGGCAATGACCTCAGCGACCTTGGCCCGGAAGTCGGCATCGGCGTCGAGGGCCGCCGCCAGCGCCGCTCCGCCGAGGCGGACGCGCTTGGCGGGAGTGAATCGGGCGATCGACCGTAGGGCCGTGGGCACCTCGTCGGGCGGCATGCGGGCGAGCACCTCCGCCGCGAACTGGACCGCCCGCAGGCGGACCGGCTCGGTCAGCACGACGGAACCCGGTTCGACCGGTTCCTCCGCCGCGGTACTCATCGCCCGAGCCTACGGCCGCAGCCGCCACCGGGCGCGCCGCCGCGTTTTCGTCGGACCCCCGGCTTACGGTCCGGGCATGGCGTCACCGCAGTACGTGCAGACCACTCTCGACGAGCTGGCCGAACCGCTGCGCACAACCACGTTCACGGTGGTCGACCTCGAGACCACGGGCGGCTCGTCGGCTGCCGATGCGATCACCGAGATCGGCGCGGTCCGGGTGTGCGGTGGCGAGGTGCTCGGTGAGTTCCAGACGCTGGTCCACCCCAGCGTGCCGATCAGCCCGTTCGTCAGCGTCCTCACCGGCATCACCGAGCTGATGGTCGCCGGGGCGCCGCCGATCAGCGCGGTGCTGCCATCGTTCCTCGAGTTCGCCCGGGGCAGCGTGCTCGTCGCCCACAATGCCCCGTTCGACATCGGCTTCCTGCGGGCTGCGAGCGCCGTCCAGGCGATCGCCTGGCCCGGGTTCGCCGTCGTCGACACCGCGATCCTGGCCCGGCGCATCCTCACCCGCGACGAAGTGCCCAACTGCAAGCTGGCCACCCTCGCCGCGTTCTTCAGCGCCTCCACCGCTCCGAACCACCGCGCCCTGTCCGACGCGCGCGCCACCGTCGACGTGCTGCATGCGCTGATCGGCCGGTTGGGCAATCTGGGCGTGCAGTCGTTGCCCGAGCTGCGTTCGTTCACGGCTCAGGTCTCCGACGCGCAGCGCCGAAAACGACACCTGGCCGACGGGTTGCCTGCCAGGCCGGGCGTGTACATCTTTCGTGACGCCCAGGGCGTGGCGCTCTACGTCGGCACCAGTCGCAACCTGCGCTCGCGGGTGCGGCACTATTTCGTCGCCAGCGAGACTCGCAGCCGGATGGGCGAGATGGTCGGGCTGGCCGAGCGCGTCGACCCGATCGAATGCGCCCACGCCCTCGAGGCGCAGGTCCGCGAGCTACGGCTGATCGCTGCGCACAAACCCCGCTACAACCGCCGGTCCAAGTTCCCCGAGCGCTCGATGTGGCTCAAGCTCACCGTCGAGGCCTACCCGCGGCTGTCCATCGTGCGCGAAGTGCGCCCCGACGGAGCCACCTACCTCGGCCCGCTGCGCACCCAACGACAGGCCGAGACAGTGCGCGACGCGATCCACGACGCCGTGCCGCTGCGGCAGTGCACCGACAAGCTCTCGGTCCGCCGGGTCGTGCGCGCGGCATGTGTGCTCGCCGGCATCGGCCGCTGCTCAGCGCCCTGCGAAGGCACCACCACGCCGGCCGAGTACGGCGCATTGGCCCAGCTCGTCGCCGCGGCCTGGACCGGCGACGTGCGCCCGCTCGTCGCACCACTGCAGGCAAAGCTTGCCCGGCTGTCCGACGGGCGGCGCTTCGAGGAGGCCGCGGTCGTCCGCGATCGGATCACGACTGTCGTACGGGCCTGTGCTCGCATGCAGCGCCTCACCGCCCTACGCTCGGTTCGCGAGATGGTGGCCGCGCGGCCCGATGGCGACGGCGGCTGGGAGATCTCAGTGCTGCGGCAGGGTCACCTGGTCGCGGCGGGGGTCGCCGTCCGCGGTGTGCCGCCGTGGGCCGTGATCGATTCGCTGCTGGCCACCGCCGATGTCGTGGTCCCCGGCTCGGTCGCGTTGACCGAAGAGACTGAGTGCATTCTGCGCTGGCTGGAACAGCCGGGCACCCGCCTGGTGCTCACCAGCGACGCCTGGGCCATGCCCGCCTACGGCGCCGGCGGCCTGCGCGCCTTCCTTGGTTCCGACGCTGCGCGCACCTCGGCCGACCCGTTCGCCGACCGGCGGCGGTTGCCTGTCGTCGCCCGTCCCGCGCGCGCCGCCGGTTGAGACAGTTCAGCGCTGGCGGTCCAACTGCGCCAGCCATTCGTTGTAGGAGGACCGCGCGGCATCGTCGTCGTCGAACCTCGCCGCATCCGACTCCGGCGTCGCAGCGCCGGTGTGCGCGGAGAAGGTGGCCCGGCGGGCCTGCTCCAACCAGCCCTTCTCGTCGCTGGCCTCCACGCGTCGCAGCCAGCCGATCACGAGCACGATCATGATCAACGCCATGATCGCGTCCCCGCCGAACCACATGATCGCTCCGCCGGTGTGCGTGTCCGACAGGGCACCGACCGCGAGGTCGGGCGAACTCAGCATCGCGACCGGGCGGGTTTGCTGCAGGAGCACCACGCCGGTGAACGTGTCCACGGCCATGGCTACGGCGAGCAGCAGCCAACGGGCCGGCGAGGCCAGCCGCCAGCGGATCGGCTCGTCTCCGAGGATCAACGAGAAGAACTGGCACCCGACGAGCACGTAGACCAGATGCTCGACCTGGCCCGCCCAGGTCGTGCGCATGACCGTGTCCATCAGGCCGGTCAGGTGTGTGCCGACGATCGCCACGGTGTAGGACGCGAGCGCCACCGGTGGCGAGGTCAGCAGCGACACCACCCGTCCCCGCGCGATCCGTTCGATGCGCACGCGGCGCGGCGCGGCACTCGCGGTCAGAGCCAAGGTCAGCGGCCGACCCCACATGAGCAGCGCGGGCGCGACCATCAGCAGGGCGAGGTGGCCGATCATGTGCGCGGTGAACAGCACCTGGTCGTACACCGCGATGCTCCCGTTCGTGGCCAGCGCGCAGACGGCGAGTCCGGCCAGGAAGGAGATCGTGCGCGCCACCGGCCAACGCGTACCGGGATGGCGAACCGGCACCAGCGCGACGCCCGTCAGATACCACGCCGCCACCAGCACCAGCACCGCGAGCGCGACCGCGTCGAGGTGCCACACGGTGACTAGCGCGGTGCCGAGCAGGGGACGCATCGGGTCGGCGCCGGCGCGGTAGAGGGCCTCACTCGTATGGGCATGCCCACTCATCCCGCCGGTGCCGTCCGGCGTACCCAGGTAGTCCGCGACCGCGACGATCAAGGCGACCAGGATCGCCCCGGCGAGCACCCACGCCGCCACCGCCAGTCGCGGCACCCGGCGGGAACGAACCGTGCTGGACATGCCACCAGTCTGCCTCGCGCGGCCGGCGCTCAGTCGCGAACCTGCTCGATAGTGGCACTAGCCGCGATCCACCGGTCGAGCACGCCCGCCGCCCGGCCGCTGTCGACGGATTCGGTGGCCGCCACCAACCCGTCGGCGATGGCCGTCTCGAAATTCGCCGCGCTCAGCCCGTCATGCGCCGCGATGGCCGCCGCGGCATTGAGCAGCACCGCATCGCGGACTCCTTCGCCGCCGCCCACGAGCACCTCGCGCAGCACGGTCGCGTTGCGCACCCGGTCCCCGCCGCGCAGCGCGTCGGGCGTCACGGGCGCGATTCCGAACGCCGCGGGGTCGAGCGTTGTTTCGGTCACGGTGCCACCCGCGGCGACCCACACGCTCGAGGTCGTGGTGGTCGTCAGCTCGTCCAGGCCGTCGTCGCCGCGGAAGACCAGCGCAGTGTCGCCGCGTTGCGCGAGTACCTCGGCCATCACCGGCGCCATCCGGCGGTCGGCACAGCCGATCGCGGCGGCGCGGACCCGCGCCGGGTTGGTCAGCGGGCCGAGGAAGTTGAACGCGGTCGGCACCCCCAGCTCCTTGCGGGGGCCGCCGGCGTGCCGCATGCCCGCGTGGAACACCGGCGCGAAGCAGAACCCGATGCCGATTTCGCGGACGCTGGCGGCCACGCCGTCGGCCGGCAGATCGATCGTGACGCCGAGTTCTTCGAGCACGTCCGCAGCGCCGCACGCAGAGGTGGCCGCCCGGTTGCCGTGCTTGACCACCTGTCGGCCCGAGCCCGCGACGACGAGCGCCGCCATGGTCGAGATGTTCACCGTGTGCGCCCGGTCCGCGCCAGTGCCGACGACGTCGACCGCCCGCCCGTCGATGAACACCGGCGTCGAGCGGTCCAGCATCGCCCGTACCAGCCCCGCCAACTCCTCAGGCGTCTCGCCTTTGGCGCGTAACAGCACCGCGAACGCCGCGAGCTGCGCCGGAGTGGCCTCGCCAGCCATGATTTCGTCCATCGCCCACGCGGTGTCGGCCGCGTCGAGCGCGTCGCCCCGCATCAGGGTGGTCAAGACTCCCGGCCAGGTCCGGCCGGTTTCGGAGGCAGCCATCAGCTACCGGGCGACGGGAATGCCGGAACTGCGGTTGCGCAGCTGCTCGGCCACCACCGCGGCGGCATCGACCGGGTCCAGGGGGCGGCTGATGACCGCGTCCGCGAGCGACCAGCTGGCCAGCCAGCCGTCGTCCTTGCGGGCAACCAGCACCACCAGGGGCGGGCAGTCGTCGATCTCGTACTTGAACTGCCGGGCCAGCCCCATCCCACCGGTCGGCTGTGCCTCACCGTCGAGGATCACCAGGTCCAGGCCGCCCATGTCGAGTTGGTGCACAACTTCGTCATAGTGGGCGCACTCGACCCAGTCGATTCGTGGCGAATCGGGCGAGGGCCGGCGCCC
Organism: Pseudonocardiales bacterium; assembly: GCA_025965875.1. Lineage (GTDB taxonomy): Bacteria > Actinomycetota > Actinomycetes > Mycobacteriales > Jatrophihabitantaceae > QHCC01. The sequence goes on from JAOPWD010000545.1 coordinate 12,709, forward strand.
CACCGCGGTGCGTACCTGCGCCCGGAGGTCGGCCGAATTGCTGTAGACGACCACCGTGACGGCATCGCTGGACTCGCTCATAGCGCGAATCGTATCCGCGTCGATGTGACGCTCTTGTAGCGGTCATGCCACCGGCGGAACACACCCCCTACCCCCACGGGCTTCCCCCGTCGCGACAGGCCATAATGCCTTGGTGACCTCGACTGCGACAGTGCCCAGCTTCGAGTCCAGCAAGGTGCATTCTCTGACGCGCCCGAACATCGTCAGCGTCGGCACCATCGTCTGGCTCTCCAGCGAGCTCATGTTCTTCGCTGGTCTGTTCGCGATGTACTTCACCGTGCGCTCGGTGCACCCGGGCGACTGGCCGATGACGTTGCCCGACGGTGCCAACATCAAGCTCAGCCTCGCCTACGCCACGCCGTTCACCGTGATCCTGGTGGCCTCCAGCTTCACCTGCCAGTGGGGCGTGTTCGCGGCCGAGAAGGGCGACGTCTTCAAGCTGCGGCGCTGGTTCGCCCTCACGTTCATCATGGGTCTGCTCTTCGTGCTCGGGCAGGCCAATGAGTACCGGACGCAGGTCCACGATGGCAACACCATCTCGGCCACCGGCTACGGCTCGGTGTTCTACCTGACTACGGGCTTTCACGGCCTGCACGTCATCGGTGGCCTGATCGCCTTCATCCTGTTCCTGATCCGCACCACCCTGGGCAGGTTCACGCCTGCGCAGGCGACGGCCGCGATCGTTGTGTCGTACTACTGGCACTTCGTCGACGTCGTCTGGATCGGCCTGTTCGCGATGATCTACATCATCCGATGACCCACGTCGAAGACAGCACCGACAGCAGCGACGACGATCCGACGACCGGGAAGGGGCTTTTCGTGGAGGAGGACTTCGACGTCGACGCAGACGTCGAGCTCGGTTTCGAGCCGGCTGTGTCGGCCACCGGAGCCGACCCGTCCGCAGTCAAGGCCGCGCGCTCGCGCAAGCCTGCCGTCACGTCGAAGCGCAACTCCCGCCGCGGCCTGCGCCGCCGCCTCGGCGCCGGAGCTGTGCTGATCGCCGCGCTCGTGACGATGGGCGGCACCTACGCGGCCTTCGCCACCGCAGGGGCCCCGGCCGCAACCGACAACGCGGCCGACGTCGCTGCCGGGCGCCAGCTCTACCAGACCAGCTGCATCACCTGCCACGGCGCCAACCTGCAGGGCGTGAAGGATCGCGCGCCGGCGCTGCTCGGCGTCGGTGGCGCCTCGGTCTACTTCCAGGTGAGCACCGGGCGCATGCCGGCCTCAGGGCAGGGCGCCGACCAGAAGCGCAAGACTGCGAAGTTCGACGAGGCGCAGACCAAACAACTCGCCGCGTACGTCCAGTCCCTCGGCGGCGGACCTGACCTGCCATCGGGCAGCCTGCGCGCCGGCGACATCGCCCGCGGCGGCGACCTGTTCCGGCTCAACTGCGCGTCCTGCCACGGGACCACGTTCAAGGGCGCGCCGTTGTCGGCCGGCAAGGTCGCGCCATCGCTGAACCAGGCGACCGACGAACAGATGTACACCGCGATGCTCAGCGGCCCCGAGAGCATGCCGATCTTCAGCGACAACGCGCTCACCCCGACGCAGAAGCGCGAGATCATCAACTACGTGCAGACGTTGAAGGTGTCCAAGGATCCGGGCGGTAACGGCATCGACCGCATCGGCCCGGTCTCGGAGGCGTTGGTGTTCTTCATTGCCGGAGTCGGCGCGGTGATGGCCGCGATCCTGTGGATCGGAGCGAAGTCCGAATGAGTTCCACCCACTCGCCGATCGAGGTGACCTCGGACGAACTGCGCGCGATGTCGCCCGAGGAGCAGATGCTCGCCGGTGCGGAGGCCGACGGCGTCCACGTCGTGCACCGGCGCAACCGATTCCCGATCCCCGGCACGAAGGCCGAGAAGCGGGCCGAGCGCGGCGTCGCGATGTGCTTCCTGATTTCGGCGCTGGCCGGAGTGGGATTCGTCGTCGCGTTCGTGGCCATGCCGTTCCATTGGCACCTGCCCGGCACGCCGCAGACGTTCCGTTTCTACACGCCGGCCCTCGGTGGTCTGCTCGCGGTGATGATGCTGTTCATGGGGGTCGGTCTGGTCCTGTGGGCCAAGTGGCTCATGCCCGAGGAAGAGGTCGTCCAGGATCGGCACGACGAGCCGTCGACCGAGGAAGACCGGTTGCTGACGCAGGCGACGCTCATGGTCGGCATCGACGACACCGGGCTGCCGCGCCGCTCGCTGATCCTGCGCACGCTCGGCCTGGCCGGCGGGGCGATCGCCACCGTCCCGCTCATCGCGATGGTCGGCGGAATGATCAAGAAGCCGGGCAAGCAACTCGAGCACACGCTGTTCACCCCGAATCCCAAGCTGTTCCCTCCGGCCGGCTTGGTGCCCCTGGTCTACTCCGACTGGCGCCGGGTCAGCCCCGACGACATCCTGCCTGGCGGCATCGCCACCGTCTTCCCCGGCATCCGCGAGGTGGGTGCGGACGGCAAGACCGGCGTTACCTCGGCCTCGTCCCCTACGCTGATCATCCGGCTCCGCCCCGGCCAGAAGGTCGAGGCGCGCAAAGGTCAGGCCAGTTACGGCTGGCCGGCCAACGCACCGGAGTACGTGGCCTTCTCGAAGATCTGCACGCACGCGGGCTGCCCCGCATCGCTGTACGAACAGCAGACGACGCGCCTGCTGTGCCCGTGCCACCAGTCTCAGTTCGAGGTGCTCAAGGACGCCAAGCCCGTGTTCGGGCCGGCCACCCGCAGCCTGCCCAAGCTCCCCCTCGGCGTCGAGGTCGGCAGTGACGGGCGGCAGTACTTCGTCGCACGCTCCGACTACACCGAGCCGATCGGCCCTGCCTACTGGGAGCGCTCATGACCGCGAACGCACGGCGCACCGGTGCCCCGCGCACGCCGGCTGGCAAGGTAGCCAAGTTCTTCGACGACCGGCTCAACCTCGCCGGGCCGATGCGCAAGCAGTTGAACAAGGTCTTCCCCGACCATTGGTCGTTCATGATGGGCGAGATCGCGCTGTACTCGTTCATCATCCTGCTGCTCACCGGCACGTATCTGACGTTCTTCTTCGACCCGTCGATGGCCGACACGGTCTATCACGGCCGATACGTGCCGATGCAGAACGTCGAGATGTCCAAGGCGTACGAGTCCACGCTGAACATCACCTTTGACGTGCGCGGCGGCCTGGTCATCCGCCAGATCCACCACTGGGCCGCCCTGATGTTCGTCGGCGCGATGCTGATCCACATGTTCCGGGTGTTCTTCACCGGGGCGTTCCGCAAGCCGCGCGAACTCAACTGGCTCATCGGCCTCACGCTGATCGTGCTCGGCATCGTCGAAGGCTTCGCCGGCTACACCCTGCCCGACGATCTGCTCTCCGGCACGGGCCTGCGCATCGCCGACGCGATCATGCTGTCGATCCCGGTGCTCGGCACCTGGGTGTCGTTCCTGGTGTTCGGCGGGACGTTCCCCGGCGACCTGATCATCGGCCGCTTCTATATCGTCCACGTGTTGGTGATCCCGGCGATCCTGGCTGCCCTGATCGGCGCGCACCTGGCGCTCATCGTGCGGCAGAAGCACACCGAGTTCCCTGCACCGGGCCGTAGCGAGCACACCGTCAGCGGCGAGCGGGTCTTCCCGATCTACGCGGCGAAGGCCGGCGGATTCTTCTTCATCGTGTCCGCGATCACCTGCGCACTCGGCGGCTTGTTCCAGATCAACCCGGTCTGGCTGTTCGGCCCGTACAACCCGGCGCAGGTGTCCTCCGGGTCGCAGCCGGACTGGTACATGATGTTCCTCGACGGCTCTACCCGACTCTTCCCGTCGTGGGAGGTCCGGCTATGGGGGCACACGCTCGCGCCGCTGTTCTGGCCGACGGTCGTGCTGCCCGGCATCCTGCTGACCCTCGCAGTCGGTTATCCCTTCCTGGAAGCGAAGATGACCAAGGACCGCCTGCCGCACAACATGCTGCAGCGTCCGCGCGATGTGCCGGTGCGTACCTCCCTCGGCGTGATGGCGCTGACGTTCTACCTGGTGCTGTTCCTGTCCGGCGGCAACGACATCATCGCGAAGGCGTTCGACATCTCGCTCAACGCGATGACGTGGGGCGGGCGCATCCTGCTCCTGGTGGCACCGCCGATCTTGTACATCATCACGTACCGGATCTGTCTGAGTCTGCAACGTCACGACCGCGAAGTGCTCGAGCACGGCGTCGAGACCGGCATCGTCAAGGTCTTGCCGACCGGCGAGTTCATCGAGGTGCACCAGCCACTTGGCCCGGTGGATGAGCACGGGCACGGCCAGCTTGCCTATGCCGGCACCCCGGTGCCCAAGCGGATGAGCCAGCTTGGCGTGGGTGTGCCGCTGCGCCACATCCGCGGATTCTTCTACCCGGTCAAGGAAAAGCCCGAGATCCAGGCGGCGATCGACGAGCTCGAAGCAGCCGAGGCCGACGGCCAGCCAGCGCGCGACGAGCAGCATCAGCTCACCGACTGACCGGGCGCCCGCTCCGCGATAGCTAGGCTGCCGCGGTGCTGCGGGTGCTGGTGGATGCCGACAATGTCATTGCTCGTCGGCTGCAACCCGTCCTCACCCTGCTGGGCGCGGTCACCGACGACGTGCAGCTCACCGCCAGCGGCCGCCCGCAGGCGCTGGCCCGGTCGACCTGGCCGCCTGGCTCGGTGCTGCTGCCACACGCTGGTTGGCAGCGGGCCGATGCCGCACTGGCCGAGGCATACCGCCCGGCCGAAGATCCCCTCATCCTGATCAGCGGCGACGGCGACTTCGCCCTGCTTGTCGACCGCCATCCCGGGCCGGTGCTCGTGGTGAGTGGCGCGCCGAGCGGGCGGCTACGCGATACCGCGACGATTGTCGACCCGGCCACTGAGGGCGTCGAGCCGATCCGGCAATGGCTGGCGGCCAACGGCATTGCCGCGGCCGACTGAGCGAGTCAGGCCGCCGGGCGCCGCCCGCCGATGTAGTACTCGAACAGCAGCCCGCCGACCGTGAACAGGATGCCCAGCACTCCGACGATCGCGAGCCACATCTGGAAGAACGCGAAACCGAAGCCGGTGACCATCGCGGCCACCGCGATGGCCACGGGCCAGTAGCTACCTGGGCTGAAGAAGCCGAGCTCGCCGGCCGCCTCGGCGATCTCGGCGTCGCCGCGGTCCTCGGGGCGCGGGTCGATGCGCCGCGAGACGAACCAGAAGAACGAGCCGGTGATGCCGAGCAAGCCACCGGACAGGATCAGCGCGGCGAGGCCGGCGACCTCGACGTGCCCCTGGGCGTGGGCCGACCAGAAGCCGTACAACACCGCCGTGGCCCAGCAGAAAACCGCGAGGCCGAGGAACAAGCGGGCTTCAACTCTCATGTCAGCCGCCCTGTCCCTGCGTTGCGGAGCGCGCTGTGCGGTCGGTGTTGAACGGGTGCGTGGTCGTGGCGTACGGGGGCAAGCCCGCCGCTTGCATTGCCAGCGACTGCCGCGCGGGGAAGTTCTTGTCGCCCGGCGGGTACTTGGCCAGCGCGTCCAGGTACTTCTGGAACTGCTCTGGACTGACTACGCGGACCTCGAAGTTCATCTGCGAGTGGTACGTGCCGCACAGTTCGGCACAGCGCCCGACGAAACTGCCGGTGGACGTCGGGGTGAACTCGAACTGGTTGTCGCGGGCTGTCGAGGTCGTGCCGTACGGGATCACGTCTCGCTTGAACAGGAACTCCGGCACCCAGAACGAGTGGATGACGTCGACGGAGTGTTCGATGATGCGCACGCTCTTGTCGATCGGTATGACGAGGATCGGGATCTCGTCGTTGCTACCCACCGTCGAGAGGTACAGCGGGTTGGCTCCGGCGCCCTGCTGCTGCCCGGGCGCGCCGCAGGAGTACGACACGTTGCTCGAGGCCTCGTCGCAGCCGACCTGCTGGACCTTGCCGTTGCCGGCCGGGTCCGCCACGGCCTTCTGGCCGGGGTAGACCGGCTGCACCGCTGTGCCGGACGCGTCCTTGTAGGACTGGTACTGGAATTCCCAGTTCCACTTGAACGCGTCGACCTGGACGACCACGTCGGGGTTCTTGGTGAGCCGGTTGACGTTGTCCTCGACGACGACCGTGCGGTAGAACAAGCCTGCGATGATGATGAACGGGACCAGCGAGTAGACGATCTCGAGCGTGAGGTTGTACTTCAGCTGCTTGGGCAGGTAGTCGTCACGCTTGCGATAGCGGATGCAGCACCAGAAGATCAGGCCCCATACGCCGACGCCCACGACGAGGGCGGCAACGCCGGACCAGGTCCACAGCACCCGCATCTCTTCGGCCTGTTTGGTGATGCCGGTGGGCCAGCCGAAGCGCAGTTTCTTCTCGGCGTCATGGGCAGAGCAGCCACTGAGCAGCACGGTGAGGGTGCCTATCAGGAGGACCAGACGGCTGCCTCGAGACCATCGTCTACGACGCACGTGTTACCGCCTCTCGGACTCGTCTGGGACCGCTCGAAGCCTACTGGACGAGGCCACCACTGCCCCTGATGGGGTAGGGCGTTCGCGACCCGGAAGCCGCGTGCCGAGCGGCTCGCTACCGTCGACGCGTGGCGACCTATCTGGACGCGGCGGCGGGAGCGCCGCTGCACCCCGTTGCGCGTGCGGCGCTGCTCGCCGCGCTCGATGACGGCTGGGCCGATCCGGCGCGCCTGTACCGGGCCGGACGCCTGGCGCGGCAACTGCTCGACGCCGCCCGCGAGTCCGTCGCCGAGTCGCTCGGGGCGCGTCCGGACGAGGTGAGCTTCGCCGCCAACGGCACCCAGGCGCTGCATGCGGCCGTGCTCGGCGCGCTGGCCGGGAACCCGCGCGCCGGCCGGACGCTCGTGCACAGCTCGGTCGAGCACTCTGCCGTCCTGCACGCGGCCGAAGCGCACGTCGCGGCCGGCGGGACGGCGGTGCCGGTCGGCGTCGACGCGCTCGGCCGTGTCGACGCGGCCGAGTTCACCGATGCGACGCGCGCCCCAGGCGTGGTCGCGGCGGCGTTGCAGGCGGCCAACCACGAAGTCGGCACGACCCAGCCGGTCAGTGAAGTCGCCGGGTTGGTGCCGGATGTCGCCCTCGTCGTCGACGCCACCCAGACAATGGGCCACGCGCCGGTGCCGGACGGGTGGTCGGTACTGGCTGGCGACGCCCGTACCTGGGGCGGCCCCAGTGTGGGCGTCCTGGCAGTGCGCACCGGCGTGCGGTGGCGGTCGGTCGCACCGGCCGACGAGCGCGAGGCCGGCCGGGTGCCTGGGGTGCCGAACCTGCCGGCGATCGTGGCCGCGGCGGCGTCGCTGCGGGCCGTGTGCGCGGCCCAGCCGGCCGAGGCGGTTCGTCACTCGGCGCTGGTCGAGCGGATCCGCTCAACGGTCGCGGCCACCGTCCCCGACGTCGAAGTCCTAGGCGACCCGATTGCCCGTCTGC
>JAOPWD010000524.1 GCA_025965875.1 Pseudonocardiales bacterium
TGTCCTCGGACCAGTTCAGACCGCCCAGGCTGAACGCGTGGGCGTTCTCGCTACCAGGACTGACCAGGACGTGGACTATTTCCGGGTCGCCGGCATAGCTGGTGAGGTAAGGAACCGACCCTGGGTTACGGAAGGAGGTCGGGCCGTCACCGGCGGGGGCCGCCTGGTAGTTGATCAGCGACTTCCCGGTGAGCGCGTTCGTCGGGTAGGGCATGAAGTCCTGCCCGATACCGGGGTCGTCATCGGACATCACGGTGGTGAAGTCCCGGTAGTCCGGGGTGACCGCTCCGGGCACGTGCACCAGGACTTGGGTCCCGATGTCCCTTGGCGCCCCCGTCACCGGATCGGTGAAGGTCGTGCGCTGACCGCTGACCGTGCTTGCCGGCGACACGACGACCGCGCCGTACAGGCCGGACTTCATGGTGTCATTGCCGGCCAGGTCAGCGATGCTCGCCGTGCCGATCCGATCGCTGGATGCGAAGTAGACGTAGTCGCGGGTCGCTTTGGGCGCGGTGTTCTGGTCCGTCGAGAACCCCACGTTGACGCCGCCGGAGCCCGACGTGCGGGCCAGCTTGGCCACCGAGAACCCGACCGCTTCGCTGCGTTGGTTGGTCAGATGCACGGTGACGCATTCGCCGGCGACCACATGCAGCACGAGCGGACTGAACGTCTTGCTGCCGTTCTTGATCGCGGTCGCATCACTGGTCGGGACGAACGCCGTCTTGGAGCCGGCGAAGCTGCCCGATGTGTCGGTGGCGGTGACCGAGAACTGACGGGGCGGTGCTCCGGTCGGGCACGGGTTTCCAGGACCCGTGCTCGGCGGCGGTGCCGCCCCGGTCATCGTCGGCAGCACATAGTCCGTCGATGGCCCGGGAACTCCGCCGTTCAGCGGTTGCAGGTCCGGCACCTTGCCCGGCAACACTCGCACGATCCCCCACGCCCCATCCTGCGTCCGTCGCTCGTCACCGTTGTTGTAGAGATAGTCGCCGGGATTCATCCGCAGGTCCTGACGTTGCCCGTTGAATATCAGCGTGAACTTCTCGCTCACGCCGTAGTGGATGGTGTCGATGATCGATCCGTCGGGCACACCGTCGTGGGTGTAGCGGGGCTCCAACAGGGTCTGGCCGCCCTGCACATGCAGAGTGTCGATCGACGGCCCGACGTTGATCGTCCGGATGACGAGTGGATCGTTCGGGTACAGCCGTGGAAGGGGCGTCAGCGGATCGCCGTACTTGTAGGAGCTGAACCTGTTCGTCCGATCGAGGCGGGGCGCTAACGGGTTCGCTCGCAGGTTGAGTGTGGAGTAGGCGTTCTTGTCGTTGTCGTCGATGGTCCACAGCGCCAGTTCCCGGAAGCTTCCGCTCACCAGGCCGGGAGCCAACGGGTTCGAGGTGTGGATGTCCACGAGCGTGCCGGAATCGACCGCCTTGCCGGTGACCGGGTCGGTGTACGTCGAGCCGGCCGGTTCGACGATGAGCTGGCCCACGAGACCGTGCCCCCAGCCGTGGATACCGTCGACGTGGTCGTGCCAGAAGATGTTGTCGAGCACCACGTCGGGGTACCAGCGGTACTGGATGAACTCCGAGCCGGCCCACTGGTTCGCTGCATGGTCGGAGTTGAGCCCATCCACCAGCGTCACGGTTTTCGCCACCGGATCCACCGAGGCGATCTGGTGGATGTCGATGCCGTCGGTTCCTTCGCCGATGGCAATCCAAGGCTTGACCGGGTTCCCGTTGGAGTCGACGCCGATGAACTTGCTGACGCTCGTCAACTGCAGGACCTGAGTGCCTGCCTTCGCCTCGACCACCAACTGCGGGTCCGAGACCTGATAGGGGCGCACGGAGTGCTCAAAGGCGAAGCCAGCGCTCACTCCGTCTGATCCCTGCACGTCGAACTGGACGTGGTGGATGTGCATCGTGGTCTTGGACCATCCGTCAAAGGTGGACGCGTCCGGGATTTCATTGGTCAGCGTGACCGCACCGCACTCGCCCTGGTTCATGCGGATGGCCAGCGGATCATCAGGCTTCGTGCCGGCCAAGACCTCGTTCTTGTCCTTGGCCAAGACGAAGATCTTGCCCTCGGGGTCCACGAAGGTGGGTGTGCGCCGGATCGGCTTCCCGATTGCCACGACGTTGAAGGTGTCCACCTTGCGGCCCGTCGGGCAGAGTCCGTCGCTGCGGTTGGCCCACGGGTCGGTGCCGGACTTCGGCGTCTGGGCGGTGTTCGCGCCGAGCCACGGAGCTCCAGTGTGTCCGGCCGGTGTGAACGGTGGCCGCTTGCCGACATTCGTGCGGAACAGTGGGTAGGCCGGGCGGCCGTTGGACTGATCGAACAAGATCTTCGGACGGTTCCCCACCAGGTTGCCCACGTCGACGGCCAACGCATTCGGCTGCCCGGAGATGATGTTGGCTGAGTCGGCAGTCTGGGTCGGGTCCAGCGCAGCGCCGAGGTAGACCGGGGCGTCGGCCGTTCCGGCGGTCTTCCAGTCCCATACGGTCGGGTCCTGACCAGTCTGCGGAATACCGGACGGCGGTAGCTGCGGCCGGATCCAGTCGTCGAGGGTGTCCTTGGTGATCGTTGTCCCGTTGAAGGTCTTGCCGATCAGTTGACTTGAGTCCACGCCCGGCATCGGCTCGGGGCGGTCGCGCAGCGGTACCAGATCGGGCTGCAGGGTCGAATACACCCGCCAGAAGCTCCACATGCCTGACACGTAGTGCTTGGCGATGTGGCAGTGGAACAGGAAGTCACCCGAGGACTGCTGCACGCCGCCGGCGCCGCCTTCGATCTCCAGGTTGTACGACTCCCCCGGTCCCATGGATTGTGAGTCCAGACGCTGCGACGGCGAGAGCTGGGTCGCGGGATCCTTACGCAGGCCGGTGTCCGCGTAGTTGTAGGTGGTGTCCGCTACCGGGTTGTAGCGCCAGCGGTCACCGCCGCCGTGCAGGTGGTAGATGTGGAACTTTTCCCCACCGGCGTGCAGGAGCCGGATCTTCGTCGGGTCGGCGAGGTAGCCGCGCGGCATCGGGGTCGCCGGGTCACCGAAGGTGTAGGAGCTGTAGGAGTGCGACTTCTCCTTGCCGAACTGGAGCAGCCGGTTGCGGAACGGCTCCGAGCGGTAGTTGAGGGCAAAGGCGCCCGGGCGGTAGCTGCCGGTGGTCTCGTCCACCTGGGGGATCGTCTTGTTGAACTTGTCCAGCAGCGTCTCGTTGTCGTTGCCGATCTCGTGGTGCAGCAAGGCGGCCTCACGGAATGCGCAGGTGGCTACCGCCCGCATCGCTGGGTTGCACATGTAGTCGACGCCCATCGGCTTGATGATCGCCTCCCACCCGGATTCGAGCGGCACTCCGGGGGTGCTGGCATTCCAGTACGTCGACCCCGGCGGCTCGATCACGAGGGCGCCGAAGAGGCCGTGGTTGACGGCCGCCCGATAACCCGGTCCGGGATGGATGTAGTGAGCTCCCTCCATCCGGGCGTCGTTCGGTACCGCGAAGCGATACACGGCGGACTTGCCCGTCGCGACGGCCGAACTGGGGTTGTTGCCGATCGAGTCACCGGACGAGGAGGCGTTGAATTCCAGACCGTCGATATGTATGCCGTAGTCCCCACCGGTCGCGGTGTTGGTGTATTTGATCTGGACGCAGTCGCCTTCATTGGCCCGAATGACCAGTGCCTGAATGGGATCGTCGCGCAGACCAATCGACACCTTCTGCGTGCGCGCCTCGTCCGCGATCTGGGAGAGCTTGGAATTCGGGGCGTACATCTTGCCCTTGGGGTCGTGGTCGCCGTACCGGTTGATCGGGATATTCACGTCGAGGGAGGTCAGGTCGAACGAGCGCGTGACCGGACCGCCGGCCAGGCACGCGGCCGACGAGGCCGACGGAGCAGCTTGTGCCGCCTGCGCCCCGATCACGAAACCGCTGCCGGCCATGCTGGCAACCACGAAGGACGCGGCGAGAGCCACCCGCGCAGCGCCGTTGACCCCGAGCGAACGCAGTCGCAGGGCCTCCCTGACGCCAAAAGCCGCGGGAACCATGACGACGAGTGCGATCAGGGCGTCCTCGACGAGAGCGGCGACCGGAAGGCCGATCGAACTGGCCCCGGACACGGCGCTGCGCAACTGCACGCCGCCCGCCAGCGCGACCGCGGCAGCCAGGGCGGCCATGACGGTGTAGTACCAGTGCCAGTCCGCAGCCGCCCGCGCGGCTGATTGTCGGCGACCGGCGAGCAGCGCTACCGGTGTCGCCACCAGCACCGCCGGCAGCCCGAACAGCACGTTGCCCAGAATGTTCGCCCGCAGGTCACCGCTCGACCCGGCACCGCCCCGAGCCAGGTGGGGCAGGTACGCCAACCACCAGGAGCCCACCAGGCCCAACGCCAGGGCGAGAACGATATCGCTCGCCCGCAGGCGGTGTCGTCGTAGCGCATTACCCGTGGAAATTGAGGTGTATTCAGGCGTGGTCATGGGATGCCTCTCGGTTGCCCAGGTCGGACAAGGGACCCGCGGACTTGGTTGCTGGGGATTGAGTCGAGTTCGCCGACGGGCCTGCTGCGTGATCGTGCGCGGGCGTGGTCGGGGCAGCCACGTCGACGGATATCAGGTCTACGGAGTTCGCGATATTTGGTGCGTGCAGTCGATAGTGGTGTCCGTTGCGCGGCACGATGAAGGCCAGCGAGCCCTCTACCTGTGCGCGCGGCCCGATGCCACCCTGTGATAACGATCCGCCTGCCGGGGCTATGGGCTTTCCCCCAGCGTCGTCAAGGACAGTGAGCACGCTGGGGTCATAGATCCGTGCGGACGAACCGGATCGGACCGTCATCGATACCCGGAGCAGCGCCTTGTCACTGGACACCAGACCTTGGATCCCGTGACTCATTCCGGACAGGTCCTCGTCCGTGAGACCACTGACCTGCTCGACATGGGCGACGGTGTACGTCACTCCGTCGAGGCGAAGCGCGTCGGCGCTGGCGGCCGCCGACTCGGGCCGGGTGACCTGCACAGCCCGCCAGGCCCCCAGACCGATGGCGAGCAGCACTGCGAGCAGCAGGACGACTTGCCGACGGCGCAGTGCTGGAGCAGGTCGGGACAGGGCGGTTGACATGCGCAGATCGTGTGGCCATGAGCTTGGGAAACCCTTGTGATTGTCGGTGCGCGCGAGCCGAGATCGTCTCTATCCGGGCATTTAGCCGTCCGACACTCCGATTTTGGGGATTCCTGCCTCATCTGTGCTGGGCTGCATGGTTGCTCTTCGAGGCCGCACGCTCGACTTGTTCAATCACGATCAGTTCTCGGGGGAAACTATGATCGATGTGCGCATGTTCGGACCATTGCGAATACACGATGAGCAAGGAACGTGTCTGCAGGTCGATTTCTGCGGAAACAAGCCTCGGCTGGTCTTCATGCTGCTGGCGGTGAAGCTCGGCTCCACCGTCTCGAAGGACCGCCTGGCTGAGCTGCTCTGGCAGGGCAACCCACCGCCGAGCTGGCGATCCACGCTCGAGGGGTACGTCTCGCTGATGCGCAAAGGGCTGGCCACGGCTGGGGAATCCGCCTGCGCGGCCGGCTCGGTCATCATCAGTGAGCGAGGCGGCTACCGGTTGGACGCGGATCGCGTGGACACCGATCTCGCCAGATTCACGCGTCTTGCCGCTGAGGCCAGGTCAACTGATTCGACTCGCGCTCTTGCCCTGCTCACCGGGGCGCTCGAACTCGCGCGGGCTGAGGTGATGGAGGGTGAACGCAACCTCCCGTGGATCACCGAGACGCGTGACCGGTACCAGCAGGATGTCCACCGCGCCGCGGTTCGAGCCGGACACCTCTCCCTGGCTGCGGGGGATCTCGACGCCGCCGCGCTGTTCGGCAAGGTCGCGCGCGATCTCGATCCGCTAGCCGAGGACGGATGGCACATCTCGATCGAGTCAGACTGGCGGGCCAACCGTCGCACGGACGCGCTGAGAAGTTTCTCCGCACTGCGCAAACTGCTGGATCGAGAGCTCGGCGTCGTCCCGTGCCGCTCCTTGCAGCAATTGTTCACCCAGGTGCTGCGGGACGAGCCGCTCGCCCTCACCGCCTGATTGGGGTCTGCTAGCTGCGGGACGGTCGTGATCGGGATCGTCTACGCTCCGGCGACCTTGCGCATGAGGGCGAGAAACTGTCTTCGCTCGGCGCGGTTGAGCGGCGCCAAGAGACTCACTTGGACTTGGGTCACCACCGGCTCCAGTTCGGCAAGCCTTCGGGTTCCGCGCCCAGTCATGGTGATGACGTTGCGGCGACGGTCGGAGGAGTCTGCGGTCCGTTGGACGTAGCCCTCGGCGGCCATCTCGTTCAAGGCCTCGACGACGTCGCTGCGATCGATGCCAGTCGCCCGGCCGAGATCCGCTTGACTTGTCGGGCCGTGCTGTTCCAGAGCCGCGAGCAGCCGATAGTGGTGCCCACGCGACCCCACTTGTGCGAAGGCATCGGCCAGCAATCGGTGAGCGCGCAGGTACAGCTGATTGATCAACCAGGTGGGCTTGTCCTCGAGTCGGCGCAGCACCCTCGAAGCATAGTGCGAAATTAGTTGGCGCCACCAACGGTTCTTCGTATATCGTTGGTGTCACCAACGATATGTGGAGGCAGCACATGATCAGCTTCGGACCCGAACTAGTAGGCCGCACCGAGAAGACCCTCGTTGCCCTACTGCGACGCAATCTCGCCGGCACCGGACTCGACGAGCAGCAGTACGTCACCCTCAAGGTCGCGAGCGACCTCGCCCCGTCACACGACCTGACCGAAGCGCTGCGAGAACGAGCTCACTTCGCTGACGCCGCGCAGCTCGTCACCGCATTGACCGACAGCGGGCTGCTGAACGACGGCCGACTCTCCGCTGCGGGCGCGACCCTGCTCGACCAGATTCTGACTAGCTCGGCTGGCCAGTCGGCAGTCATCTGGACGGACATACACGAGGACGACGTCGCCGCCACCACGCGCGTGCTGAACCTGGTCATGGCGCGCGCAGAAGCCGCATTAGCCCGCTAGAACTCGGAAATCGGCCAGCGCTGACGCGACCCGAAGCCGATCCCTGATCGGGCGACACGTGTACCGCGTCGAGCTGTCAGGAAACGGGGCACCGCGGTCGGAACCCACCCCGCAGGGTCTCGGCGCAGCTGTGGCTTTGCGCCAGGCAGTAACACCGCACGCCGAGGCCTCACCGGTTAGGTCTCCTGGACCGACCGCGACAGCAGGCAGAACTCGTTGCCCTCTGGGTCGCCGAGGACCACCCAGCTCACGTCCGGCCCCTGGCCGATATCGACCCGGCGCGCGCCGAGGCTCAGCAGGCGCTCGAGCTCGTCCGGCGTCGCCACGCCGTCGGCGCGCAGGTCGAGGTGCAGCCGGTTCTTGACGGCTTTGCGCTCAGCAACGCCCAGCACGTCGATCGTCGGCCACGCGCCGTCGGTCGGGGCGATGCTGATGACCCCTTCGTCGTCTTCGTCCACCACGTGCCAGCCCAGGACATTGCACCAGAACTCTGCGACCAGCCGGGGGTTCACGGCGTCGATTGCGATGACGGCGATGCGGCTCGGCATGCGCGTCATCATCCCTCAGTCTCGCTGGGCGTGCCCGCTGCCCGATCCGATGACCAGACGTCAGCCCATCTCGGTCATGCCATGTCCGGGCACGGTCAGGGCGGGCACGTGCGCCGGTGCGAATGCCACGCCTGCGGCGAGCGCGACGAGCACGATAGTCGTGGCGGTGACACCGATCCGCCGCCAGGGCAGCAACTTCTCGATCGCGATCAACGCGGCGATCACGGCCATCCAGGCGAGACTCATGACGCCGAGCGCGAACAGCGCGGCCATCAGCGCCCAGCAGCATCCTAGGCACCAGGCGCCGTGCCGGACACCCATCCGCAGCGCACCCGTGCGGCCGCTGCGCCACGACGTGAGCACGAACGAAAGCGGGCTACGGCAGCGCGTCAGGCAGGCCTGCTTGAGCGGGGTGACCTCGTACAGCGCGGCGCTGAGCAGAATGCCGGCAGCGATCCATTGCCCGCCGTGCGCCCACCCGATCGATGACCCGCCGAGCTGTGCACCGGCCTTGACGCCGAGGTAGGCCAGGACGCCGGCCGCACTCCATACGAGTAGATAGCCGGCCACGAAGCAGGCAGCCGCTCCAGCCGAGACATCCATGGCCCGCCGCCGGCGGCCGCGTTGGATGTTGACGTACATGGAGACCATCGGAGCAGCGGACGGGAACATCATCGCCGTCATCATCACGACCCAGGTGATGAAGAAGAATCCGAACGTGCCGAGAGGCGAACCCGGGCCGCTGTCCATGCCGGACATGCGCAGGTCCGACACGGTCCAGGCAACAACAGCGAGCAGCAGGAGGACCGCGTAGGTGATCAGCGCCCAGGGCGCGACAGTGCTGCGGCGGCGCGCCGCAGCCGGGGTGATGGAGGTGGCCACGGAGGCAGCGCTGCTCAGGCCGACCAGGCGAAGTTCGTTGCGAAGCCGGACTTGCCGGCCAACGTCGGTTCCAAACCGAACACGCTGATCCGGGTGTCGCCGGCTTTGGCGATCGTCAGTTCGGAGTTCGCCGGATGGAAGATGTCGACCAAGCGGGCGGGCTTTCCGGTCTCAACCCCGAATGGGATCACCTCGCTGATCTCCACGGTGCCGTAGTCGCCCAGCGTCAGGCGGTGCTCTCCGCCCTGGGACGTGTAGACCATCTCAACGCGCTCGACGCCCAGCATCTCGCCGATGAGCGGCGCCAAGCCCTCCATCGGCCCACCGAGCTGGCCGCCGAACACCGCCCCGAGCTTGGCGGCCTGGTCCTCCGACGCAGTGGCGTCGATGAGCATGCCGAGCCGCCAATTGCCGTCGGTCATGACCTTCGGCGTGTCACCGACAGCAGCCACGGTCAGGCCGCCGACATCGACGCCCTCGATCTCTCCCGCATCCACGTGAAAGACCAGCACCACGACGCAGCGGTCGTAATCGGCACCCAGCGACAACGACGCTGTACACGGACACACAACCTCACACGTGCAGTTCTCGAAGTACCTGCCCGAAAGATTCCACGTCATGACCAACACCCCCAGGAACCAAGCTGCCGACAGCGACAGCGACCAGGCCGGGCGGGCCTGTCGGCGCCAGAATCCACCCTGACCGCAGGCGAGTAAAGCCGTGCGGCACACACTGCACGGTTCGGCCAACGACGAACGTTTGGCACATCGGCGCGCGCATCCGATTAGCCAATCGGGCGTGTGGTGCCGTTACCGATGCTCCAATCCGCGGACAGTTCGTCCTTCGCATGCGTCGATTGACACGCTGGGCCCGTCGATCTACTCGGTTGGACGTGAATGCTGACCGTCATCCAGCGCTCGCAGATCGGACCGTATGTAGCGCTAGGTCGGCTGGCGACTCGCACCTGCATGCCGAGTCGCATGCCGATGTGCGCGGACGCCCGGCCTCACCCGTTTAGACGTAACCCTGCGGAACCGGGCCCAGTACCTCCATCGAGTACCGCAGCGCGGTCTGGGATAGGGACTGTGGATCTGCGTTGCCCGCTCTGACGGCCTCGCTCAGTTCGTCGAAGTAGCCGACCATCGCGGCTGGGGTGTAGATATTCAGCTTGCGGCTCCTGGTCGGGCCAACTCGGAAGCCGTGCAGTTCACCGGCAGGAATGAACACGAACGATCCGGCCGGACAGGAGAACTCCCGGTCCTCGAAGAAAATCAGGTACTCCCCCTCCAACACATAGAAGGCCTCGGCGGCGTCATGATGTATATGCATGGGGGGACCGAACCCAGCCGGCTCGTCAGCCTCCAGCAGCGAGAACGCACCGGACGTCGACTCGTCAGTTGCCTTGACTGACATCTGAAAACCACCGAGATCGATCGATCTGCCTTCACCCGGCTTCAGCACGAACGCTTCGCTTCGCCCGTGCTCCACGGCAGCCCCCTATTTGTCGGACCGCAGGCCCACCATTGCGGGCCACCAGACGATCATCCACGCGACAGTCTGCCGTAGAGGCACGCATGCCAGCGCGATGTTCGCACCGGCGCGTACGACGTTGCACGAAACAAACGGGGCATGCCTGCCCTCGTCGTCCGCGGCACACGGGTCGGCTGAGCCGCACATATGAGTTAGTCGAGCGCTGCGAACATTCAAGACTGATCGCGCTCACGATCGCCTAGCGTGGGCCGCG
>JAOPWD010000535.1 GCA_025965875.1 Pseudonocardiales bacterium
CCGGCGACGGCACCGACGTCGTCATCGCGCATGACGGGATTCCCGACAGCGTCCCTCGCGAGGACAACGAGACGGGCACCCGAATGGCGTTGGCCAACCTCGCGAATCTCGTCGAGGCGAACTAGAGCCGGACGCGCCGGCCGGCGCGCGCTCATCACCTGCTCGTCGGCCGGAACGTGGTCAGCGGTGATGCCGTCCATCTCGGGCGTCTGGATGCCCATCGGCACGACGTCGGGGCGATGTTCGCGCACCGCGGCGACGGCCCGGGTCGGCGTCGTCGACCAGCAGCACCCGTACCCGCACCACCGCAACTCGGCATCCACCACGTGATTCCGCCGGCCGCCGACGCCAACCACTTCTCCCAGTTCCCGCTCGTAAGCGCCCCGAGCCGCGGTGGAACAATCGCGGCCATGGCCGAGTACCGCATTGTCTGTGCGAACAGCGCCGTGACAACGGCCACCCATCCACACGTCGTGAGCGTCGGCTTAGATACTCCGGGCGCGCCAGGCCCACGCCTGCTCGCGGTTGCCGATGTCGTAGCGGGCATCGACGCGGGAGACAGGTTCTACCTAAGGCTCGGCGAGACACGTGTTGCGGTGTCGAAGTACACCTGCCGCGACTGTGGCATCAAGACGCTGCGGAGTCACGTGGACGGACGGTGGAACAACAATCTCGACGACATGAGCCCCTGCCCTCGGTAGCGCGTCAGGCCCTTCGCCGCATCTCCATCAGCAGGATCGACGCCCATCGGCACTTCGGGCTCGACGATCGCGACGATGCCTGCCGCCTGACACAGCGCGGCATAGCGGAGCGGCGAACGGAGTGCCGTCGGACAGTTGCCGGCCGAGCGTCTCGGTGCTCAGGATGATCCCGGATACCCATTCGTCCAGGCTCGGCTTGGTGAGCAGCAATGCGCGGTAGTCGCGGCGGTTGCGTACGTCAATGACGCTATGCAGACGGCGCCCGCCCTGCCTCACCCGCCGGGGCGGGGGAGCGGGTGAACGCCCCAACCGGTTGGCCCGAGTCACCATTGGCCTGCGCCTCGACGGTTTTCGCCGCACGGGCGGGTCGCCGCGGCGCGAATGCCAGGTCGCCGGCGCCCGCCGGATCAGTCAGGTGGGTGAGGAACAGTCTCGTCGTGGCGGTCGGTGCGGCCGTCGTCAGCGCGTGCCAGGGCCGGTTGAGCGGGGTGCCGCGAACCGGCACCCGCCGCAGGTCGCCGGTGTGCAGGTGGTGGGCGACCGCATCGGTCGAGACGACGGTCAGCCCGAGCCCGAGCACCGCCGACGCCACGACCGCACCGTGCGAGCCGAGCGCGAGCATCGGCGGCTCGATCTGAAGCGACTTGAGTAGCGCCAGCGTGGCGTCACGCGTGCCCGAGCCGGGCTCGCGCAGCAGCCAGCTGCTTGTGGCGAGGTCGGTTCGGGCCGTGGCCGCGGCGACCACGATCAGCGAGTTGGCCCGCGTCGCCCTGGTCACCAGCGCCAGCCCGGGCAACGGCCGGCCGGCGATGACGACGTCGAGCTGGTGATCGGCGAGCAGCGAGAGGATGTGGTCCCGCACGCCCACCTCGAGCGTGACCTCGACGTCGGGGTAGCGGCGGCGGAAGCTGGCCAGCAGGCCGGGGACCAGGTACTCGCCTGCGGTGGTCACGGCACCCAACCGCACCCGGCCGCGCTCGGCCGAAACGCCTTGGCGGGCCGCGGCCACGCTCTCGTCCATCAGGCCGAGGATGCGACGCGCGTAGTCCGCGAACACGCTGCCCGCCTCGGTGAGCCGCAGGCCGCGGCCGCTGCGCTCGAACAGGACCACGCCGATCTCGCGGTGCAATGCCGCCAGCGAAGCGGAGACCGCCGATTCAGTGACCGACAGCCTGCCCGCAGCTGCCTTGGCCGACCCGCACTCCACGATCGTCAGGAACGTCAGCAATCGGGACCGGGTCACTGCTCTAGTCAAACATGAGTATTCGATTGAGCAAACTCAGTAAACACTCGCTGGACAGGTCAAGGATCAACGGCGCATGCTGAGCCGACCGGGCCCGCGGCTGTCGAGCCGGTGACCCCAGGAGGACTCGTGTCGAATGACTCGAAGAACGGTGGCGAGCCGGCGCGCTGGGACCCGGGCGTGCACAGCTACGCCAGCATGGGCTACTACGACCCCGACTACGAGCCCAGGGACACCGACGTACTCGCGTTGTTTCGGGTGACCCCACAGCCCGGCGTCGACCCATATGAAGCCGCGGCCGCGGTCGCCGGCGAATCGTCCACCGCAACATGGACGGTGGTCTGGACCGACCGGCTCACCGCCAACACGCACTATCAGGCCAAGTGCTATCGCGTCGACGAGGTGAAGGGCGCCAAGAATCAATACCTGGCCTACGTCGCCTACGACATCGACCTGTTCGAGGAAGGCTCGATCGCCAACCTCACGTCGTCGATCATCGGAAACGTGTTCGGCTTCAAGCCGCTGGTCGCCCTGCGACTCGAGGACATGCGCATTCCGGTCGCCTACGTGAAGACATTCCAGGGACCTGCGCACGGCATCGTCATGGAACGCGAGATGCTCAACAAATACGGGCGTCCGCTGCTGGGCGCGACCGTCAAGCCGAAGCTCGGTCTGTCGGCGCGCAACTACGGACGCGTTGTCTACGAGGCGTGCCGCGGCGGACTGGACTTCACCAAGGACGACGAGAACATCAACTCCCAGCCGTTCATGCGCTGGCGCGACCGCTTCATCTACGCGATGGAGGGCGTGAACAAGGCCGTCGCCGACACCGGCGAGATCAAGGGCCACTACCTCAACGTCACCGCGGCCACGGTCGAGGAGATGTACGAGCGGGCCGAGTTCGCCAAGGAACTGGGC
>JAOPWD010000548.1 GCA_025965875.1 Pseudonocardiales bacterium
GCCACCGCGGCGCGGCTGTCGGTCTCCTCGGCGGCGATGTCGAACATCGCCCGCAGCCGATCGGTCGTCACCGCCTCGGCCAGCGCCCACCACCGCCGACGCGACAGGTCGCCCATCACGGCGACGCCGTACACACGGGGACAGTCGGGGTATAGCTCGCGCAGCCGCCGACTGGACTCGTGCAGCGGCAGGGTCCGCCTGATCGCCATGCCCGCGATGAGCGGATCTTCAATCACAACCGTCATGGCACCTCCGATGCTAAGTTAGGTTAGCCTTACTATAGTTAGCGGGATCTGCGGAGCTACCCCGTGTGACTGGACTCACAGGGACGCGCGAAGCGGCGATGACCATGGCCGGAACATTCCGCGGCGCCGCCGAAGTTGATCGAACGCGTTAGATACGACGCACCGTAGTAACCCCGTAGTACCCTGGATTTACTGCCTGAGGAGATGAACGGAACATGGCCAAGATGACGCGTCTGGGGGAACTCGAACGCGCTGTGATGGACCACCTCTGGTCCTGCGACGAACCCCAAACCGTGCGCCAGGTCCACGAGGCACTGTCGGCCCACCGCGATCTGGCCTACACCACGATCATGACGGTGCTGCAACGGCTGGCGAAGAAGAACCTCGTGGTGCAGCATCGCGACGATCGGGCGCACCGGTATGCGCCCATGCACGGCCGCGATGAGCTGGTCGCCGGGTTGATGGTCGATGCGCTCGACCAGGTTGAGGACTCCGGCAGCAGGGAAGCCGCGCTCGTGCACTTCGTCGAACGCGTCGGCGCCGGCGAAGCCGCGGCGCTGCGCCGCGCACTGGCCGAGTTGGAGAGCAAGACCACCGCGGACGCGAGGAGCGGGAAGTACACCGAATCGCCGCCCACTGGTAATCCGGGCACCGGCTGAGGGAGACTTACAGCGTGTCCGCGCTGGCCTTCACCATCGTCGCGCTGGTCCTGTCGGGACCAGTCCCGGCAATGCTGGCGCGGGCAACCTGGCCGACGCGTGCACCGCGGGCCGCGATCGTGCTGTGGCAGTCCATCGCCCTTGCCGCCGTGTTGTCGGCGTTTTCGGCCGGGATCGCCATCGCCAGCAGGCTCTTCGTGCCCGGACCGGACGGCCGCCCCACCGCCACCATCACCAGCGAAATCGAGGCGCTGGGCTGGCCGCTGTGGACGGCCTACGTCATTGTCTTCGCGGTCACCCTGGTGATCGGTGCACGGCTGACCTACGCCGTCGTGCAGGTCGCCATCGCCACGCGGCGCCGCCGGGCGCACCACCGAATGGTCGTCGACCTGGTCGGCAAGTCGCAGGGCAATCACCTGCGGATCCTCGATGTGGCACAACCGCTGGCTTACTGCCTGCCGGGCGTGCGCAGCCGCGTGGTGGTCAGCGAGGGTGCGCTGAATGCGTTGGCCGACAATGAGATGGCGGCGATCCTCACCCACGAGCGTGCGCACTTGCGGGCCCGCCACGACCTGGTTCTCGAGATGTTCACCGCGGTACACGCCGCCTTCCCCCGATTCGTCCGTAGCGCCAACGCGCTTCACGCCGTCCGACTGCTCATCGAACTGCTCGCCGACGACGCGGCCGTGCGCGCTGCCGGCCCAACCCCCCTGGCCCGCGCCCTAGTCGCCTGCGCGTCCGGACGCACCCCGTCGGGTGCTCTGGCTGCCGGCGGTCCGACCACGGTGCTGCGGGTGCGCCGCCTCGGCGGGCGGCCCAACAGCCGCGTGCTGGCGGCGACCGCCTACCTCGGCGCGGCCGCCGTGCTCGTGGTGCCCACCGTCGCGCTTGCGGTGCCCTGGCTGACCGAAATTCATCGACTGTTTATCGCGTAATCATTTCTGCCGTAAAAGCTGCTGTGCCACAACAAAAAACGAAAGGCTGCCCGAATGAGCTCGTCTGCAAACTCTGACACGACCGGCACCGCTCAGATCGGGGTCACCGGCCTGGCGGTGATGGGGTCGAACATCGCCCGCAACTTCGCACACCACGGCTATACCGTCGCCCTGCACAACCGCTCGATCGCCAAGACCGACGCGTTGCTCAAGGAGCACGGTTCGGAAGGCAAGTTCGTGCGCAGCGAGACCATACCCGAATTTCTTGCCGCCCTTGAGAAACCGCGGCGGGTGCTGATCATGGTCAAGGCCGGCGACCCGACCGACGCCGTCATCAATGAGCTCGCCGACGCGATGGAAGAAGGCGACATCATCATCGACGGCGGCAACGCGCTGTACACCGACACGATCCGGCGCGAGAAGGCGATGCGCGAGCGTGGCCTGCACTTCGTCGGTGCGGGTATCTCCGGCGGCGAGGAAGGCGCGCTCAACGGCCCATCCATCATGCCCGGCGGTCCTGCCGAGTCCTACAAGTCGCTCGGCCCACTGCTCGAGGAGATCTCGGCACACGTCGACGGTGTCCCCTGCTGCACGCATATCGGCCCCGACGGATCGGGCCACTTCGTCAAGATGGTCCACAACGGCATCGAATACTCCGACATGCAGCTGATCGGCGAGGCCTATCAGCTGCTGCGCGACGGGCTCGGAAAGTCCGCGGGCGAGATCGCCGACGTGTTCACCGAATGGAACAAGGGCGACTTGGACAGCTACCTCGTCGAGATCACCGCCGAGGTGCTGCGGCAGACCGACGCCAAGACCGGCAAGCCGCTGGTCGACGTCATCCTGGACGAGGCCGAGCAGAAGGGCACCGGCCGCTGGACCGTCAAGTCCGCACTCGACCTCGGCGTCCCCGTCACCGGCATCGCCGAGGCGGTGTTCGCCCGCGCACTGTCGGGTTCGGTCACTCAGCGCAAGGCGACCACGGGTCTGGCATCGGGCGACCTCGGTGAAAAGCCCAGCGACGCCGAGAAGTTCACCGAAGACGTCCGCCAAGCGCTCTACGCCTCGAAGATCGTCGCCTACGCGCAGGGCTTCAACCACATCCAGGCAGGCAGCGCCGAATACGACTGGGGCATCACTCCTGGCGACCTCGCCACAATCTGGCGCGG
>JAOPWD010000058.1 GCA_025965875.1 Pseudonocardiales bacterium
GGCGAGCGACGAGCGGGCTGCCTCATCGGGTTTGCCACGCAGGCGAGCATCCATCCGCGGCGCTTCTTGGCCGGGCTGTCGGACAAGAACTACACGTATCGGGTCGCGTCCGATGCGGACCGGCTGGCGGTGCACATCCTGGGCAAGGACGACGTCGAGTTGGCGAAGCTGTTCGGAGAGCAGACCGGCGACAAGGTCGACAAATTCGCGCGGTGCGAATGGCGTCCCGGCCCGGAAGGTGTCCCGATCCTCACTGAAGCGCCGGCCTGGTTCAGCGGGCGCATCCTCGAACGGCTGCCACTGGGCGATCACGTCGCGTTCCTAATCGAGCCTGACTCGGGCGAGTGCCACGAAGACATCGGTGATCTCGTCACCTATGGCGATGTGCGGGACTTCAAGCCAGGGCACCCTGCGTAGCGCGCGCACCGATCTAGGGCTGAATTCGGTTGGCTGGACAGCGAGCACCTGCCAGGCTCCGCTCATGAGCTACACGTGGCGCTCGCTCACCGCAGCCGACACACCCGCGTGGTCCGCGCTGACCACGGCGATCGCCGACGCCGAGGGCACTGACGAGCAGTACTCCGCCGAAGACCTGGCCGAGGAACTCGACGACCCGTCGCTTGATCCGGCGCGCGACACTGTGGCGGTGCTCGACGACGACGGCACGCTTGTCGCGTACGGCCAGGTGATGCTGCCGGTGGAGCGTGTCGACGGCGAGATCCGAGCGATGTTTTTCGGCGGAGTCCATCCCAAGCACACCCGCCGGGGCATCGGCTCGGAGCTACTGCACCGCCTCGAGCGGCGCGCGGTCGAGTGGGCCGGCGAGCTGTTCCCGGGACGCGAGGTGCGCCCGCAGAGCGGGTCGTCCTCGCCGGAGTCCGCCGCGCTGTTGACGTCGTGCGGTTATCGGCCGGTTCGCTACTTCCACGTGATGAGCCACGACCTCGCGTCGCTGGACCGGACCCCGGACGACCGGCTGCAGGACTACGACGCCGCGCTGGACGATGAGGTGCGCGCCGCGCACATCGACGCGTTCGCTCGGCACTGGAACTCCTCGCCGCCCGACCCGGAGCGGTGGCGCCAGTGGTACACCGGCTCGCGCACGTTCCGGCCGGCCTGCTCGAGCATGAGCGTCGGCGCGGACGGCGCGGTGGTTGCCTACTTGCTCAGCTACGAGTTCCAGCCCGGTGAGTTGTGGTTCGGCCAGATCGGTGTGCGGCCGAGGGCTCGCGGACAGGGCCTGGGCCGCGCCGTGCTGCGCCGCGCGCTCGCTGCGGCAGCAGCCGCCGGATACGCCGAGGCGAAACTCGATGTCGACACCGACAACGCCGACGGTGCCGGCCGCCTCTACGAGTCGGTTGGTTTCATGCAGCAGCGAACGACGGTGGCCTACCAGCGTTGAGCGCGAGTCGCGCCCACTAGACGGCCGGGTTCGTGACGTGCCCGGTGAAGATCGGCGTTGCGGTCGGTTCGTGAACGACGGCCCAGGCGAACGGGCGGTCCGCCCGCATCACGATCGGCGGACCCTCTCTGACGGCTGTGGCGCGTGCCGCAATGCCGGTGACCGCCGCGGCTTCGGTGCCCAATTCGTCGACGGTGATGTTCGCTCGGTGGATCGCGTCGCTGACGAACAGCCCGGGCGCGATCCCACTGAGGTCGGCCCGCGAGCTGAAGACGTCAGCCAAGCCCAACTTGCCCAGGGCTGTGACGAGGGCAAGGTTGGTCGCGGTGTCCCACTTGGGCAGGGTCAGGTCTACCCAGGCCGGCCGGTCGTTGAGCGAGGGCTGGCTCGCGGCAGCCAACGCGGGGCCAAGCGATGCGACGTCGCTCGCATGCCCGGCGGGGACGACGATCCGCATGGCCAGTTCGTTTCCGACGTAGGGCAGGCTGACCCGCTGCCAGTCCTCGCCGGCCGCGTAGCGCACACCGTGAAACTGCGCGCGCATCAAGCGCGCCGGCACCGGCTGCCCGGCTGGCGTGGTGAACGGACCGTCGGTGGTCGCGTGTTCGCTGAACTGGTTGCGCCAGGTTGCCTTGAGATACACGGCGTTGGCGAGTACTAAGACGGTCTCTGGGTCGAGGCTGTCGAACAGCTTCTTGATCCGGTCACGAGTCCGGCGAGCCACCCACTCGTTGATCGCGCTCGTGGCGGAGGGGTCGTGGAAGGACACGGTCGTGAGGCTCGCCCCGTATTGCGTGGCGAGAGTGGCCAGGAAGTCGCGCTCGATCTCGGCGGAGTACGTCCGGTCGAGGAACAGGCCGTTGGCGATAGCGACGATCGGGGCGGGGGGTGCGTGACCAGCGGGCGCCGCGCTCGGCGTCGTGGGAACCGGTCCGGTCGTGATCAGGTGAGCGGCGAGTGCATTCAGCGCCGCGTGCGGTGCTCCCTGCGGCACCGACCCGATCGCGAATCCGAAGACCTCATCGAGTTCGCGAGCGGTCGACCCCCGGGAGCCGGCGCGAAGCATTCCGAAGGCGAGATCGATCGACAGCGGCGAGATCGTCCAGTTGCCGGCGACCGTGGCGCTGGTCCGATGCAGCTCAGCGCTCAGCGCGCGCATCCCGGCGACGACTCCCGCCAGATCCGGGGCGTCCGAGAGAGCGACGTTCTCGCGAGCCAGGTCGACGGCCAACGGGTTCAGACCTGACGATTCCTGCGACGCCGGGCCGCCCGGCGAGGACGCGTATGCAGCCAACGAGGACACCCCGCTATCAGGACAGCGTCTCGGGCCCGGCCGTCAGCGCCCCACCGGCCTGGCCGGTGTTCACGACGCCCCGCGGCTCGATCAGCAGGGCGGCCGCCTCCCGGTCAGCGCGCGGACAGTGTGCCACGCCACGCGGGACGACGAAGAGTTCGCCGGCGCCCAGCACGACGTCGCGATCGCGCAGTTGGATGGTGAGTTCCCCGTCGACGACGAGGAACAACTCGTCGGTGTCGTCATGGCTGTGCCAGACGAAGTCGCCTTGGACCTTGACGAGCTTGATGTCGTAGTCGTTGAGTTCGGCGATCTTCTTGGGCGACCAGTGCTCAGAGAAGCGATCGAGCAGGTCGGAGAGGTTGCGGACATCCATCCGTCGAGTCTGGCATTCCCGCGTGCCGCTGGCTCAGTGCTGGGCGGCCATCGGCTCCGATTCGAGTTCGACGCGCCCGGTCACCTCGGTGAGCTCGGTGAGCGCGTCGCGCAGGTGCCGGGCGATGTCCCACACGTCGGGAACCATGTCACGGCACACGACGATGCCGAAGTCGAGGTGCCCGTCGTAGGACATCACCGTGATATTGATGCCGCCGCCGATGTCGCTCACCACCGAGACGGGATAGTTGCCGGTGACCCGGGCCCCAGCGGCGTAGAGCGGAACCTGCGGGCCGGCGACGTTGGACACGAACAGGTTGAAGGGCGGCCCGCTAATCGTCGCGGCCCGCAGCACCGCCCGCGAGGCCAACCCGTGCATCGCCTGCGGCAGCGCGGCGCTGAACTCGTGCAGCAGGCGGGCCGGCGTTGCACTGAAGCGCCGCTTCGCCCCGGCCAGCGACGTGTGCAGCAAGCCCAGCCGGCGGGCGGGATCGGCCTCGTCGGTCGGCAGCGCCGTGAGCATGAACGAGATCTGGTTGCCCGCCGTACCGAACTGCTCCGGGGTGCGCACCGAGACGGGGATCGAGGCCACCAACGGGTGCTCGGGCAGGGCGTCGTGGTCGATGAGCCAGCGCCGCAGCGCGGTGGTGCACAGCGCCATCACCACGTCGTTGACCGTGAAGCCCAGCGCGTTCTTCACCGCCTTGACCTCATCGAGCGGCAGGTCGGTGAATGCGAAGTCACGGCGGGCGGTGATCGGCCCGTTGAACGGCGTCATCGGCGCGGGTGGCGGCCGTTCGGGCAGCGCCGGGGCCGACGACCGGCCGACGAACCGAGCCAGGCTGCCGGCCAGGTTGCCGAGCAGACCGGCACCCGGCGCGTTCGCCGCGCCGGGCAGGTCCAACACGTGCGGCAGCATGTCCGGCGCGGACCGGAGCAACTGCAGCGGAAGCGTTGCCGTGCGACGGACACCCCGTTGCAGCATCTCCGCGGCGCCGGGTGAGGGTTCCGCGGGCACGGCGGCGTCCGGCGGCGGCACCTGGCGAGGCTCCGGATCGAGGTCGAGCACCACGGCTAGCACCTCGGCAGCAGAGACGCCGTCGATCATGGCGTGGTGCACCTTCGTGTACAGCGCCTGGCGGCCGCCGGCCAGGCCGTGGACCAGATAGCACTCCCACAACGGGCGGTCACGGCGCAGCGGGGTCTCGGCCAGTCGGGCGATCTGCTCGCCGAGCTGGGCGTCCGTTCCCGGCGCGGGCAGTTGGACCTCGCGGATGTGGTGCGCCAGGTCGACCGTTCCGGCGTCGACCCAGTACGGCAGGTCGAGCCCAAGCGGAACCTCGTGCAGCCGCCAGCGCAGCGGCGCGACGAGATGCAGCCGGCTGCCGACCAGGGTCCGAAGGCCGACGACGGTGACCGGGCCGCCCGGTGCATCTGCCGGGTCGAGAATGGTCACCCCGCCGACATGTGTCAGGGTCGTGGACGTCTCGGCGTTGAGGAATTGAGCGTCCAGTGAACTCAGCTGACGGCGCGCTCGAGCCGGCGCCGTTCTGGTCGACTCGTCGGCTCGCGACGGCGCGGCGGGCAGGTCGGAGGGGGTGCGCAGCTCGGCGAAGCCCAACAGGACGAGCAGCGCGGGCACGCGGGCCAGCTCGCCATCGGTGAACGGCGCCCACTCGCGCACGGCCACGACCTGCTCACCGGTGCGCATCGTGATCGTCGCGCGATGTCCGCGGGAGTCGAGGCGGATCGTCCCGGGCTCGCCGCTTTCGGTGCCCGCGTCGCGCTCGAGCAAAGCGACCGAGTCGGCGCCCAACACCTGACCCAGCGCGTCGCACGCCGTGCCGACTCCCGACAGGATCCCGGCGGCGGTGCGCAGCACCGCGGTGTGGGTGTCCACCAGGTCGCCGACGGACGCCGGCGCGATGCCGACGCAGCGCGCGCCGGGCACCTCGACCAGGGCGGTCAGCTCTCCGGATCGCAGCGTTGCGGGGGCGCGCAGCACCAGCTCGTCGACGACGTTGCCTGCCGCATCGCTGGGATCGCCAGCGACCGGCAGCACGCTGACACCGAGCAGGTTGCAGCTGTGTTCGGACAGCCGGGTCGCCAGCGTCGCGAGTTGGCCGGGGTGATCGGCCAGCTGAACTCGGACCCGCCAGGTCTTGCCCGTCTCCTGCAGCTCATCCCAGTCCATGCCGCGAGCCTTCAGGTTCAGCGTTGCCGGGGTGTCTGCTCCAGGTTTCGTCGAGGTAAGGGGCGAGTGGACGTTTGACTGCCACTTCACAGCCGGACCACATGCCGGTCCGTAATCTCGCGAAGGCAAACCGGTTGCGGGGGGTTCGCGATGAACAAAGCACGCCGACTGTCGCGGTTGGTCAAGTCGCTGGCAACCGCATTCCTCGTGGCGACGGCTGCGCTGGTCGTTGCGGGCGTGATGGCTGCACCGAGCGCCGGCGGGGTGCCCTCGACGCCGGCGCCGATCCGGGAACCCGGGGTCAACAACGTAACCGCCGACGCGCTGCCCACCGCCCAGATCGACGGCGTCGTTTGGTCGCAGGCAATCATCGGAAACACCGTGTTCGCGGGCGGCCAGTTCAGCTACGCGCGCCCGGCCGGTGCAGCACCTGGTACCCACCGGGTCAGGCGCACAAATCTCCTCTCGTACAACCTCGTCACCGGCGTCCTGAGCGGATTCGCTCCAACGCTCAACGGAGTGGTGAAAGCAGTCGCGGGGTCGCCGGACGGCTCGCGCGTCTATGTTGGTGGGCAGTTCACCACGGTGAACGGACGCATCCGCAGCCGCATCGCTGCGTTCAGTGCCACGACGGGCGCATTGATCAGCACGTTCGCACCCCCAATCAATTCCACCGTGAACACCATCGCGGCATCGAGTACTGGGGTCTACGCAGGCGGCACCTTCACCGCAGTCGGATCGACGCCGCGCACCCGTTTGGCGGCCTTCTCGGCGTCCACCGGAGCGCTCCTGGGCTGGCATCCGTCTGCCGACCGGACGGTACTGACGATGGTGCTGTCGCCGCGTGCGCCGTTGGTGATCATCGGTGGCTCATTCCTCACCATCAACGGTTCACCGGTGTACGGACTGGGAGCGGTTGGCAATGTGGCTGGAGCGCTACAGCCGTGGGCCGCCAACGCCCGCGTGCGCGACTACGGCCCGGGATCGGCCGTCTTCAGCCTGTCGACGGACGGAAACGCGATCTACGGCACCGGTTACGCCTTCCACGCCGCCGGTGGCACGGGCACGTTGGAGGGAATATTCTCCGCAAACCCGGCGACCGGCGCGCTCAATTGGGTGGAGGACTGCAACGGCGACACCTATGGCACCTACGCGGTCAACGGCGTCGTGTACACCGTGACTCACGCGCACAACTGTGTCACCGTGGGCGGGTACCCAGGTGGGATCATCCGACGCGCGCTGGCGTTCACCACGACGGCTGCGGGTACGCTCCTGCACCGCTTCCAGCCTCCTTACACCGACTGGGGCGGGACGCCCGCGCCGGCGATGTACAACTGGTTCCCCGACCTGCAGGCCGGGACGTTCACCGGGCAGAGCCAGGCGGCGTGGACCATCACCGGCAACGGGAAATACGTGGTCATGGGCGGCGAGTTCCCGTCGGTCAACGGCGTCGGGCAGCAGGGACTGGTCCGCTTCGCAATCCGGCCGCCTGCGCCGGGCCGCCAGGGTCCCCGGGTCACGGTCGCCCCGACGCTGAGCGGGGTGTTCCTGGCCCCGACCAGCGTGAAGGTCACCTGGCCGACGAGTTGGGACCGTGACAACGAAAATCTCACCTACCAGGTGATTCGCAACGGAAATGTCGCCGCGCCGGTGCGCACGATTCGGGCGACGTCGCAGTTCTGGAACCGCCCCGCCTTGTCGTTCACGGACACTGGCCTGAAGTCCAGAACCCTGTACAAATACCGGATCAGGGTGATCGATCCGCGCGGCAATAGCCTGACGAGTGGAGATGTCAGCATCACCACCGGCTAGCCGCGGGCTGCGGGCCTATCGACTGCCTAGCCGGCAGGCGTCCACTCGCGTGGCTCGTCCGGCGACACCGGCAGGTCGCGCAGCGCACGCTGCCACCAGCCCACGTCGTGCCAGGCGCCGTCCTTGAACCCGATATGGCCGAACACGCCGACGGGCTCGAAGCCGACCGCCTCGTGCAGGCGCACGCTCGCGTGGTTGGGCAGCGCAATGCCGGCGAAGATCGACACGTAACCCAGTTCGGTCACCTCGATGATCAATCGCTCGTAGAGCGCACGCGCGATGCCGCGGCCGTGGTACCCGGGGTCGAGGTACACCGACACCTCGGCCGACCACCGGTAGCCGGGGCGTTGGCGATGTTGCGAGGCGTAGGCGTAGCCGACGACGCGTCGGGCATCCTGCGCAACGAACCAAGGCAGGCGGGGGCGAGCGAGCATCCGACGAGCGACCTCGGCCACGTCGGGCGGGATTTCCTCGAACGACGCGAAGGAATCGAGGACCACCGGCGCGTAGATCCCCTGGACCGACGGTGCGTCCTCGGCCGTCGCGGTTCGGATGGTGACGGCTTCGGCAGGCACGTCGTCCAACCTAATCAGCTGGCGCTGGTCGAGCCCAGCGAGTGACCGAACGCCGCCGTGCAACGCTCATACCGTGAAGCTCAAGCTCGACTTGCATGACATCTACAACCGGGGCGATGACATCGAGCGCGCCCTGCACGCCATCATCGCCGAGGCAGTGGCCAAGAAGGCGCCGCTCGTGGAGATCATTCCGGGCAAGGGCTCAGGACAGCTGAAGAAGCGGGTCCTGCGCTTCCTCGACCAGAAGGAGATCAAGGCGCTCTACCACCGCGTCGAGAAGGACTCGAACAACTTCGGCCGGGTATTCGTCCATTTCCGCTGGAAATGACAGGCCACCGCCCAACCTTTTGATGGGTCATTTCTTCGCAGGTGCGATCCTCGCGGAATGGAACGCATCATGAGCTTCAGAGCCAGCGAACTCGCGCGGGAGCGCGTGGGTGCGGCCGAGGAGGATGTGCACTTCCCAGAGGCTCTGGTCCGAGCCGTCGTCGCTGAGTACACGTCGCCTGGCGACGTCGTGCTGGATCCGTTCGCGGGCTTTGGCGCGACCCTTGTCGTCTGTGAGCAGATGGAGCGCTCCGCTGTCGGCATCGAGTTGCTCCCTGAGCGGGTCGCGGTGATCAGACAACGCCTCGACGGCAAGGCGACAGTCATCGAAGGCGACGCTCGTCACCTAGGCGAATTGGGGCTTGGTCCGTTCGATCTGTGCCTGACCTCGCCGCCTTACATGAGCGCCCTCGATCAGCCGAGCAACCCGCTCACCGGGTACACGACGAACGACGGCCACTACCCCACCTACCTGGCCGAGCTCTCGCAGGTATTCGCCGCGGTAGCCGAGCTGTTGCGCCCACGAGGTCACCTCGTGATCAATGCCGCCAACATCCGCAATGGCGACGTGGTGACGCCGCTCGCGTGGGATATCGCACAGGGTGTGGCGGCACACCTGAGTCTGCGCACCGAGACCTACCTGCATTGGGACGACCCGCCGCCATGGATGAGTGGTGACTACTGCCTGGTGTTTCAGAAGGCTTAGCCGCAGCCGCTCGGTCAGTCGACGATGTCGTCCGGTTTGCCGCCGTGGGGGAACGACGTGGCCGCCTCACTCAGCAGCGCGTCGGCGTGCCGGCGGATGAGCGCGAGGTTGCGGTCGGCCAGGTGGTCGAACGACTGCGGAACGGACGAGCCAGGGGTGAGCGAAGCCATCGCGGTGGCGGGGTCGAGGCGGGCCGAGACCCAGCATTCGTGCGAGGCCGCGCGCGCGACCACCTCGGCGATCGGCGTGACGATCATCGAGTTGCCGAAGTAAATGACACCCGCCGGGTCGACGCCGGTGGCGTTCGCGCCGATCACGTACACGTGGTTGTCGTAGGCCCGCGCCCGGTTCGTCAGCTCCCAGATGTCGGCTGAGCGCAGCAGCGCCGACGGCCGGCAGATGATCTCGGCGCCCTTGATCGCGGTGATGCGCGACAGCTCCGGGTAGTCGCCGTCGAAGCAGATGATCAGGCCGATTCGGCCCAGCGGGGTTTCGACGACGCAGCTGTCCTCGCCCGGGGTGACCCAGCCGCCCCGGTCGGCCCGCTCGCCGCCGAACGGGTGGGTCTTGCGGTAGATGCCGAGCACCTCGCCCGACGGGCCGATCACCACGGCCGCGTTGTGCACGGTGCCGCGCTGCGGGCCGCGCTCATACGTACCGACGACCAGATGGATGCCAAGTTCTGTCGCTGCTGCCGTGAATGGCTCGAGCACCGGCCCCGGAATCTCGGACATCAGGTCCCAGAGAGTCTCAACGTCAACTCCAGGGGTGAACCCGGTGGTCACCGATTCCGGCACTACGACGAGTTCGGCCCCCGTCGCGGCGACGCAGTCCCGCACGAGCGCCACGGCCCGGGCGCAGTTGCCCGCGATCGACTCCGCGGTGAGGGGACCCGACGACGGCGCCACCTGCACCGCTGCTGCAACGAACTCGCGCATCAGTGCCGCCTGCGCCCGAGCAGTCCGCCGACCAGGACGCCGGCCAGTGCGATCGCGGCGCCGACGAGCGCCCCCGGCAGGAACCCCTCGCCCCCGATCGCCCGGCCCGACCCGGTACTTGGCGCGACGAACACACCCGCCTCGGCGGCCGCGGCTGCATCTGGTGACGCAGCCGGCTCGACCGCCTTGCCGGTGAGCACGTCGTCGACGGACCGGAAGAATTCCCCGGCCATCTTCTTCGAGACCCCGACAAGCATCCGCTGCCCCACGCCGGCGATGACTCCCCCGACGACCGCATCGGCGTCATAAGTCAGCGTCGTCGATCCGTCCCCCGCGTCGGCCAACGCAACGCGCACCTCGGTGCTGACCGTGCCGGGCCCGCCCGCGCCCGACGCCGTCATCAGGAACGAGTTCGGCTCCTCCTGATCGCTGAGTTGCACCTCGCCCGCGTAGGTGCCCTTGATCGACGCGACGCCCGCGGTGACCACCATCCGGTAGGCGTCCGGACCGGTCGTCTCGAGCCGCTCGCAGCCGGGGATGGTGCGCACCAGAACGGCCGGATCGTTCAGCGCGGCCCAGACCTTCTCGATCGGGGCGTGCAGCGTGGCGTCGCCGGAGACCTTCATGTGGACAACCCTTTCGAGTGCAGACGGCGGAGTTCAAACAGTTCGCTCGGGGAGATCGGCATCGCCGTGATCGGGAAACCCTCGGCGTCCTCGATGGCGGCGGCGAACGCGGCGGCACCCGGGATGACACCGGCTTCGCCGGCACCCTTGATGCCCAAGGGGTTCAGCGGCGACGGGGTCTCGAGGTGGTCGATCTCGATGCGCTCCGGCACCTCGCTCACATAGGGCATCAGGAAGTCCATGAACGACGCGTTCTGCAATTGCCCGGCCTCGTCGTAGGCCATCCGCTCGTACAGCGCGCCGCCCACGCCCTGCGCGACACCGCCGTGGATCTGTCCTTCGACGATGCGCGGGTTGATCAGCAGGCCACAGTCGTGCACCACGCAGTAGCGCAGGATCTTGATCTCAGCGGTGTCCGGGTCGGTCTCGACGACTACCGCGTGCATGCCGCTGGCGAACGTCGACTGCATCGGCGAGAAGTAGTCGCGCCCCTCGATGCCCGGCTCCTCGTCCTCGGGCACCGGTGGCTTGCCGGTGTCGCCGACCGCGAACTGGGTGGCCGCCTTCGCCGCGTCGTCGAAGGCGTAGCGCAACGGGTTGGACAGCACCGCGACGGTGCCGAGACTGATCTCGGCCCCAGGCACGCCGACGACCCGCACGATCCCGTCGACAATCTCCAGGTCGTCGGGGTCCGCCTCGAGTGCGTCGGCCGCGACCTTCAACGCCTTCTCGCGAGCAGCACGCGCGGCGAGATGGATCGCCGAGCCGCTCATCACCGCAGCCCGCGAGGCGAATGTTCCGACGGCATAGCCGAAGCGCCGCGTGTCGCCGGTGACGACCTCGATGTCAGCCATCGGCACGCCCAGTTCGTCGGCGACGATCTGCGCGAACACGGTCTGGTGCCCCTGCCCCTGCGAGGTCAGTCCGGTCGCGACCTTGACCTTGCCCGACGGCTCGACAACGACGTGCCCACCCTCGTACGGCCCGACCCCGGTTCCCTCGACGTAACAGGCGAGCCCGATGCCGACGCGCCGGCCCTCGGCCCGGGCCGCATCTCGCACGGCCGCGAAGTCGTCCCAGCCGACGAGCTTCTTCAGCTTCTCCAGCGACGTCGGGTAGTCGCCCGAGTCATAGATGAGCGGCCGGCCGTCCTGGAACACCAGCCCGTGGTCGTAAGGCATCTCGTCGGGGCGGATGAAGTTGCGCTCCCGGACCACGGTGCGGTCGAGGCCGAGCTCGGCGGCAATCGCATCCATCGTGCGTTCCATGACGAAGACGCCCTGCGGCCGCCCGGCGCCGCGATACGGCGTGACGATCACCGTGTTCGTGTACAGCGAGTCGAACTCGACGCGGTACGCGCCGGGCTTGTACGGCCCGACCAACTGGGTCGAGGTGATGATCGGGACGATGAGGCCGTACGGGATGTAGGCGCCGTGGTCGTGCCAGAACCGCACGTCCAGTCCCAACAGCTGGCCCTCGTCGTCGAAGCCGACCCGGACGTGGTGCTGCTGTGCGCGTTCGTGCGCGCTGGAGATGAAGTGCTCGCGGCGGTCTTCGACGAACTTCACCGGCTGGCCCAGCAGTTGCGCCGACCACGGCACCAGCACCTCCTCGGGCCACGGGTGCATGATCTTCACGCCGAAGCCGCCGCCGACGTCGGGCGTGATCACGTCGACGTCCACCAGTGCGAGCCCGAGCTTCGCGGCCACCGCGGCCCTTACGCCGGTGGAGGTCTGGGTCGACGTCCACAGCCGCAGCCGGTGCGATTCCGGATCCCAGCGGGCCAGGACGCCGCGTCCCTCCATCGGCGTGGAAGCCGACCGCTCGATGGACAGGTCCAGTTCGAGGACGTGCGGCGCGTTGCGCAGCGCCGCGTCGACATCGCCGACACGCTGCATCATGTTGGCGGCGACGTTGCCGGGGACGTCGGGGTGCACGAGGTGCTCGGCCGCCCGGGCCGCGTCGATGCCTACGACGGCAGGCAGGGGCCGGTAGCTGACGATGATTCGTTCGGCGGCGTCCTCGGCCAGGTAGCGGTCGCGCGCGACGACCATCACGATCGGCTCGCCGACGTGGTTGACGACGTCGCGGGCCAGCGCGTACTGGGTGCGGCCATGGGTCAGGGACGGGTGCGGGATGAGCAGCGGCAGCGGTTCGGCCAGGCGGTCCGGCAGGTCTTCGTAGGTGTAGATCGCGAGCAGCCCTTCGACCTCCAGGGCGCCCGTGACGTCGATGTCGAGCACCTCGGCGTGCGCGTGCGGGCTGCGCACGAACGCCGCGGCGAGTGCGTCGTGGCCGAGGTCGTCGAGGTAGGCGCCGTGTCCGCGCACCAGCCGGTCGTCCTCGACGCGGGCTATCGGCTCGCCGAACATCTTGGTCGTCATGCCGACGCCACCGCACCAGACACCGTGGCCCGCACGGAAGTGAGCAGCTTGCTTCCGGTTGTCATGGCGCGGCCCGCTCACGCTCGATCTCGGCCGCGCGGAGGACGGACTTGACGATGTTCTGGTAGCCGGTGCAGCGGCACAGGTTGCCGCCGATCAGGTCGCGGGCTTCGTCCTGCGTCGGGTCCGGGTTCGTCCGCAGCCCCGCGGTGATCGTCGTCAGGAAGCCCGGTGTGCAGAAGCCGCACTGCAGGCCGTGGCAGTCCTCGAACGCCTGCTGCACCGGCGACAGCGTGCCGTCGCGCTCGGTGAGCCCCTCGACCGTGGTGATGCGGCTGCCGTCGACGGACACCGCCAGCAGCAGGCAGGAGCGCATCGCGACACCGTCGACGAGGACGGTGCACGCCCCGCATACCCCGTGCTCGCAGCCGACGTGCGTCCCGGTCAGCCGCAGGTCGTGCCGGATGCAGTCCGACAGCAGCCGGCGTGCGGGCACCCGCACGTTGTGTGCCGCCCCGTTCACGACCAACTGCACGTCGAAGTGCTCTTCGTCAGCCATGCGCGCTCCGCTCCACGGCGCCGGCATGGGCTGCACGCAGTGCCCGCTCGGTGAGCACGCCGGCCAGGTGGCGTCGGTAGTCCGCGGTGGCGTGGATGTCGGCCTCCGGATCGACCTGCTCGTGAGCGAGCGCCGCGGCGGCCGCGAAGTCCTCGCCTGCCTCGGACACGTCGAGTACGAGCGGGGTGGCCGAGACGGACAGGTACGCGGTGCGCGCCGAACTGAGCGCGCCGTCACCGTCGAGTTCGACCAAGGCCCCCACGCCGCACACCGCGTAATCGCCCTGGCGCCGGGACACCTCGACGAAAGCGGTTCCCGACCGCGGCCCCAGCACCGGGAAGCTGGCTTCGAGCGCCAACTCCCCCGGTGCCACGGCGGACTCAAGCGCGCCGAGGAAGAACTCGTCGGCGGGCACGTCTCGGTGGGCGGACTTGCTCGCCACCCGGACCGACCCGCCAAGGAGCGCCAGCACCGCTGTCATCTCCCCGGACGGGTCGGCGTGCACGATGCTGCCGACGGTCGTACCGCGGTTGCGGATCGTCGCGTGGGCGACCAGTCGCAGCGCCTGGGCGAGCAACGGCTGCGCGACGCGCGCCGCGGTGTCGGCGAGCACCCGGGCATGCCGGGCCAGCGCGCCGACCCGCACCGTCGAGGCGTCGAGGCGGACGTAGTCGAGTTCGGTGAGCCGGTTGATGTCGACCAGATGGTGCGGCGCGGCCAGTCGCATCGAGAGGATCGGCAACAGTGACTGACCGCCGGCGAGCACCTTCGCGTTCGACCCGTGCGCGGCGAGGGTCGACAGGGCTTCGTCGACCGACGCCGGCCTGGAGTATCCGAAGGGAGACGGCTTCACGTCTCGACGCTACCGGTCGAGATCATCGCCGTCGGTGCGGTGGCTGCCCGGGATCCGCGTCGTCGTCGGTGCGATCTTCATCGGGTTCCGGCGTAGCGCTCAGGTCACCGCCCGCGGGGCCGACGCTGATCACCGCTCCGCCGGCTGAATCCTGGCCTTCATGGGTTCCTCCGGGGCCGGTGTAGAGCGACGTGCGCAGGTGCGCCGGCGCGATCGCACGGGCTGCGTGCCAGCCTGCGACAGCCAGGATGGTGCCGGCCGCGATCCCGCTGATGGAGAACTTGTGCGTGATCGCGAAGTGCAGCGGCCCGATGCCGGCGATGATCCCGGCCGCCAACGGCACCAGGTTGATCGGGTTGGCGAAGTTCACCCGGTTCTCGATCCAGATCTTGGCGCCCAGCAGGCCGATCATGCCGTAGAGGACGAGCGTGATGCCGCCGAGAACCGCTCCGGGCGTGGAGGCGACCAGGGCACCAAACTTCGGGCAGAACCCGAAGAGGATGGCCACGCCGGCCGCGATGTAATAAGCCAGCGTCGAGTAGACCCGAGTGGCCGCCATGACCCCGATGTTCTCGGCGTAGGTGGTCGTGGGTGAGCCACCGACGAAGGACGCGATCGCGGTGCCGACACCGTCACCTATGAAGGCCCGGCCGAGGTACGGGTCGAGGTTGTCACCGGTCATCTCGGAGACCGCCTTGACGTGGCCGGCGTTCTCGGCGAGCAGCGCGATGACCGCCGGTATCACCAGCAGGAT
>JAOPWD010000060.1 GCA_025965875.1 Pseudonocardiales bacterium
CGTCAACGAGTGGGTCGAAGGTGAGTTCTGCTTCGACAGTCCCGCGAATGTCCTTGGTCTTGGTCATTTGAGCACGTCCTTTCACACTGCATTTGAGCGCCAACAACGAAGTGGTGCGCCATTGGCCCAGAAGATATGGAGTTGCTCGTCGGCATTTGGTTCCCTCACAGACCGACACGCGATGGTGTGGCGCTGTGCAGATTGGCTCCCGTCACCAGTGACGAGATGCCAGCCACGATGCTGAACAGGCCGAACACCTCAGCGATCGTGACGGCGCCGACGTCGGGCCGTATCGCGAACACCAGACCGAGCGCTATGGAGATCAGGCCGGTCAACCCGAGCAGCGCCCGCTCGCCGGCGGATTCCCCGGCGCTGAAGGCGAAGAACAAGTCGAAGAATCCGATGATGACTGCCCATACGGCGACGAGAAGGGCGAGCGCGAGCGCTGTGATGCCGGGCCAGGCGAGCGCAACGACGCCGGCAGCAGCGTCGAGAACCGCCAGCACCAGTCGTCCGGCGACAGGCCCAGCGGTCTCCGACCGGAACGCCCGCGCCGCTTCCATGCCCGCGGCAAGGAACGCGTAGACGGCGAACAGGATGACGAATGCGCCGACGGTGATGCCGGGCCACGCCACTGCGATGACTCCGACGAGAATGGCGAGAAACCCTCTCCAGATGAGGGGTGAGGCGAGGCTTTTCACAGCGGTTCTCCGATCTCTGCAGTCCCTGTGGCAGGTTCGCGGGCGCTAGCCGTTCAGGGCCAGGTCGTCCGCGTCCGCGCGGGCAATGACGGCATCGATAGCGGCGTACTCGGCCTGGTCGAGGACGTAGAGGGCCCAGTCGATCGCGTCCGCAGCGTCCTGCTCAGCCCGCTCAGCGCGGTGCTCGGCCTTCTTGATGTCCTTCTCGGCGTGCCGCTCGTCTGCCTCGGCACGCATCGCGGCGAACCGGGCGTCTACGGACGAGCGGGTGTCGCTCCACCACTGCTGCGTCTTGGCTTCGGCGGACGCGGTGCGCTCCCGCGCCTTGGCGTTGCCATCAGCGATGGAGGTCTTCAACTTGTCTCGCTGGCTTTCGAGCCTCGCGCGGTTCTTCTCCTGCGCTGCCGCTACGACGTCCTCGGTCTTCTTCGACCGGGCAGCCAGATCGGTGAGCTGTTCAGACAGTGCCTTCATGGTTGGCCCTTCTTCTCGTGGTGATCCTTGGACAGCCACCGCGATGGCTGCTGTCAGCTCACCGTAGGAATCACCGGACGGCATTCGCATCCGTGAACTCCACATGCCGCCGGACTTGGTCAACTCGCGAAGGGTGGATGCGCAGTCGAACCGGCGGGCCCGGCGATGCTGCCCTTGCAGCTGGCGAACGACTGGGAAATGCGACCGACGTCGAGAGACGAACGGATGCCGGGTGGGACGTTGAGCAGTACCAGCCGTCCGTGTCGTATTCGCAGCGCGGTTTCAGCGCGATGGAGCATGAGACCCAGCCGTCCGTCGGCTTCGGGCACCTGAGACAGGTCAATCAGCAGGCTGTGCGTCCCGCCTTCGATCAGGCCGCGGAGACAGGCGCGGAGCTGGCGGATGGCGATAGCGTCCAGTGCGCCCGAAACGACTACGGCGGCGTAGTCGTGACCGCATTGAACTGACGCGACACTGAGCTTTTCCGCGAGCTCCACCGGTTCGGCGATGCCCGGTACCGACGGGGATTCCGGAGCCCACGCCCGGACCCAGGTGGCTGCGTCGTTCAGGGCGTTCAGCTGCTCGTGTAGGGGGCGCCAGCCGCCGCCGACAAGATGCCAATGGCAGAGCGGTGCTTTGGCAGTTACCGGATCCGCCGTCCCGATCGGCGAACTGAGATCAGCTCGCGGGGCTCGGATCTTCGAAAAGAGTCCGTGCAATGGCTGTCCGCATCGGGGGGATGCGACGACATCCCGATTCTCGATCGCCATGATGGCTTCCTCCGCGTCTCTCAGCGTGCTGAGGTCACGGTAGGAATGACGCGACCAGGCTCGCATCCGTGAACTCCACATGCGGCTGCGACCGCCGCGGCGACCCAGCGGTCTATCGCGGTCCTTCGGCGCGCTTGCCGGCGAGGGCGAGGTGGAGTTGGTTGCGAGTGCTGATTGTGAGCTTGGTAAAGATCTTGTTCAGGTGGTATTCGATCGTGCGCCGGCTCACGAAGAGCTGGGCTGCGATTTCGGGATTGGACAGGCCGTCGCCTGCGAGCCGGGCGATTTGGGTCTCTCGGGCGCTGAGCTGGGCGGGGGTACTGGTGGTGCGTTTGCGTACTCGCTCGCCGGTGGCACCCAGCTCGCGTCCGGCTCGTTTGGCGAATCCGTCGGCCCCCATGGACACGAACATCTGGTGTGCGGTGCGCAGCTGCTCCCGGGCATCGATGCGCCGGTTCTCGCGGCGCAGCCACTCTCCGTACACGAGGTGGGCGCGGGCTAGATGAACGGTGATACGGCTCCGCGCAAGCCGTTCGATCGCCTCGTGGTACAGCGGCTCAGCAGTCTGGCCATGTGTCAGTAGCGCACGCGACCGGGCCTCGACACCGAGCGCCCAATCAGTGGCGCTGGCGCGTGTTCGGGCGGCGAGTCGCTCGAGCGCAGCGGCGGCGACCTCGCGACTGCCGCTTCGCACGCCCGCCTCGACGAGCTCGACGAGCGCCCAGCCGAAGACGCCCAGATCCTCGTATTCGCATGCGCGTTGGGCGGCGGCGAGCGCGGCCGGGTAGCGGCCGAGGCCGTTGTACAGCACCGCGGTCGCATGTTCGGCGTGACCGATCGCCCTTCCCTCGCTCTTGGCGGTCGCGCGTTTGACGCAGGCTTCGATCAGCTCCAATGCCTGGGTCTCATGGCCGCGTAAGGCCGCGAGGAGCGGGGAGGCGTAGTCGAAGTGTGCAACGCCGGTTGCCGCGGCGATCGCATCAGCCTCCTCGATGAGCGCCGCCGCGGCAGCGAACTCTCCGGCGAATACGAGCAGGCCGGCGTGGTAGGTAAGCCCGACTGGAAGAGCGATGAGGGCGCCGGTATCCCGAGCGCGCTGTACTCCGCGACTGGCGAGCTCATGCCAGGCCTCGTCGTCCCATAGCTCGGGGGAGACGCCCCACGCAAAGCGCACCTCGCGTCCGACGATGCCATCCTCGCGGAGCACTGCTTCCATGGCTTTCAGGTGTCGCCTGAGCGGCGCCACGCCTGCCGCGTAGCCCTCGGTGAATCGGGTCACGAGGCCGTCAAGGAGGAGATCGAGCGCAGTTGGCGACTGCGAGGATGTGCCCAACCGCCCGGCCACGCGGGCGGCTTGCGCTACCTCCGTGACCCCGACGGCGCCACTGAGGCGGCCGGCGAAGAGGGCTGCGCCGAGTGCTTCGCGATGGGCATCTCGCGCCAGCCCGGCGTGGAGCGGTTCGAGGCGTTCGGCGGCCGCGAGCATCAATGCCAACGCGTCGCTACGGCTCCGGGCAAACTCGATCTCGGCGCGCAGCACGTCCACCCGCGCACGCTGAAGCTCGTCGAGCCGGGCCATCTCCGCCATCGCGAGCAGTTCGTACGCACGATCAGGCGCCGCGGCGTCGAACTTCGCCTGAGCCGCCGCGAGCGCGCGGGCTCCGCGCGGGGCCCGCTCGGGTGTCAGCTCCGCAGACCGTTCGAGGAAGACGGCTGCCGCCGCGAACCCGCCACGCGCCTGGGCACGGCCGGCCGAGCGTTCCAGCTCTGATGCGATGTCCTCGTCGGGCCCGGCGGCCCCCTGCGCAAGGTGCCAAGCACGCCGATCCGGGTCGAGCTGCGGATCGGTCGCCGCCGCTAGCGCGCGATGGGCCTCGCGCCTTTCTTGCGGTGCGACCGACCGGTAGATCGCCGACCGGATGAGCGGATGACGAAACGTCACACGAGCGCCCAACTTCAGCAACCGATCGGACTCCGCGGCGTCCACAGCCTCGACCGCGATCCCGAGTCGATCGGCCGCGTGCCTGAGCAAGACCGGGTCGCCGAGGGGTTCGGCGGCGGCCAGCAACAGGAGCCGCCTGGTCGGCTCGGGTAGCGCTGCGATCTGGCGCAGGAAACTCTGCTCGATGCGGCCGGCCAGCGGCAGCGGGCCGGAGCCACCGAATCCGCCGGCTAGCTCCGCGGCCGTCACCCCGTGGGGCAGCTCGAGCAGGGCGAGTGGGTTACCGCCGGACTCGGCGATGATGCGGTCACGGACTCGCTGATCCAGTCGCCCTGGGATGATCGAGGCCAGCAACGCCCGGGCGTCCGCATCGGACAATCCGCCGAGGACCAGCTGCGGGATACCGGCAAGGTTGCCCGTCTCGGTGAGATCACGTGTGCCGAAGATGACAGCGACCGATTCGGCGTCCAACCGGCGGGCGGCAAACGCCAGCGCCTGGGCTGAGGCCTGGTCGAGCCATTGCGCATCGTCGATCAGGCAGAGCATCGGCCGATCTGCTGCCACCTCGGACAGCAGGCCCAGGACAGCCAGGCCGACCAGGAAACGATCCGGCGTGCTGCCGGACCGTAGACCGAAGGCGACAGCGAGCGCGTCGCGCTGCGGTTCGGGCAGTCTGTCAAGGCGACTCAGCGTCGGCTCGCAAAGCTGATGCAGCGCTGCGAAAGGGAGCTCCATCCCAGACTGGACACCCTCAGCGCGTGCCACCTGGAAGTCCGGCGCGGTATCGGCGGCGTAGGTCAGCAGCGCAGTCTTGCCGATACCGGCCTCGCCGCGCACCACCAACGCCCGGCTGCCACCTGCGCGGACGTCCGCGAGCAGCCCGTCGAGAGCCGCACACTGCTCCCGACGACCCCACAGCGTCATGCGCCCCCTGACCCCGTGCCGGCTCCCCGGTCATCGTAGAGCCGGCCCCCCACCCCGGACAGCTCTCGAGCCCAGTCTTCGGCTCGCGACGGACCGGTCGTCATATCGGCTCGCCCCCGATCAGCAGAGTGACGTCGATGTTGCCTCGGGTGGCAATGGAGTACGGGCATACTTTATGGGCGGCCTGAACTAGTTGCACGGCGGTCTTCCGATCGCCGACCGAGGGCAGCGCCACGTCGAGGGTGACGGCGAGTTTCCACGCTCCGTCGCCGGTCGGACGAAGGCTAACCTTTGAGTCGATCGTGACATCGCTCGCTTGCTGGTGGCAACGCCGTGCAACCGCGGCGAGGGCACTTTCGAAGCATGTCGCGTAACCAATCGCGAACAGCTGCTCCGGGTCTCCGGCACCACCGGTGCCGCCCATCAACCTCACGTTGGCCTCATCTCGTGGCACGTGACCTGAGCGGTCTTCGCTCCGTCCGCAGGTAACGGGCGTGGCGAGTTGCGGCTGGGGCGCCGTCGCGTATCGGCGG
Organism: Pseudonocardiales bacterium; assembly: GCA_025965875.1. Classification (GTDB taxonomy): domain Bacteria; phylum Actinomycetota; class Actinomycetes; order Mycobacteriales; family Jatrophihabitantaceae; genus QHCC01. The sequence continues at coordinate 5,345 of JAOPWD010000060.1, forward strand.
TTAGAACAGCCGTCCCTGGCGGCCTATCGCGTTCCTGGTGATCTATCGCCCACGGTAGACATGCCCGGACGCTGCTCGCATCCGTGTACTCCACATGACCCCGACGGCCCGCGGTCGCCCGGGCACCGGTATCGGGATGGTCGAGAAATGAACAGCGCTTCGTGCGGCTTAGGGGCGTCCCACGAAGAAATAGGTTATGAGGTTGGGTGATTCCCGTCGGTTGTGCTGTTGGCGAGGACGCCATGGAGTTCGTTGCGGGAGCTGATGGCGAGTTTGGCGAAGATCTTGTGCAAGTGATATTCGACGGTGCGCCGGCTCATGAACAGTTGGGCGGCAATTTCGGGGTTGGACAGGCCGTCGCCGGCCAGCCGGGCAATTTGGATCTCTCTGGCCGTGAGCTGGGATGGCACATCGATGCTGCGTTTGCGTACTCGCTCGCCAGTGGCAACCAACTCGCGCGCGGCTCGTTCAGCGAAACCTTCGGCACCCATGGAGGCGAGCATCTGGTGCGCGGTTTTCAGCTGCGCGCGCGCGTCGATGCGCCGGTTCTCGCGGCGCAGCCACTCACCGTAGAGGAGATGGGCGCGAGCGAGCACCATGCGGACGCGGGTGCGGCCGAGTCGGTCGAGCGCCTCGCGGTACAGCCGCTCGGCCGTCGCGCCGTCGCTGAGCAGCGCTCGCGCGCAGGCCTCGACGCCGAGCGCCCAGTCGCTACCACTGGCTTGGGTGCTGGCTGAGATCCGCTCAAGAGCGTCGGCTGCCTGCTCGGGCACCCCGCTCCGGGACGCCGCTTCGATCAGCTCGACCGCGGCCCACAACGAGAACACCAGTTCGTTTGGGTCCTCGCTGGCTCGCAGCGCGGCCGCGAGCGCGTCCTCATAGCGGGCCAGGCCGTTGTAGAGCAGGGCGGTCGCCCACTGAATGAAGATCAGGCCGAGGCCTTCACCCCGGCGCATCAGATCGCCCTTGCCGGCCTCGATCAACTCGGCGATCTGATGCTCCTGACCGCGGAATGCGGTGAGTGCCAGCCGAGCGTATGGCCGCAGCTCGCTCCCGGTCGCTTCCGCGACCGCTGCTGCCTCTTCGATCATCGACGCGGCAGCACCGAAGTCGCCCTCGAACAAGTGCAGGCCGGCGCGTTGGCTGAGGGCAATGGGAAGAGCGCCGAGCGCGCCGGCATCCCGGGCGAGCTGGACGTGGCGGGTGGACAGCAGATCCCAGCTCTCGTCGTCCCACAGCATTTGAGCGGCATGGCAAACCTGCCAAAGCCAGCGCAGCCCTTCCTCGCCGGAGACATCCTCGCTGCGAAACGCTCTCACCGCGCGCTTCAACGCCGGCGCCGCGGCCGCGTGGCCCTTGGTGATCAGCAGCGCCAGGCCATCCAGCAGCGGATCGCGCGCACTTACCCGCTCCGATCCCGGGGGCGCCGCTAACGCGGACTCAGCCGCCTCGCGCAGACCACCGGATGTCGCGAAGCGGCCGGGGTACATCGCTGCGGAGAGCGCTTGCAAGTAGGTCTCCCGTGCAAGCCCGATGTCGAGCCGCTCGAGGCGTTGTGCGGCCTTGAGCAGCAGCGAGGGAGCCTCGTTCCCGCGGCTGGACGCGACCGCGATCTGGGCGCGCGACAGGTCGACCTGGGCGTGCTCGAGCTCCTCGAGCGGCCCCGCTTCCGCCATGGCGAGCAGTCGCAACGCCGCATCGAACGCACCGGCCTGGGCCGTTGCCTGCGCGGCGGCCAGTGTGCGCCGCGCTCGCTGCTCCGGCGCCAGCGTCAGGGCGGCCGACCGGTCAAGGAAGGCGGCCGCCGCCGCGAACCCACCCCGGGCCTGCGCCCGGCCGGCGGATCGCTGCAGCTCGGCGGCGATATCCGCGTCGGGCCCGGGAGCCGCCTGCGCGAGGTGCCACGCACGCCGATCGGGGTCCAGCTGTGGATCGGTCGCCTCCGCGAGCGCGCGATGCACGTCGCGCCGCTCCTGCGGCAGCGCCGACCTGTAGATGGCCGAGCGGACGAGCGGATGACGAAAGATCACCTGCGCGTCCAATTCCAACAACCCGCCGGACTCGGCGGCCGCCGCCGCCTCGACCCCGATTCCAAGTCGAGTAGCGGCACGCCAGAGCAGAGCCGGGTCGCCGACGGGCTCGGCGGCAGCCAGCAACAGCAGTCGCCTGGTCAGCTCCGGTAGGGGGGCGATCTGTCGCAGGAAGCTCTGCTCGATCCTGCCCGTCAGCGGCAGCGGGCCGGCGACGCCGAACCCGCCGGCGAACTCTGCTGGCGTGGCGCCGTGGGGAAGCTCGAGCAGAGCGAGCGGGTTACCCCCGCACTCGGCGATGATCCGATCCCGGACACGCTCATCCAGCCGCCCCGGGATGACCGAGGCCAGCAACGCCCGCGCCTCCGCATCGGACAATCCCTCAAGCGCCAGCTCAGCAACGCCGGCGACGTTGGGCGCCGCGCGCGGGTCGCGGGTGCCGAAGATGACAGCCACCGATTCGGCGTCCAATCGGCGGGCAACAAAGGCCAGGGCCTGGGCTGAGGCCTGGTCCAGCCACTGCATATCGTCGATCAGGCACAGCAGCGGCTGATCCGACGCCACCTCCGACAGCAGGCCCAGGACCGCCATGCCGACCAGGAACCGATCCGGCGCGGCACCCGACCGAAGGCCGAACGCGACGCCCAGCGCGTCGCGCTGCGGGCCAGGTAGCCGGTCGAGGCGAGTGAACATCCGTGCGCACAGCTGATGCACCGCCGCGAAAGGCAGCTCCATCTCCGACTCGACGCCCTCGGCGCGTGCCACCTGGAAGTCCGGTGCCGTATCGGCCGCATAGCTCAGCAGCGCGGTCTTGCCGATGCCGGGCTCGCCACGGACGACCAGCACCTGGCTGCGCCCCGCCCGGGCGTTCGCAAGGAGCGCGTCGAGGCGACTGCACTGCTCCCTGCGGCCCCATAGCGTCACGCGGCGCCCTCCCGTTCGAGCAGTACCCGCCACCGTAGAGCAGGCACCTCACCCAGGACACCGCTCGGTACTGGGCCGACATGCCGACTAGGGACCTCGCAGACGCGATGGCACCCGTCATAGGCACAGGCTCACCCACGTGATAGCCGCCTCCGAAGGATCTGATGCGGCCACCCACGCCGACGAGCACCGATCCGGCGACGCTGCCGTAGCCGAGGCGTTGCGCCGGCTGCCGCCCGAGCATCGGCACGTGCTACTCGAATGCCGTCGCTCGTCGGTTGCCGAGGCGGCCGCGCGCCTCAGCGTCTCGCCCGGAATGGTGAAATCGCGGATCCACTTCGCCTTGCGTGCGCTACGGCTCACGCTGAAAGAAGTCGAAGCGGCAAGCAGCGCCGCAACCCCACCGCCGCTCGAGACCAGGCCGTGTCACGAACGCCATGGACGGGCGGCATGTGGAGTTCACGGATGCGACCAGCAACCAGCGGTTCCTACGGTGTGCGAAACCAACCCGCAACCGCAGGAGGCACATCATGTCCACGATCACCACTAAGGATGGCGCCCACATCTTCTACAAGGACTGGGGCAGCGGCCGGCCGGTCGTGTTCAGCCACGGCTGGCCGCTCAACGCGGACGCCTGGGATCCCCAGGCGAATCTCGTGGCGAGCAATGGATACCGCGCCGTCGCGCACGACCGGCGAGGTCATGGCCGTTCGACGCAGACCTGGGATGGCAATGACATGGACACCTACGCCGACGATCTCGCCGCACTCATGGTTGAACTCGACCTCAGCGACGCGGTGCTGGTGGGCCACTCGACCGGCGGCGGAGAGGTGGTCCGCTACCTGGCGCGGCACGGCACCAGCCGCGTCGCCAAGGCGGTGCTGCTGGGAGCTGTCCCGCCGCTGATGCTCAAGACCGACGCCAACCCGGAGGGCACTCCGATCGAGGCCTTCGACGCGATCCGGGCGGGCGTGGCCAACGACCGGTCGGCCTTCTACAAGGATCTGTCCGAGGCGTTCTACGGGTTCAATCGTCCCGGCGCGAAGGTGTCGGAGGGCAAGCGGAACGAGTTCTGGCTGCAGGGCATGCAGGTCGGCATCAAGGGCGCGTACGACTGCGTCAAGGCCTTCTCCGAGACCGACTTCAACGACGACCTGCCAAAGATCGACATCCCGGTGCTCGTCGCTGCCGGTGACGACGACCAGATCGTCCCGATCCAGGCGGCCGCGCTGAAGACGGTGACGCTGCTGCCCAACGCGACGCTGAAGTTGTACCCAGGTGCGCCGCTCGGTCTCAACGGAGCCTACGAGCACGAGTTCAACAACGATTTGCTGGCATTTCTAGCCGATTAGGAGCCCAACGCCGGCCGGCGAGGTTGGTCGCTCATGGAGGGTGCTGGGCCAGTGACGCTGGCCCCGCACCCTCCGTCGCGGTAGCGGCAGTTTGGCTCCCGATAACGAGCCTCGCGCCCCGGCGGTCGCCCATCAAAGTGGCTGCCACACCGGCCGCTCGTTCTCAGCAGAGCGGTCTTGCCGATGCCAGTGCGAGCTAGTGATCTTTCAGACGCGAAGGTGGTCGTTGCGGGCGCAGGCTTTTGGGGTCGCGCAATTCCCGTTCCCAGGTTCGGGGGCGCCCGCCAGTAGAGGAGCGAAGCATGCCGTTGGTCCGTGTCACCCTCGTGGAGGGAGCCTTCACCGAGAAGCAAAAACATGACTTGGCCGCCAGACTCACCGACGTGATGGTCGCCTTCGAAGGATCTGAAGCCTTCCGGGAGGTGGTGTGGGTGCTCATTGAGGAACTCCACCACGACGCCTGGCACATCGGCGGGCAGCCATACTTCGGGCCACCCAATCTGGTCGGCGCCCTCGCCCGCGCAAAGGCGGCGTACGAGGCCATTGACGGCACCCCGACCAGCCGCGCGGACCTGGCCGCCCAGGCCCCAGTCCGGCCGCGATGATCGATCACGAGCCGCAGCGACGCCGATTGCCGCGTCAGGCTTTCGTGCGGCGCCCTCAGCAGCCTTGGGTCAGACCAGCCTGACGGCAGCTTCGGTGGTGTTGACGTGGAAGCTCAGCGACTCCTCGAAGTAGAGCTCGATCGAGTCGGTGTCGTGGGAGAGGTAGCCGATCGAGGTGTCCTGGCCCAGATGCAGCTGATAGTCACCGCCGCGGGTGGATAGCAGGACGGCACCGTCGATGGCAGGGGCCCATACGATCTCGCTGTCGTCGCCGATGACTCGGGTGAGGTGCTCGCGGATGGGGTAGCCGTGGTCGGTGGTCTCGGCGACCGCGGTGTAGAGGTTGGCCGAGAGCAGCAGGCTGTAGGGGCCGCCCACGCCGGCGAGGCGCAGCGCGCTGACTGCCTGCGCCACGGCGGTCGGGTATTCCCGCGGGTCGGCGGGCAGCCCCAGTTGCGGATTGGACGAGGCCGGACGCAGCCCGATGATGCCGCCTGCGGCGAAGCCGTCGAGCACGGCGCGGTCCTCGGCGAACGCGAGCTCCCTGGCCGCGTCCTTGACCGGTTGCCAGTCGGAGTCCTTCGCGCCCCGCTCGACGTCGTCGACGGCATCGCGGGAGACACGGAAGGGGATCCGGAACTCTACGACCGAGGCGATGTCGCGACGTCGGGCGCGCACGCCGGGATGTGGCGGCTCGAGCTCGACCAGGTGCCCGGTACCGACCGCGGATAGTTGCTCGCCGGACGGGCCGAGCACGTCGACGGTGCGCCGGGCGCCTACGTGCAGGGTGAAGGTACGGCGCGCCTCGTCCTCGATGTCGGTCCAGGCCGCGGCCGAGATCGGTGCCAGTTCGCGATGCAGGTTGTTCATGACGGGGGGCTCCTTCTCAGGCTGCCGATGCGCAGCGAGTGATCGGGTCGGGGGTCGTCGGGTGTGGCCGCGGCCTGGGCAGGCGCGCTGCCGCCGGTGTCGCTCGCAGCGTCGGAGCCGGGTCCAGGGGACAGGTTGTCGAGGAAGTCCGCAGCGGGAACGAAGAACAGCGAGCCGGTCACCGCGACTGAGAAATCGAGGATCCGGTCGGTGTTGCCGGCTGGTCGGCCGATAAACATGTTGCTCAGCATCTGCTCGGTAATCGACGGGGTCGCCGCGTAGCCGATGAAGTACGTGCCGAACTCTTCGGCTCCGACATGCCCGAACGGCATGTTGTCCCGCACGATCTGTTGCTGCTCACCGCTCTCGTCGAAGATCGTGTTGAGCGCGACATGCGAGTTCGGCGGCTTCACGTCATCGCCCAGTTCCATGTCAGCCAGCTTCGTCCGGCCGATGGCGCGCTCCTGCTCCTCAACCGAGATGGCGTTCCACGCGGTGAGATCGTGCAGGTACTTCTGCACGATCACGTAACTGCCACCGGTGAAGTCCGGGTCGCCGTCACCGATAACGGCGGCCAGGCGGGCCGCTTCGCCGGTCGGATTCTCGGTGCCGTCGACGAAACCCATCAGGTCGCGCTCATCCCAGTACTTGAAACCATGCACCTCGTCGATCACCGAGGCTGCGCCGCGGAGCCGATCCACCAGCTGCCCGGCCAGTTCGAAGCACAGGTCCATCCGGCGGGCGCGAATGTGGAACAGCAGGTCGCCGGGCGTGGCGACGGCGACATGTCGAGGGCCGGCGATCTCGCGGAACGGGTGTAGCTCCGCCGGGCGCGGTCCAGGGAAGAGCAGGTCCCACGCGTCCGACCCGATCCCGATCACACAGGACAGCTCGCCGTCCCGGTCGCGGAACCCGACCGAACGAATGATCCCAGCGGAGTCGGCCAGCAGGTCTCGCACAGCCTCCTCGGCGCCGGGCTCGACCGTCAGCACCAAGAAGATCGCCGCCTCGGTCAGGGGCGTCAGCACAGGTTGCGACCTGGTCACCTTGGCCACCGATCCATTTCCGTTGGGGTCTTGCTCGCCGCCGTCCACGCCACCCTGCCTAGCACATTCGGCACGCTGTGGACCCATGAATCGGGTGCGCGCCGTGGCGGGCAGACCTACTCATGACGACGTCCTCGACCCGACTGCTTGTCGTCGAGAACCTCTGGCGTTACCCCGAGTTCGGGCGTGCCAGAGCCCTGGACAGACGCGGCGAGGACGGCGGCCGGCACGAGTTCGAGGAACTTCACTGCCGCGGTGGTTGCATGTTCGAGCGCGTCGACCCAACGACAGCCACGGTCCTGGCTCTGTTGCGCTGTGTGGAGCACTACGAGGGCTCCGAAGGTGAGGGTGACCGGCAACTTTCCATCACGATGCAGCTCCCGAATTCCGTAGTCGCATAAGCCCTTGAGTTCCTCGACACGCGCCCCGGCCCGGGCCAGCGCCTCGCCGACGATGCAGTCCGGTGACCCGTTGTGGGCGCATAGACAAGGGGCACCATCGGCCTCTGTCATCCAGACCGGGGTGTCTACGTGACTATCTCCTCGGCGCTGCACCGCTGCTGCCAGCAGCTCCAAGGCGCAGCCGATGTCAATAACGGGCATCGGCCTTCTCACGCAGCGATGCGCGTTGCGGCCGCGGGGCTCAGGCGTTGCGTTGCGCGAGAGCTGCCGACCGAAGGAGGGTGTCGGGCGATGGTGGCTCATGGTCGCTCCTTGTTTCCAGAAACCCTCCCTCTGAGGCAAGCGCGTTCGCGTCTGAGAGTTCACTAGCCGGCCTCCCGGCTGTCC
>JAOPWD010000006.1 GCA_025965875.1 Pseudonocardiales bacterium
TGGGGACCGTCGTCAGTACGGCGTTGGACAACATCCTGGACGATGCCAGCTTCGATGGCCGGTCCGAGGCTTCGATCGGTATCACGACCTACGCTGCGCCGAACCTGTCGTGGACCGGGACCCTGCAGGTCGGCGACACCGCGACGATCACTTACAACGTAACCATCCGGAATCCGGATCCGGGCGACAAGGTGCTGTCGACGACCGTCGTGGCCTCGGCGCCCGGCAGCACCTGTCAGAACGGGAGCCTGAACTCCGCATGCACCGCGACAGTCACGGTGCTCATCCCTGGTCTGACCATCAGCAAGTCGGCCAGCAGTGCAACCACGACTCCTGGCGCTGTGGTCGGCTACACCATCGTCATCACTAACACCGGCCAGACCGACTACCTCGCGGCGACCATCGCCGATTCCCTCAGCGGCCTGCTCGCGGATTCGGTGTACAACGCCGATGCGGCTGTGATCGGCGGCGGACTCCTGAACTACACCGCACCGAATCTGACGTGGACGGGAGCGCTGCTCATCGGGGCGAGCGCGACCATCACCTACTCGATCACCGTGCACGATCCGGATATCGGCGACAAGTTCATGACCAACGCGGTGACGTCGACCTCGCCCGGCAGTACTTGCCCGGTCGGCGGCACGCTGCCGGCCTGTTCCGCCGCAGTCCGGGTGCTGATACCGGCGCTGGTCATCACCAAGACCGCCGACACGGCCACCGTCATTGCCGGCAATGACGTGCACTACACCGTGACCGTCACCAACACCGGCCAGACCGACTACGCCCCTGCGACCTTCACCGATCCGCTCACCGACGTGCTGGACGATGCCACCTACGCCGGTGGCGCGACGGCCACTATCGGCAGCGTGGCCTACACCAACTCCACGCTGGTGTGGACCGGTGCCTTGACCGTCGGGCAGAGCGCGACGATCTCCTACTTCGTGACCGCCTCCTACCCCATTCGCGGTGACAAGACTCTGATCAATACGGTCAGGTCAGCTGTTCAGGGCTCGACGTGCCAGGCCGGCAACTCCGCCAGCGCGTGCACAGCCACCGTCGCCGTTCTCGTGCCGGCCCTCACGATCGTCAGCACCACGGACGTGAACACCGTGGTCGTCGCAGGCGGTCGGGTCAACTACACGATCATGGCGACGAACACCGGCCAGGGCGCCTACCCCGCGGTGACGATCAGCGACCCGCTCGCAGCCCTGCTCGATGACGCGGCCTACCGCAACGATGCCAGTGCCACCAGCGGCACCGTCACGGTCACCGGCGGCACGCTCACCTGGACCGGCCCCCTAGCCATAGGCCAGAACGTGATCATCACGTTCTCCATCGACGTCGACAACCCGGACGCGGGCGGCGACGCCCAGCTTGCCACCGTGGTCACGTCGTCGGCCGTCGGCAGCAACTGCACCAGCGGCAGCGCCGACGCGCGCTGCTCGACCTCGCTCACCGTTGATGCGCAGAGCATCACGCTGAGCGACCTGCCAGGTGGCTTCACTCTCGCTGGACAGCCGAACGTCACCGTCACCGGAGACGGCCTGGTCGCCATGACCGTGACGACGAACAGCCCGGGCGGCTACCAGGTGTCGCTGCAGGCAGCGGCCTCCGCGCTCGACCCGAGTGCAGGAGACGGGCCGAGCATTCCGATCGGGTACCTGCAGGTGCGCGAAACGGGCACGACCGAATTCACGCCAATCTCAGGAGATGCACCGGTGATCACTCACACCCAGGATGCCCCGTCTGCGCCAGGCGGCGACGCGGTCAGCAACGACTTCCGGATCAACATCCCGTTCGTCCCGTCCGGCACCTACTCGGTGACGCTGAACTACGTGGCGGCAGCCCGATGAGCCCCCCCGCAGGCGGGCGGCCCCCCAGTCGCCGGGCGCCGCTGGCCGGCTTCGTCGGCGTGCTGCTGGGTTCGCTCCTGTTGCCCGGGCTAGTTGCGGCCGCGGCGAGCGCATCCGCGCCGGCAGCGGCTGCGCCGCAGTTGAGCATCGCGATCGACAACGGCAAGAAGTCCGTCGTGCAGGGTGATCGATCCAGCTACACGATCACCGTGCACAACATCGGGACCGGGCCCGTCAAGGCCCTACGGATCACCCAGACCATTCCCGCCGGCTTGAAGCTGATCGCTGCGCAGGACCACGGCAAGAGCAGCGCAGGCCAGGTCACCTGGACCGTGGACCTGGCCGCCGGAGCGTCGAAGGCATTGCACACGACGGCCTTGGTGCAGGCGACACCGGCTGAGCTGCTGCAGCTCGCCACCGTCGCGTGCGCAACCGCCAGCAAGCAGACCCGTCCGTTGGTGTGCGCCACTCACTCGGACCAGCTGCCGGCGGGCAAGGCAGCGGCCGCTGCGGCTGTCCCCAAGGCAGCCAGTGCCCACTCCGCCAAGTCGCACTGGCCGGCCATCCTCGAGAGTGTGGGCGCAACGGCCGTCATCGCGGCGTTGGGCACCATGCTCGTCCTGCGCCGGAAAGGGGCGCACCGTGCGTAGCCGCTGGTTGTTGGCGCTGGTCGCGACGGTTGTCTGCTGGCTGCTTGCGGCGCCCGCCGCGGGTGCGGCAACGCAGGCCGGATCGCCACGCGCCGACGGGACGACGCAGGTGGGCATCGTCGTGAAGGCCGCGCCGCCGGATTCCGGTGGCGCCAAGGCTCCGCCTACTACCGGCGGGAGTGGCGCGGGAGGTCTGGGTGTCAGCACACCGCCAGATCTCGCCGTGACCGGTCCACGGATCGCGCAACTGCTTGCGGCCTCGCTGGCCCTGTTGGTCGTCGGCATGATGCTGACTACGGCCGTTCCTGCCCGCCCACGCAGCGAACGACGGGATCCGGAGCGCACCGACTGACACTTGTCCGATCAGTTGCCGCGGCGCAGCCGGATCCAGCGATAGCCCCAGCCATTGAGGCGAAACTGCGACAGGTCTCCCGGGAGCGGTTCGTAGGGGGCATCGCTGAACACTTCGTAGGCCTGCTTGCTCACGTCGGCCGCGCTCAAGTCGAGGACCACCCGTGTGTCGGCCAGGTTGTGCAGCAACAGGATCGAGCCCTCCGGGGCCTGGAAACGGTGCGCGAGCACCGAGCGCGGTAGCGGGATGTCGACGACGTTCGGCTCGCCGACCCCGATCTCGGGGCACTCGCGCAACACGCGGATGAGCTCTTCGAACCAGCGCAGCAGGGAATTCCCGT
>JAOPWD010000074.1 GCA_025965875.1 Pseudonocardiales bacterium
TACACGCGAGGAATCAGCACATCCCGACGGGTATTCCGCCGGGAGAGCGCTCCCACGATCGTCATTTGTGCCGTCACAGGCATCGAGCGGGCCTGCGTGTCGGACCCTGATCTGCTGATGCGAGATCTTCTCCTCGGCGCGGTGCAGGACTGCCGACTATATGCGCCGGAGCCGGCGATCGCGGGCCCCCTGCCGACTCCCGCGTCGGCGCGCTCTCACAGGGCCGCAGCGCGGATCCTCGGCTGAGACGGACGCGAGCAGTGCAGGGCACGCCGATTCCGGACGCCGAGTGTCCGGAATCCGCGTTACCGTGCGCGAATGACTGACCCACGGTGCACGCAACTGCGCGAGCACCTCGTGTCCGAAGACCGATCTTGATCCCATGAACTACGAGTTCAGTGGTGAGCTTTGGTACTGGAGAGGACCGGCGCCGTTCTACTTCGTCACCGTGCCAGCGGACGAATGCAGCCAGCTGAAGGCCGTGTCCGCGGAAGTGACCTACGGATGGGGCATGATCCCGGCCACGATTCGCATTGGCACGACCGAGTGGACGACCTCCCTGTTCCCGAAGGACGGGCGCTACCTCGTCCCGGTCAAGGACCGCGTGCGCAGAGCGGAGGACCTGGAGGACGGCGACAGCGTCACGGTGCGACTCGCTGTCGGTCTCTAGACCAGCGGAGTTCCGCTCGGGTTCAGGCGGGGTCGCGGTAGACGTCGATGTCGGTCGCTTTGGCGCTGAGCCAGATCGGTCTGCCGTTGGCGAGGTCTAGGTCGGCGACGGCGTCCGGCGTGATGTCGACCAGGGCCGGTGGGGCTCCGTTGATCTCGGCCCGGACGCGGTCGGTGAGCAGCTCCAGTCCGGTGACCGTGCCCTGCCAGACGTTGCGTGGGCTCGAGTGCTCGGGTCTGGTGGTGTGCATTGCGATGGCGGTTGGTCGAATAGCGACCAGCACACGTCCCGTCGGCGCCGCGCCGTTGGTTGCCTGGTCGTTCAGGTCCAGGAGACCTGACGCAATAAGGGTTCCCCCGGCATCGAGGGCGACTTTGCCGGTGGCATCTCGCGTTCCGCGATAAAGGTTGAGTCCGACCACGCGGGCGACGTATTGGGTAGCGGGGCGACGGGCGACTTCGGCCGGTGGGCCTTGCTGCACGATCTGGCCGCTCTCGATGACCACCAGCCGATCCGTCATCACCATGGCCTCGAGCGGATCGTGAGTCACGAGCAGGGTCGGCCCGGGGAAGTCAGCGAGGTGGCGTCGGAGTTCGGCGCGGACCTCGAGCTTGGTTCGGGCATCGAGGGCGGCCAGGGGTTCATCGAGGAGCAGCAGTCCAGGGTCGGCCGCTAGTGCCCGGGCCAGGGCGACGCGCTGTGCCTGGCCGCCGGACAGTTCGGCTGGTTTGCGCCCGGAGAGCTCGCTGAGGCCGAGTCGGTCCATCCAGCGTTGTGCAATGGCGCGCGATTCCCGGCGGCCGGTACGCCGACAGCGCGGAGCGAAGGCGATGTTGTCGCGCACCGTCAGGTGCGGGAACAGCCGGTAGTTCTGAAAGACCACGCCGATCGGACGCTGGTCGGACGGGACGAAGATGTCGGCAGCACAGTCATCGAGGCGCTCTCCGTCGAGCGCGATCTGGCCGGTGGTGAGCATGGTCAGGCCCGCCAATGCGCGCAGCAGGGTCGTCTTGCCCGCCCCGTTGGGACCCAGCACTCCGAGAACCTCGCCCGCGCCAACAGCGAGGTCGATGTCGAGGCGAAACGTGCCGAGCTCGACCGAACCGTTCACCGCCAGAGCCGCGGAGGTCGGCGGCCGGTGTGTCCCGGCTCGGTCGGCGCCGCTCATGCCGACGGGGATCCGCGCAGCCACCGGTCCCGCAACGCAGCCAGGATGATCACTGCGACGAGCAGCAGGACAAGGCTGAGCGCCGTCGCCGCTTCGGGGTCCGTTTCGAATGCGTTGTAGATCTTCAGCGGCATGGTCTGGGTGGTGCCTGGCAGGTTGCCGGCGAAGGTGATGGTCGCGCCGAACTCACCAAGTGCGCGAGCCCAGCACAGGACCGACCCGGCCAGCAGCGACGGTGCGATGAGCGGCAAGGTGATGCGGCCGAACACCGTGGTGCGTGAGGCGCCCAGGGTGACAGCCGCCTCCTCGAGGTCGCGGTCGGCTGAGCGCAGTGCGCCCTCGACGGTGACGACGAGGAACGGCATCGCCACGAACGTCTCGGCCACGATGACGCCTGCTGTGGTGAAGGGCAGAGTCAACCCGAACCATTGATCCAGATAGCGCCCCACGACACCTCGGCGCCCGAGCGCCAGCAGCAGTGCGATGCCGCCGACAACGGGCGGCAGCACCAGAGGCAGCGTGACCAGCGCGCGCAGCAAGCCCATCCCCGGTAGGTGTATTCGTGCCAGCATCCAAGCCAACGGCACGCCGAGAATGAGCGACGCCAGGGTGGCCGCGGTGGCGCATTCGATAGACAGCCGCAGGGCGGTGAGTACCTCGCTGTTGGAAAGCAGGCTGCCCAGACCGCTCCAGGGCGCGCGGATGAGCAGTGCCACCAGCGGCAGCATCAGGAACGCGAAACCGATCACCGCCGGCGCGGCGATCAGCGCAGGGGCACCCGGGCCGCCCGGAGCGCGTCGCTTGCGCGATCCGGGTCGACCAGAGGATGAGCGGGTCAGGGCTTCTCGAACCCCGCAGCGGCCAGGACCGTCTGCGCGGCCGGGGAGAGCACATAGGCCACGAAAGCCTTTGCTCCAGCGGAGTGCGCGGCCTTCGTCAGTGCGGCGATCGGGTATTCGGTGGAGGCGTCAAGGTGGGCTGGGATGACGATGCCCTTGACCTTCGAGCCGGCGGCTCTGACGTCGGTCACGTAAACCACTCCGGCGTCGACCTCGCCCAGCTCGACCTTGGTCAGCGTGGACTTCACGTTCTGCTCCAGGGTCACCGGCTTGACCGTGATCTTGGCGTTGGTGAACACCTGCGCGGCGGTCTTACCGCAGGGCACCTGGGCCGCGCAGAGCGCGACCTTCACGCCCTTCTTCGCCAGGTCGGCCACGCCCGTAATGCCTGCGGGGTTGTTCGGGGGGACGGCGATTTCCATGAAGTTCTTGACGAAGTTTGTCGACGCCGACGCGCCACCGGCGTCGTTGACCTGTTGCATGTTCTTCGGCGATGCGGAGGCGAACACGTCGGCGGGAGCGCCCTGGTTGATCGAGTTGGCCAGGTCCGAGCTGGCGCCGAAGTTCAGCTTGATCTTCACGCCGGGATTGGCGGCTTCGAACTGTGTGGCGATCGTGGTGAACGCCTCTGTGAGCGACGACGCAGCGAACACATTGACGGTGCCGGATACAGCAGCGGTCGAGCTGGTGCCACCGCCAGCGGGGGTGCTCTGCTGGCTCGACTTCGTGCTCGAGGAACAGCCCGAGGCCAAAGCGAGGGCCGCCGTCAGGGCGATGACGGCAACGAAATGGCGGTGCATGGACGCTCCTCGGTGGGTGACTCTCGACGGGGACGTGTTGCGCCTACGGATGTTGCGAGGCGCGGTGTTCGGGCAGTTCAACGACGACGTTGGTTGCTTTGACCGAGGCCACCGCGATGACACCGGGCTCGAGTTTGAGCTCGTCCGCGGCCTCGCGGCTCATCAAGGAAACGACGCGGTGCGGGCCGGCCTGGATGTCGACCTGAGCCATCACCGTGTCGCGGACGACGTTGGTAACCAGACCGACGAACTGATTGCGCGCCGATTCACGAACGATCCGACGGGTCCCACCGGCCCCTGAGGTCGCGGCCACCTCTTGAGCGAGCTGGGCGAGTTCCGCGCCGCCGATGACTTGGCGCCCCTCTTCCTGAAAGGTCGGCACGCGACCGGCGTCTGCCCACCGTCGCAACGTGTCGTCGCTGACGCCCAGCAGCTCCGCTGCCTCCCTAATCCGGAAGTTGGGCACCCGCGTACTATAACCGCAGCTACGGATCAATCGCATCCGATCTGTGGTAATCGCGGCAGAGATAGGGGATCGGAGCCGAGGATGCGCCGACGTGCTGTTGTCCGCTGCGCGGCGTGACTACGCTCGCGGCGGTCTGCAATCAATCGGAGGAACCATGCGCCTGTCTACGCGTAACCAGCTCGCCGGCACGGTCACGTCCATCGAGGTCGGTTCTGTCATGACCATCGTCAAGATCGACATCGGCGGCGGGCAACAGGTCACCGCGTCCGTCACCAAGGACGCAGTCGAGGAACTCGGCCTGATCGTCGGCTCACCGGTCACTGCACTCATCAAGTCCACCGAGGTCATGCTCGGCGTCGAGTAGCAACGGACACCGATTTCTCGTCGAAGGCTTCACTCCTAGCCGGAGCGACGCTGTGGTCACCCCGCGTTGGCGGTGTTCGGCCAGGCGAGGGGAAGTGCGATGAGAGCCTCGGCGGCTGCCGATCAGAAGGTATCCACCCCGAAGCGAACGACCTCGCCAGGAGGCACGGCGACCACGACCCGCGCGCCACTGTCGACCACGGTTGCCACAAGCATGATCAGACCCTGGCGCGGACGCGGACCGCTTCCTTGCCAATAGGGGTCTGCGTCCATCCGTAGTCGCAGGGTGTCCTTCGTGCCGTGATGCAGCGTGACGACGTCATCGAGACGTAAGCGGTCGACCGCACTTCGCCGATACTTCCAGCGCCCTGACTCTCCGGGCACCGCGCCGCCGACCGTTCGAACGCCACAGTTGAAGGTGTCCGGATGCGACCGCTGCCTGTCCAACCAGTTGGCGAGCCAGCTCCCGGGCGACGGGCGTCCCGCGTTCGGTGAGAAGGATCCGGCCATGCCCACACCGTAGGACGACCTGGCCGATCGTGGCATCCGCTGAGCGGTGCGGGCTCACCTGTGGCGGCGAGCGGCGCTGCGCCCGCAGGATTCATAGGACGCCCACGCCCTGAGATGGACATCCGCACGTGTCAAGTGGGCACGGAGTCGTAGCGTGCGGAAATTGCCGCACGGACGCCGGCGTCGCGGATGCTGTCTGGTCCGAGTTCGCCGAGCTCGAAGAACATCTCCTCGAGGCCGCCGGGAACCATCATGGTCAGGAGCCGACCGCCACCGTCGCTTGCCAAAATGGCGTGGGAGGTTCCGCGCGGGACCAGAACATATGTCCCGGGTCCGGCGGAGACGTGTTCCTGCCCGACAGTGAAGGTGAATTCACCGTCGAGCACGAAGAACGACTCCTCCATGGCTCGGTGCAGATGGGGAACCGTCCACGCGCCCTCGCTGCCGGCGAATTCGGCAAGGGTGAAGGCGCGTCGGGTGTCCTGCTCTCCGCCGGCGAGCAGCCGCATCCGCACCACGCCGAGATCAACGGAGCGACCGCCACCGGGAGAGACCGTGTGCGCTTTCCCTGCACTGATCATCGCAACCACCCTTGTTCGACCGGCAACCGCCGGGTTTCTCTGAAGCGTCGCCGCAGGCCAGGCAACCCCGCAATATCAAAAAATGAAGTTGCCCGGCGCCGGCACCGGGTGCACGCTTCGAACGTGCGGTACTACGGCCAGTTCTGCCCGATCGCCCGCAGTTCGGAAGTGCTCGCGGAGCGCTGGACTTTGATCATCGTGCGGAACCTGCTCAACGGATGCAGCACGTACAACCAGATCAGGCAAGGCGCGCCGGGCATCCCCACCGCACTGCTCGCTCAGCGCCTGGACGCGCTCGAGCGAACTGGCATCCTCGAACGGCAGGCGAACGCCTCCGGCCGCGGCTGCACCTACGAGCTGACCGAGATGGGGCGCGAACTGCGGGCGGTGTGCGATGTCATGGGGCAGTGGGGCGCCAAGTGGCTGGAAATCCAACCGCAGCATCTGGACCCGCTCTACGTCCTCTGGGCGACTATCAAGCTCGTCGACGTGGACCGGATCCCTGAGCTGACCACCGTCGTCCGATTCACTCTCACCGACCGGCCCGGCGACAACTACTGGATGATCCTGCGCAAACCGATGCCCGAACTCTGCACACGAG
>JAOPWD010000080.1 GCA_025965875.1 Pseudonocardiales bacterium
CCCGAGGGCGGACGCGATACCGATCGCGACTTCATGATCCGCTATTCGGGCGGCTGACCCACCCGGGTACAGGTGCGCCCGAAGTCCGGTTCCCAGCGCCCTTGTTCAAGCGGTGCACGAGGCAGAACTCGTTGCCTTCCGGGTCCGCCGTCAACCAGCCCGGCAGCGGAACGTCGCAGCGTCCACTACTGCCCCGTCACCGTGGCCAGCACCTCGCCGCACCAGTTCAACAGTGCTATGTCACGCAGCGGCTCCCCCCCGAACGTGGTGACGGCAAAGGATCCATCGGGCTTGACGACGCCCTTGGGCCGAGGCACCGATACCGTCGACACGGCCTGCTTGTAGCGGGCGTTGTCATAGAGCCGCTCCAGGCGTATCTGAGCCGATTCGGGAAGCTCCAACGGAGTGAAACGCACCGACGAACCCTGCAACGAGACCTCGGTGACGCCGTAGCGGCGGCACAGCACCTTGAACCGCGCGACCGCCAGCAGGTTCTCGACCGGCGGCGGAATCGTGCCGTAGCGGTCGACGAGTTCGGCCCGGACTGCGTCGACTGCCTCGTCAGACGTCGCCGCGGCCAGCGAGCGGTACGCCTCCAGACGCAGCCGCTCCCCCGGCAGGTACTCGACGGGCAGGTTCGCGTCGACCGGTAGGTCGACCTTCACGTCGGCGTACTCGGCCGGAGGCGCTTCGCCACTGGGAGATCTGAAGTCCGCGACCGCCTCGCCGACGAGCCGCACGTACAGGTCGAAACCCACGCCGGCGATGTGGCCAGACTGCTCACCGCCGAGCAGGTTTCCGGAACCCCGAATCTCGAGGTCCTTCATCGCGACCGCCATGCCGGCGCCCATCTCGGTGTGCTGCGCGATCGTGGCCAGCCGGTCGTAGGCCGTCTCGGTCAACGGCTTCTCGGGCGGGTAGGTGAAGTACGCATAGCCGCGCTCGCGAGCCCGGCCCACGCGGCCGCGCAACTGGTGCAGCTGGGACAGCCCGAACATGTCGGCGCGGTCGACGATCAGCGTGTTCGCGTTGGGGATGTCCAGCCCGGACTCGACGATCGTCGTCGCGACGAGGACGTCGTACTCCTTCTCCCAGAAGCCGAGCATGATCTGCTCGAGCGCGCCCTCGCCCATCTGTCCGTGCGCGACGGCAATGCGCGCATCGGGCACCAGCTCGGCCAGCTTGGCCGCCGCCCGGTTGATCGACTCGACCCGGTTGTGAATGTAGAAGACCTGTCCGTCGCGCTGCATCTCCCGATGGATCGCCGCGGCGATCTGCCGCTGGTCGTAGGCACCGACGAACGTCAGGATCGGGTGCCGCTCCTCCGGCGGGGTGAGGATCGTCGTCATCTCGCGGATGCCGGTCAGCGACATCTCCAACGTGCGCGGGATCGGCGTGGCCGACATGGTCAGCACGTCGACGGCCGTGCGCAGCGACTTCAGGTATTCCTTGTGCTCGACACCGAAGCGCTGCTCCTCGTCGACGATCACCAGTCCGAGGTCCTTGAACCGGACGGTCTGCTGCAGCAACCGGTGGGTGCCGATGACGATGTCGACAGTGCCGTCGATGATGCCCACGAGCGTGGCCTCGGCGTCTGCCGTGGACGAGAACCGGGACAGCTCGCGGATGTTCACCGGGAACTGCGCCATCCGGTCGGTGAACGTCTGCATGTGCTGGTGCGCGAGCAGCGTCGTCGGGACGAGCACCGCGACCTGCTTGCCGTCCTGCACCGCCTTGAATGCGGCACGCAACGCGACCTCGGTCTTGCCGTAGCCGACATCGCCGCAGATGACGCGGTCCATCGGCAAGGGTTTCTCCATGTCGCCCTTGACCTCGTCGATCGCCGCGAGCTGATCGGGCGTCTCGACGTAGCTGAACGCGTCCTCGAGCTCGCGCTGCCACGGGCTGTCCGGACCGAACGCATGCCCCTTCGTCGCCATCCGCGCGCTGTAGAGACGGATCAGCTCGGCCGCGATCTCCTTGACCGCCTTGCGGGCGCGGCCCTTGGTCTTCGCCCAGTCCGAGCCGCCCAGCCGGTTGATCGACGGCGACTCGCCGCCGACGTACTTCGTCACCTGGTCGAGCGAGTCGGTGGGCACGAACAGCCGGTCGCCCGGCTGGCCCCGCTTCGCCGGCGCGTACTCGATGATCAGGTACTCCCGCTCGCCACCGTTGATCGTGCGGCGCACCATCTCGACGTACTTGCCGACGCCGTGCTGCTCGTGCACGACGTAGTCGCCGGACTTGAGCTGGATGGGGTCGATCGCGTTGCGCCGCCGCGACGGCAGCCGGCTCGTGTCCTTGGTCAGCGATCCACGCTGGCCGGTGAGGTCGGCCTCGGTGAGGAACGCAAGCTTGAGCGACGGCGCGATGAGACCGCCGTCGAGTCGTCCGGTCGTGACGTCGACGACGCCCGGCTCAGCGGTGGTGGCTGCGACCAGGCGCGCGGGCACTTCGGCCGCACTGAGGCGCTCGACGGCACGCTGGGCCGACCCGTGCCCGTCGAATACGAGCGCAACTCGCCAGCCATCCCGAGCCCAGCCCCGCAGATCCTCGATCGCGGCGTCGGTATCGCCCCGGTAGGTGGGCGCCGACTCGAACGCGCTGGCCAGCGACGACGGACCGGCCAGCTCGGCGTCCGTGCGCAGCTGGGTGATCCCCCACCATGGCACCCCCAACTCGCCGGCCTCGGCGTGCACTTCCTCGAGGTGGTGCAGCGAGGCGGCGCCGAGATCGACGGGCGCCTTGCCGCCACCAGCCGCTGCGGCCCAGGACGCCTCGAGGAACTCGTCGGACGTGCGCACCAGATCGGCCGCGCGGGTGCGGATCCGCTCGGGGTCACAGAGCACAACGTGGGCACCGGCGGGTAGTTCGTGCAGGACGAGCTTGAGCTCGTCGACCAGCACGGGCGCCAGCGCCTCCATGCCCTCGACGGCCTCACCGCGGCTGATCGGTTCGAGCAGTTCGCCGAGTTCGGGGTGCTGTGCCAGCAAGACGCCGGCCCGACTCTGCACATCCGCGGTCAGCAGCAGTTCGCGGCAGGGCGGCGCCCACAGCCCGTGGGTCGCGATCTCCAGCGAACGCTGGTCGACGACCTTGAAGTAACGGACCTCCTCGATCTCGTCGCCCCAGAACTCCACGCGCAGCGGGTGCTCCTCGGTGGGCGGGAAGACGTCGAGGATGCCGCCGCGCACCGCGAAGTCGCCACGCTTCTCGACCAGGTCGGCGCGGGCGTACCCGGCGGCGACAAGTCTGGTGACGATCTCGGTCAGCTCGCACCCGGTGTCGCCGGCCCGCAGCTGGACCGGCTCGAGCTCACCGAGCCCGGGCACCTGGGGCTGCAACAGGGACCGCACCGGCGCGATCACAACCGACAGCGGTCCGCTGGCCGGGTCATCGGCCGACGGGTGCGCGAGCCGGCGCAGCACAGCCAGCCGCTGCCCGACGGTATCGGCGCGCGGCGAGAGGCGTTCGTGCGGCAGGGTCTCCCAGCCCGGGTAGAGGGCCACCGTGTCCGGGGGCAGCAGGCAGCGCAGCGCTGCGAGCAGATCCTCGGCCTCACGGCCGGTGCTGGTCACCGCGAGGACCACGCGTTCTGCCTGCCTGGCCAGAGCGGCGATCGCGAACGGCTGCACCTCGGCCGGTCCACTGATGGTCAGCTCGGGCGCCCCGGCAGCCTCCACCGCCGCAGCCAGCGCCTCGTCGGCGAGCGCCGCATCGAGCAGTCCGGTGAGACTCATGACGTCCTTTCAAGCAGCACAAAAGTCCCCAAACCAGCATCGGGAGGGGATAGGTCAAGCGTACCTGGGGACGCGCGGTCGCGGTGCCCAGGTACATCGGCTAGCGTCAGGCGCCGCGGCACGTTGGAGTAGGCGAAAACGGGGGGAACGCAATGTCGGACACGGGGTCCGGCGCGAGCCTGCCAGAACAGCCAGACCCGCCAGACCCAGACCCGCCAGGGCCAACAGACCCACCAGACCGACGCGGCCGCCGCCACCGTCATCACCGCGAGCGACGATCGACCAAACGGTTGATCATCATGTCCGCCGTCGGGGGCTGCGCCGCGATCGTGCTGGTCGCAGCGGCTTGGATACTCGTCACTGGACTGCTCGCGCGCGCTCAACTCAATCACGTCAAGAAGGAACTGCCGCAGCTGCGCACCGCGCTGGCTGGCGGTGATGTGGCCAAGGCTCGGGCGATCTCGGGCGACCTGGCCAAGCGAGCCCAGCGGGCACACCAGCTCACCACGGGGCCGGCATGGTCCGTCGGCGCGAAGATTCCGGTCATCGGCACCCCGCTGCAGACCGTGCGCAGCATCGCTACTGCCAGCGACGACATCGGCCGCCGCGCGTTGCCGGGGCTGCTCGATCTCGCCGACACCCTGACCAGCACGGCGCTGCGGCACGGCTCGGGCATCGACCTGCGACCGATCGTGAGCGCGGAGCGGACGCTCACCGCGGCGACGTCCACCGTGACCGACGCCGCGGCCACGGTGCGAAACGCGCCGGCGTCGTGGCTGCCGTTCGTCAGTTCGGGGCGCGACGCGGCTACGAAGAGCCTCGACAAGCTCCAGAATCAGGTCACCGACGCTGCGCGCGCGGTGCACACCCTGCTGCCGATGCTCGGGCAGTCAAAGCCGCAGCGTTACTTCGTCGGCCTGCAGAACGAAGGACAGGCTCGCGGACTCGGTGGCCTGCCCGGCGCATTCGCCATCGTCACCGTCTATCAAGGCAAATTGACGTTTACCCATTTCGAGAACGACGACACGCTCAAGCACCTCGGCGTCGACCTCGATTTCGGCGCTGACTTCGCCAAGATGTACCAGCGCGCCGCACCAACCCAGAGCTATGGCAACTCCAACTTCAGCCCGCACTTCCCCTATGCGGCCCAGATCTGGGCGGCGATGTGGCAGAAGAAGACCGGCGAGCACATCGACGGGGCGCTCGCCTTGGACCCCACGGCGCTGAGCTACTTGCTCAACGTCACCGGCCCGGCCACCCTGCCGACCGGCCAGCGGGTCGGCTCCGGAAACGTCGTGTCCCTGACCCAGAAGGATCAGTACCGATTCTTCTCCGACGACAAGGCCCGAAAGGCGTACCTGATCGAGATCGCCGACGGCGTTTCGCACCAACTGCTCGGCGGGCACGGCGACACGAAGCGCCTGCTGCGCGCTGCCGCCAAAGCGGCGGACCAGCGCAGACTCGTGCTCTGGAGCGCGGACGCAGCCGTGCAAGCCAACCTCGTGCGCGCCGGATTCGCCGGCGTCGTCGACGGCCAGGGCGGTCCGGTTTCGGGCTTCGTGGTCAACAACCTCACGGGTAGCAAGCTCGACTATTACCTGGGTCGGACGATGACCTACCACCGCACCGGCTGCGGATCGGCGAGCACGGCGAGCGCCACCATCTCCCTCACCAATGGCGCGCCCAAGTCGGGACTGCCGTCGTATGTGACGCGACACGACATTCCGCCGGGCCCCCGGGCCAACGACAACCGACTGCTGCTCACTTACTACGCCAGCGCGGGAGCGACCGTCCGCTCGGTCAGGGTCGACGGCAAGACGCTGACCCCCGTAATCGGCCGCGAGAACCACCTGGTCACCGCCACGGTCGTGGTCGAGATCCCGGCTGGGGGGACCAAGACGGTGACGGTGGCCCTCGATGAACCGGCGAGCAGTCACGCGGTGCAACTACTCGAGCAGCCGCTGGTGCAGCCGATCCGGGCCACGGTGACCGGCGCCCACTGCGACTGAGTCCCCACTGCGGCGTTATCTATCCCGTTGATCATTATTCGGGCAATTCACGAAATGTAAAATTATTGTTAAAAAGACGAGATTCTGGGGTAGGTTGCCGTGGTGCGGGAAGGCCACGCGTCAGCCACCGGGGGAGACAGAAGATGATTCGTCTTGAAGCACTACTTGCCGTACCCGAGTGCGCGCTCACAAGGCCACTCACAGGGCCACGCGCTCCTGGTGGAACCCACCGCCAGCACCCAGCCTCCGCACGGTCTGTCCGGCCACCGCCCCGGGACGCGAGCCGTTGTAGTGCTGGCGGCGACGGTGTGTTGCGCAGCGCTGCTGTCGGCACTTACCGCCGAAAGCGCCGCTGCCACTCCCAGCCAGCTTGTGCCCTACACCTCCGCCGCCAACGCGGCGGACTCGATGAGCCGCACGGTGTCCGGCGGCTTCGGCACCGCCGATCAAGGCGGGGCGTACGTCACCGGCCCGAGCGCCCAGTTCAGCGTCTCCGGCGGGGCCGGTCACATCTCAGCCATTTCGCCGGGCAACAGCGTCCGGGCCACCCTCACCGGCATCAGGGGAGCTGACGAGATCCTGAAGTCGGCGTTCACCATGCCGACCCTGCCCACCAGCGGAGGCGGCATGTACTACCGCCTCGAACTGCGTCGCCAGACCAATGGCGACCAGTACAGCGTTCGGGTCAGGGTCGCTCCGGGCGGTGTGCTGACCTTGAGCTTCACCCAGGTGAGAAACGGCGTCGAGGCTGCCATCGGTGCCCAGGCGGTACTGGCCCAGCACGCCACCGCTGGCACCTCGATCACGCTCGAAGCCATGGTTTCCGGGTCTACGAGCACGGACCTGCGGGCGCGGTCGTGGCTCACCGCCACCGCGGCGCCTGACTGGCAGCTCGGCGTCACGGACGCAGCGGCGACCCGCTTGTCTGCGGCCGGGCAGATCGGCGTGTCCGCCTACGTCTCCGGCACCTCACAGGCAATGAAGTTGACGGTCGCGACGGTCAACGGCTCGGCGGTGACGTTCCAGCCGGGGCCGGCGAACACCGGAGTTCCGGCGGGCAAGACCCTGACGCAGTACGTCGGCAACATGGTCGTCACCACTCCGGGCAGCACGCTGGACGCTCTGGACATCCACGGCTTCCTGACCATCCAGGCGGCGAACGTGACCGTCAAGAACTCGATCATCCGCGGCGGCGTAGCCACGGGCGGTAACCCGGGCCTGGTGAGCAACACCTCCGCCGCCGCCACCAATTTCGTGCTGCAGGACTCGACCATCGTCCCCGAGCACCCATCGGTCGCCCTCGACGGAGTCCGCGGCGCGAACTACACCCTGACCCGCGTCAACATCTACGGCACCGTGGATGGGGCGAAGGTCATCGGCAACAACGTGACGATCCAGAACTCGTGGATACACGACACGGTGCACTACCTCAACGACCCGTACCAGAGCAACGGACCGTCGCACAACGACGGCGTCCAGGTACTCAACGGCACGAAGATCCGCTTGCTGAACAACACAATTACCAACAGTTCCAACTCAGCGCTGCAGGTCACCCAGGGCAACGGCGTCGTCAGTGACCTGTGGTTCAACGGCAACTGGGCCGACGGCGGCGGGTGCACGGTAAACATCAACAACAACCCGCTCGCCGCGTTGGCCGCAATCGCGGTCAACGACAACCGGTTCGGGCGTGCCAGTACCTTCCACTGCCCCGTCCTCGTGACGAAGTCGACGCAGTTGACGGCATTGCGAAACGTCTACGACGACACCGGCGCAGCGGCGGTCATCACGTACAACTGAGCAGCATCGGCCAAACTGAATCGAGAACCCCGCCCACGATCACTCGCGGGCGGGGTTCTCGACGTATCAGGAGTTCGCGACCCGCTGGTGCAGGACCTGGCGCAGCATCGTGCTCGAGGTGTGGACGGTGTAGGGCAGGTACGCGATCTCGACGTTGTACGGCGCGAATTCCTGCTCGAGGGCCTCACCTTTGGGTGTCCCCCGCCAGTCATCGCCCTTGATGATCACGTCGAACTGCAGCCGGCGCCACATCTCGATCTTGCTCGATACGTCCTCGACCACGACGTCGTCGACGTAGCGCACGGCCCGCACGATCTCGAGGCGTTCGGACAGCGGGACGACGGGTTCCTGGCCTTTGACGACAGCCGCACGCTGATCACTGACGACGCCTGCGATCAATACGTCGCAGGTCAACCGTGCGTTGCGCAGAATGTTCAGGTGCCCGACATGGAACATGTCGAACACGCCGGGAACATATCCGATGCGCGTCTCTCCCACGACCTATCCCCCGATGCGACGCCGAGGCGACAGTGCCGCGTGAGCACTGCCTGTCCGGACGTCAGAGCCGTCACCTGCTGCTCGTTGCCGAGCGCGAATCCTAACATGCAGGCCAGCCGCACCGTGATCACATGTTGGCCGGCCCGGACCCCCGGATGCGAGCTGGATGATCACGAAGATCCAGATAATCCCTTGAGTACCAATAAATCCGGATATTTAGCGTTAATTCCTGCTAATTACGTTTATTGCGATCCGTGGGTGAACACCGTTTACGCGAAATGTAAAAGTAATGTTAAAGTCGCCGAATTCGTGGGTAGGTATCCGCCGTACGGGAGGGCCGTGCGTCACATCTTCGGGGGAGTCAGAAGATGAATCATTTTGAAGCAAAACTCGTCAGACCCGAGTGCGCGCTCACGTAGCCACGCACTCCTGGTGGAGCACACCGCCAGGACCCAGCCGCAGCACGACTCATCCGGCCCTCGCCCCGCGGCGAGGGCCCTTGTATTGCTCGCTGCGACAGTGTGTTGCGCAGCGCTGCTGTCGGCGGTCACTGCCGATAGCGCCGAGGCGGCCATCGTCAAGCCCAGTGCGGCGACTACCGGCGTTCCGGTCGGAACGCACCTGACCCGGCACAACGGCAACATCACCGTCACCAGGGCCGGAACCCGTATCAATGCGATGGACCTCTACGGGTTCCTGGTGATCAAGGCGGCGAATGTCCTCGTCACCAACTCGGTGATCCGCGGTGGAGTAGCGACCGGCGGCAACCCGGGCCTGGTGAGCAACACCTGGGCCGCCGCCACCAACTTCGTGCTGCAGGACTCGACCGTCGTCCCGGCCCACCCGTCGGTCCGCCTCGACGGCGTCCGCGGCGCGAACTACACCCTGACCCGGGTCGACATCTACGGCACGGTCGACGGGGCGAAGGTAATCGGCAACAACGTGCGCATCCAGAACTCGTGGATACACGGACTGGTGCACTATGCGCACGACCCCTATCAGGGCAACGGACCGTCACACAATGACGCCGTGCAGGTGCTCAATGGCCGCAACGTCCACATGACTGGGAACGCGCTCGTCGGCGGCAGTAACTCTGCCCTGCAGATCACCCAGGGCAACGGGGTAGTCGCCGGCCTGGGCTTCACCGGCAACTGGGTCGACGGCGGAGGGTGCAGCGTCAACGTGGCCGACATACCGCTGACGACGATGAGCGGCATCACCGTGAGCTACAACCGCTTCAGCCATACCAGCACCTTCAGGAACTGCGCCATCATCGTGAGCAACGGGGTGAACCTGACCGCCGGCGGCAACACTTGGGTCGGCACGAACACTCGCGTCGCCTTGACCTGGCGCGCCTAGCCCCAGCTAGCCCCAACGACCGAAGACGTCGCCCTGATACGGGCGGCGTCTTCGGCGGGTCATGCCCGGCTACAAACCCGGCCACAAACCCGGCTACAAACCCGGCTACAAAGGCCGCTGCCAGGTGTCGATATGGTAACGGCGATCCGGGGGGACCAGAGCGCGCAAAGGGGGAGCATTCGCGTGAGTCGGCACTCGGCGACGACCGCCAACACCCGGCGCTCGCGGACTGTCCGGCTCACCGCGCAAATCGCCGGGGTTGCCTGCGCCGCCGCAGCGCTGGCCGCGGCCTGCGGGCAAGCGGGCGGGTCCGGCACCTCCGCGTCAAGACGGGCGCAGGCGGTTCCCTTTTCTGCGACACCGACCGTCTCCGCCAAAGCGGCCAGCACCCCGCCGATTCGGACGAGTACGTACAAGCGGACGCCACCGCACGCTGTCACGCACCGCGAGCCTCTGCCGGCCGCCACCGCAGCGCCCGCCAAACGCGCCGTTGGTGCGAGCACGCCGTCGGTGCCAGGGTCGGTGTCTGGGTCGGTGCCACCGGTCTCCGCCGCGACCACCGCGGGTCAGCCCGGTCCGTCGAACACCGGAGTGCCGGCCGCGACGGCACTCAAGGTGCACAACGGCGACCTGGTGATCACCACTGCCGGCGCCACCTATGACGCTCTTGACATCCGTGGCTTTGTCACGGTCAGAGCACCCAACGTGACTATCAAGCGCTCGATCATTCGTGGCGGTGTGGCCACCAGGGGCAGCGTGGGACTCGTGACCGCCGTCGACGCCCACGCCACGAATCTTGTGCTCCAAGACTCCACTCTCGTCCCAGCGCACCCGTCGGTCTCGATCGACGGTGTCACGGGTGCGAACTACACCCTGACCCGCGTCGACATCTACGGCACCGTGGATGGGGCGAAGGTCCTCGGTGACAACGTGACGATCCAGAATTCGTGGATACACGACACGACGCACTATGCGCATGACCCCGCTCAGGGCAATGGACCATCGCATAACGATGCCGTGCAGGTGCTCGGCGGACGCAACGTCCGTATCAGTGGGAACACGGTCCGAGGGGGCAACAACGCTGCCCTGCAGATCACCCAGGGCAACGGCGTGGTCGCCGGCCTGGCATTCACCGGCAACTGGGCCGACGGCGGAGCGTGCACCGTCAACGTGGCCGACACGCCGCGCAAGGCGATGAGCGATATCAGCGTGAGCGGCAACCGCTTCGGTCATACCAGTGGCTACAAGAACTGCGCCATCATCGTGAGCGCCGGGGTGAGCGTGACGACGGTCGGGAACACCTGGGTCGAAACGAACACCCCGGTCGCCGTGACCCCCGGCCCCTAGTTCCCCTCAACTGCCGGGCAGGGTTCGTATGGTGGCATCGAGCGCGGCCGACTCGGCGCACTTGCCAGTATTGGTGATGTAGAGGCGCGACGTACCCACGACGCCGAAGGTGCGGTACCGGATCGTGCGGACCACCCGCCCGGACGGCAACGGAGATACCGACACGGCAATACAGTCGCGGCTGTGCACGAACAGGGCCAGGTAGAACGGGTCCGAGGGATTTGTCGTCAATCGGCGCTGATCGGCCGGCGTAGTGGCGTGATAGCCAACCCAGGCAAATCCTGCGTCGATGTCCGCCGGGGCAACACCGGCCCGCACGAGCGCCTGGCCCGCGCGCCACTCGGCGGCATCCAGCGCCAACGCACTCGCAGCGAGGGCGAGCGATACACCCGCGAGAATCGCGGTGCCAGCGACTGCCCGGAGTCGTGCACTCGAGCCGGCGAACGGGCCGACCGTGATCACCACAACGGGCACCAACGAGATGAGATACCGGTCGAACACCGATTGGCCGACCTCTATCTCGAGCAGAGTTCCGGCGATCGTGAAGACTCCGAAGATACTCAAGATGGGCCCGAGCCGGCGCCACCCGTTGAGGACCAGGATCGGCAGGACTGCGCCGGAGGCGAGCGCCAGGATTTCCAGGAAGGCGATCACCGGGCTGGCTAAGACCGGGTGTGTTCCGTTGTGCGCGACGCTGTACGGACCCGCTGCGGCGAGGTTGCCGCCCAGGAAGCCTCGGGCATGACTGTAGGCAAGAATCAGCACGCACTCCACGAGCCCGATCACGCCACTGGCAAGCCATTGCCTACGAGTCAAGCTAGATCGACGAATGCCCGCTAGAACCGCGGGCGAGACGACCAAGGCCAAGGTGTAATACGCCCTGAACGATTTCAGCAGGAAGGCCTTGGGTGCCGCGAGTTGAATGCTGGCCAGGTCAGCATTGGCTAGCTGACTTCGCCACAGCTCGAATATCGCGAACAGCGCCAGCAGCACCACCGCGGCCCCACCCAGTTGCCATCGCGCGAGCCGCGAGTTGCGCTCTCGCCAGGCAATCGCGGCGATCACCGCGAGCGGGGCGGCAATGACCTGCTCTCGCACAGTGCAGCCCCATACCCCGATCAGCAGGGCGAGCACCAAGTAGGTTTGGCTGCCCAGCCGAAATGCGCGCTCGCCAAGCGCCAAGCACGCCACCGTCGCAAAGTACGCGGGTACGTCTTCCATGAACGACGTCGCGAGCAGCGCGTACCCAGGAAAAAACATCACCAGGCCGGCAGCGAGCACACCCGCGGATCTGCCCGCGTGTGACGCGACGAGGCGGTACGTAATGACGACGGCCGCTACCCCGAGGCAGGCAACCGTGAGCTGCTGGAGCGCGAGCCAGCGCCCGAGCGGACCAACAAGGACCAATTGGCCGATCAACGCGCCGCGGTTCCAGCCAAGCAGGTGGATGTCGCCCGTACGGGCGAAGTTCTGGGATATCGCGCTGTATGACCAGGCATCGTTGTGTGGAATCGAAATGCTGCCCGTCCCCACGGCCAGGCACAGCGGAGCGCCGATCGCCACGACGACCATCACCGTAAGCAGAACCGGGACGCGGAGTCCCACGGGCAGCGCCGGCCTGGGGCGGCTGCGGGTCAGCTCGATCATCGCGGCATCTTCATGCGTGAACCCCCCGGTTCTGCGGACCGATGTCGCGCGCCCGTGAGGGAGCAGACCAGACCAACCACCGGTTGGCAAGTCGACCGGTTGGCCGACGAACGTGCGTCACTCGCCGTCATCGACGAGCCCCCGCTAGCGGGTTCGCACGAACTGTGTAACGACTTTGAAGGCTGCCCCCGACTTCGTCGGACAGCGCGAGACGGCCAGGTTGAGCGATACTGTCACGTGGTTACCGCCGTGCAGCAACGGTCGGCGTTCTCTTCAATGACGACGCGTGCGGGCAAGGGCTTGCTTCAGGGCGAGGTGGTGCAGATGGCTGGCGATAGCGTCACACGCCCGCGACTCCGGTTGCTCACGACCAGCGTTGGGCCGAGTGAAGACCGCGGCCCCATCCCGGACGCCCTCCTCGCGATCGCCCTGTCGATGATGATCCTCTACCCCGTCCTGATGGCGCGGCTGCACGCGAGCATGACACCGCTGATCCTATTGCTGTTCCTGATCTGGACGAACGGCATTCTGGAACGTCGAAAGCGGACGATACCCGCGGGTCAGGTAATCGCGCTGGTGATCACCTACTCGATCTTCCTAGCTCTCCTCACGAGGTTGGTCGCTCGCACGGTGGGGTTCACGGCGGCCACCACCTTGGAGCACGTCTTCCTACTGTTTCCGCTGGCTACGGCAGCCGGGTGGATCCTGGTGCGCTCCGGACGGATCGTCCAATATCTGTCGTGGTTGCTCATCGTCGGGGTGATCACTGTCCTTCCGGCGGTCTACGAATACCTCACCAACACCGCAGTGATCCGTGCTGCCGCCGTGCGGCGCAACGGCTCGACACGGGCAATCGTGGGTTCTGAGACTCCATTGGTGCTCGGTGCACTATTCCTGGCTTTGATACCGATAGCTGTGTACCTGACCGGACGCTACCGGTACGTATGCAGTATCTGCCTCTACATCGGTGTTCTCACTACTGGCAGTAACGGCCCCGAGATACTGGGCGCTGTCGTACTAATGGTGTGTCTTATCCCGTTCCTGGCGCGGCGGGTGCTGTCGACCTGGCGGCCGCTCACGGCATTATTGACTGGAATCGCTGTCTATCTCTTCGTGGGTGCGAATTGGCTTTGGACAACGCAGATCAGCGGCGAAAGTACCACAGACGTCAGCAATCAATACCGGGCGGCACTCTATGCCATATTGCCCCGCCTGTTCCATGATCGGCCGTTCGGTTATGGTCTGGCCGGCCTACCGCCGGACACAATCTACTTCTCCACAGCCTCATCCGGCATCCAAGACGTCAGCAGATCGGTCGACTCCGAGTTCGTCTACAGCGTGACGCAATTTGGCTACATAGGTGCACTCCTTTTCGTGGTAATCGCGGTGTTCGGCGTCTTCGGTGCATTGCGAAATCACGCGATCGGGCTCAGTTCGTTGGCCACGACATTGGTCGGGTTATTCCTCTCGATACATTCGTGGAACTCGCTCGGGACGTTGTGGTTTCTGCTGTTCGGCGCGTGTGCGGCCCTTGTCCTGGTACGCGGTGACTCCGTCGAGTGGACCGGCCTTTACTCCGCCAGGCCGAAGAACGTGCCACAATGGCCCCAGGTAGGCATTGCGGCAGAGTCTGCGATGGTCACCCCAGCGCAAGGTGGAGGACGCGGCGACCCGGGGCGGACGCCAATTTCGCGACAACCTATGGGGCGCTCGTGACGCAGAGGGATCGTTGGATCACGGGATACGAGGCACCGGCATGTCACTAAATGTCCCGCCCGAGGTAGAACCGGGCATAAAGTCGGCACAGGTCAGTAAGTACATCTTCCTCCTCAGGCGCCGTTGGTTCACGATCGTCTTATGCGTCCTTGTTTGTCTGGCTTTGGCAGCCATTGATATCTGGCGCACACCGGTGGCGTATCGGGCTAGCGCGCAGGTTTTCGTTACTACGACGGACGTCAAGGACGCGTCGGGCCTATTTGCGGGTAACGAGTTCGCCCAATCACGTGTGCAGACCTACGTGAGCGTTGTCACGAGTCCATCGATCCTCGACCCGGTCCGCGATGCGCTCGGCCTGAACCTGAGCAATCGCCAGCTGACCCAACAGGTCACCGTCGATGCCCCCTTGAACAAGACACTGATCAATATTCACGTCCGCGACGGCTCCGCCGGGCAGGCGGCGCGGATCGCTAATGCTGTCACCAACCAATTCATCCGCGTAATTAGGCAGATCGAGACCGAAAAGGCCGGCACGGGGACCCAGAGTGGAACTCCGGTCCTGAAGCTCACGATCATCCATCCCGCGGTCGTCCCGGCTTCCCCAGTCGCGCCGCAGAAGAAGCTCATCCTGCTCCTCGGATTATTCGGTGGGCTATTCCTTGGCTTGTTCATCGTCGTGATGCGGGAATGGTTGAACAACCGACTGCGCTCGCCACTCGACGTCCAGGCGATCAGCACGCTGCCGCTCCTGGGCGTAGTCCCTGCCGACCGTCACGCAAAGTCGGAGCCGAACGCCTTTCAAGCCGGGACGGGGGCGCGCGGTGAGGCTTTCCGGCGGCTCAGGACGAATCTGCAATTCGTCGATATTGACGATCCACCAAGAGTCATCGCGATTACCAGCCCGGTCGGCCGCGAAGGTAAGACAACGGTCGCCCTCAACCTGGCCGCCAGCCTGGCGGAGGTCGGTTTCAGGGTCGGCCTGGTCGAGTTGAACCTCCGGGAGCCGGTGCTAGCCCGGTGGCTCGACCTCGACGGTGAGATCGGCCTGACGTCGTTGCTGGTGGCAGACGCGCAGATCAGCGAGGCCGTCCAGCACGCCTATGGCGGATTATGGGTCGTTACCTCGGGGGCGTTGCCACCCAATCCCACTGAGCTCCTGGCTTCCAAGAAGATGCGGGCCGTCATCTCAGCGTTGGCCGAGCAGTTCGACTACCTGATCCTCGACGCCTCCCCACTGCTGCCGGTCGCCGATGGTGCCCAGGTCGTGTCGCTTGCCGCCGCGACGGTGCTTGTTGTCGGAGCGGAGCAGACGACGCAGAAGCATTTCCGGAGTGCTGTCAACGCGATAGCCCAGGTCGGCGGGACGATCGCGGGCGTGGTCGTGAACCGGTCAACGGACCTAGAGGGGATTGTCCGCACACGCGGGACGGTCCCACCCGGGGGCGGGGCCCGAGGCA
>JAOPWD010000090.1 GCA_025965875.1 Pseudonocardiales bacterium
CATCGTCACCTTCTCCTGCCTGTACGTGGACGGCGAGGCATTGCTCACTGCTTTGGACCGGCGGGGGTTCGCGGTGTCGTCCGGTTCGTCGTGCACGTCGTCGACTCTGGAGCCGTCGCATGTGCTGGTGGCGATGGGTGCGCTGACGTCGGGCAACGTTCGGGTGTCGCTGCACCATGCGAGCACCGAGGCGGACGTGGAGGCGTTGCTGGCCGTGCTGCCGGAGGTCGTGGCCGGGGTGCGCGCCGAACTCGGCGCGACGGGCCTGTGATCCTCGACTGCCGGGGCCGGCGCTGCCCGCTGCCGATCCTCGACCTCGCCCGGCACATCGGTGACGTCGCGGTCGGCGAGACCGTCACCGTCGAGGCGGACGATCCGGCGGCACGTCCCGACATCGTGGCGTGGTGCCGGATGCGCGGGCACGAGTACCTCGGCGCAGGCTCCGCGACGGACGGCACACCCGCGTACACCGTGCGCCGCCTGCAGTGACCATCCTGAATACTGGCGGCTGTGTGCGGACTGATCGGATTCCTGGCGGCCAACGGCGGCGCGGCTGAGCTCGAAGCGGCTATCGAGGGCTCGCTGCCCGACATGCGCCACCGCGGCCCGGACGAGGGCGGGGTGTGGTCCGACGACGACGTGGTGATCGGCTTTCGTCGGTTGTCGATCATCGACATCGACCGCTCGCACCAGCCGCTACCCTGGCTCGGCGGGCGCTATCACCTGATCTTCAACGGCGAGATCTACAACTACCTCGAACTGCGCGATCGCCTCGCCCGTGACTTCGGTGCCACCTTCGAGACCGACGGCGACGGCGAGGCGATCGTCGCCGGCTATCACTTCCTCGGCGAGGCCGTCGTGCGCGAACTGCGCGGCATGTTCGCGTTCCTCATCTGGGACTCCCAGGAGCGCGTCATGTTCGGCGCGCGCGACTGGTTCGGCATCAAGCCGCTCTACACCTACTCCGACGAGCGCGGTTCGTTCTTCGCCAGCGAGAAGAAGTCGCTGCTCGACGTCGCGGCCCCGGGCACGTCGGCCGATGTCGACGGCACCGCTCTGCAGCACTACCTGACGCTGCAGTACGTGCCCGAGCCGGCGTCGATGCACACCCGGATCCGGCGCATCGAGTCCGGCACGTCGTTCACGCTGCGACCGGGCGAGCAGGTGAGTCCGAAGCGGTACTTCCACCCCGACTTCGCCATCAAGCCGGTGCCCGAGCCGGAGAAGCTCTACCGCGAGATCGCCGAGGCGCTCGAAGACTCCGTCGAGAAGCACATGCGGGCCGACGTCACGGTCGGCGCGTTCCTGTCCGGCGGTATCGACTCGACGGCCATCGCGGCGCTGGCCAAGCGGCACAACCCGAGACTGCTCACGTTCACCACCGGGTTCGAGCGCGAGGGGTTCAGCGAGATCGACGTGGCCGCAGAGTCGGCGGCCGCAATCGGGGTCGAGCACATCACCAAAGTCGTCTCGCCCCAAGAGATGATGGACTCGCTGCCACTGATCGTCTGGTACCTCGACGACCCGGTGGCCGATCCCGCGCTCGTGCCGCTGTACTTCATCGCGCGGGAGGCCCGCAAGCACGTCAAGGTCGTCCTGTCCGGTGAGGGCGCCGACGAACTGTTCGGCGGCTACACGATCTATCGCGAACCGATCTCGCTGCGCGCGTTCGAGCGGGTGCCCGGCGGGATGCGGCGCGGGCTCGGCAAGCTGTCGACGAAGATCCCCGAGGGCACCCGCGGCAAGGACCTGCTGCGCCGCGGCGCCATCGGCATCGAGGAGCGCTACTACGGCAACGCGCGCATCTTCCGTCCCGACGAGATGGGGCTCTACCGCGGCTACGACGAGTCGCTGTCCTACATGGACGTCACCAAGCCGCTGTACGCGGCAACCACGCATCTCGACGACTCGACGCGCATGCAATATGTCGACCTGTTCACCTGGCTGCGCGGGGACATCCTCGTCAAGGCCG
Source organism: Pseudonocardiales bacterium (assembly GCA_025965875.1). Lineage (GTDB taxonomy): Bacteria > Actinomycetota > Actinomycetes > Mycobacteriales > Jatrophihabitantaceae > QHCC01. The sequence goes on from JAOPWD010000090.1 coordinate 1,973, forward strand.
ACAAGATGACGATGGCCAACTCGCTCGAACTTCGGGTGCCGTTTCTCGACATCGACGTCTTCGCGGTCGGCTCGTCCATCCCCACCGATCAGAAGATCACCAAGGAGACGACCAAGTTCGCGCTGCGGCGGGCGCTGGCCGACATCGTGCCGGCACACGTGCTCGAACGCCCCAAGCTGGGCTTCCCGGTGCCGATCCGGCACTGGCTCAAGGACGATATGTACGACTGGGCGCGGGCGATCATCACCGACTCGCAGGCCGACCATCTCATCGACCGCGACGCCGCGCTGCGCCTGCTGGACGAGCACCGCGCCGGGCCGCACGACTACTCGCGCAAGATCTGGACACTGCTCGTGTTCATGGTCTGGCACGGCATCTTCGTCGAGGGACGCATCCGCCCCGAGATCCCCGAGCCGGTCTACCCCGTCCGCCTCTAACCCCCACTACTTCCCGCTTTGCACCTTTCAGCGCCCCAAATCGGCGGGATTTGGGGCGCTGAAAGGTGCAAAGCGGGATCTTAGGCGAGGTGGGGCAGGACCTCGGCGGCGCAGTCGTCGCCGAACGACTCGGCGAGCCGGTCGGCGAAGTTCGGCGACTTGACGTCGTACTCCTGGGTGCCCACCGTCTCGAGGACCAGGGTGGCCAGCAGGCCGCCGACCTGGGCTGCGCGCTCCCAGGACAACCCCCACTCGCGGGCGCTCAGGAAGCCGGCACGGAAGCCGTCGCCGACGCCGGTCGGGTCGGCCTTGGAGTACTCCTGGGCAGCGGGAACGTGCATCAACTCGAGGTCGCGGCCGACGATCTCGACGCCCTTTGAGCCCAGCGTCGTCACCCGGATGCCCACCCGCGCCATGATCTCCTTCTCGGAAAGGCCGGTCTTGGATTCGAGCAGGCTCTTCTCGTAGTCGTTGGTGAACAGCAGGTCGGCGCCGTCGATCAGCGCGATCAACTCCTCGCCGGTCATCCGGGCGATCTGCTGCGACGGGTCGGCGGCGAAGCGGAAGCCACGCTCGCGGCACTCGACGCCGTGCCGGACCATCGCGGCCGGGTCATCGGCGGAGATGATGACCAGATCGGCTCCGGTCTGCTTCCAGGCCGGCTCGAGTTCGATGTTGCGGGACTCACTCATCGCGCCCGCGTAGAACGAGGCGATCTGGCACATGTCCTCGTCCGTGGTGCACACGAAGCGGGCGGTGTGGTGGATCGGCGAGATGTGCACGAAGTCGCAGTTGACGCCGTTGCGCTCCAGCCAGGACCGGTACTCGTCGAAGTCCGAGCCGACCGCGCCCATCAGCACCGGCCGCTCGCCTAGTTGGGCCATCCCGAACGCGATGTTCGCGGCGACTCCACCGCGGCGCACCACCAGGTCGTCGACCAGGAACGAAAGCGACACCTTGTGCAGATGCTCGGCCAATAGCTGGTCGGCGAACTTGCCGGGGAAATGCATCAAATGATCAGTAGCGATCGATCCTGCAACGAGTACGGGCATAGTCCAGAACGCTACCGGAGACGCACTACGCGCCCGCCCCGTCCGGGGCGAGCGCGCAGTGAGCGAGCGGGTGGCTCAGCCGCAGAAGCTGTTGCCGCAGGCGCAGCCGTTGGAGGCGTTGGGGTTGTCGATGGTGAAGCCCTGCTGCTCGATCGTGTCGGTGAAGTCGACCGTTGCGCCGCCGAGGTACGGGGCACTCATCCGGTCGACGACCAGCGGGACGCCGTGGATGTTGAGCTCGAGGTCGCCGTCGAGGTTGCGCTCGTCGAAGAAGAGCTGGTACTGCAGGCCGGAGCAGCCGCCGGGCTGTACGGCGATGCGCAGGCGCAGGTCGTCGCGGCCTTCCTGGTCGAGCAGCGCCCGGACCTTGACCGCGGCAGTGTCAGTCAACGCGACCGACGTCGCCGGAGCTTCGGCCGGAGCGGTCGTGAGCTCGATCGACGGAGTTTCGGTGGTTGTCATGAGGCTCCCCGGGAGTGGTCTCGAGTAATTGGCGTACGTGGGGCCAACTGGCGCTTGCCCGCTGGCTATTCCCCATCGTACGCAGCCAGCCCGGCAAGTACAGCCGATCTTGGCCGCGCGTCGCCCCGGGGGGTTACGTGGAGCGGATGTCCTTGCCGTCGACGACGACGGCGATGGGGCTGAGGTTAGAAGAAGCGGGGCCAGAGAGCACCTTGCCTGTAGCGTCGAAATGGGATTGGTGGCAGGGACACACGAAACCCTCGCTGGCCGAGACGAAGTCGACGGCGCAGCCCTGATGGGGGCAGGTGGCGTCCAGAGCCTTGAACTGGCCGCTCTGCAGTTGGGTCACCCAGACGGTGTCGGCCACGTTGCTGTTGGTGACCTTCTGCGCACCGCCGACCGGCACGTCGGCCGCGGCGGTGAGCACCGGCCCGGTCGGTGCTTTGGAACTCGGCGCTTTCGAGCTGCCTGGCGCGGCCGAGCCGGAGGAGCTGGCCGCCGCCGATGAGGTGGGCGACGCGGTCGGCGCGGTGCCACCGGCCGCGGTGGTCGTCTTGTGCCCGCTGCGGCGGAACAGGGCCGAGCCGTCCAGGATGGCTGCGCCCGCAACCGCGACCCCGCCGGCCAACACGATCCGGCGGGTCCGATCCTCGGCCGCCCCAGGCTGGGCCGCACGCCGTTGGGCCAGCCACGCGTCGGCGGACAGGACGCCGCCCGCACCGGCGATGAGCAGTGGGGTGAAGGCGAACAGGTAGACGAGGTCGGCGCTGGTGAACCAAGGCTGGGCACCCCAGCTCACGGTCAACCACAGCGACAGGGCGAGGCCCATACCGCCGATCGCTGCGATGCGGGTGAACAAGCCGAGCAGCATGCCCAGGCCGACCGCCATCTCGGCCGCTGCCATCAGCACGCCGAAGCCGAAACTGTGCGCCTCGACCGGGCCCAGCAGGCCGCCGATCGGGCTCAGGTTGCGCACCGCCGCCACCGAGGCATGTATCGACAACGGCGAGGAGCCGTCCAGGAAGCGATTATCGGCGATCTTCGAGATCCCGCCGTACATGAACACGAACGCGAGGAACGCGCGCAGAGGCAGGAGCACCCAACCGACTTGGTGGGTCCGCTCACGCCACATTTCAGTCATCCCGGTCCACTTTCCGTTGCAATGAGGTGGGACGCACCACATTCGGTACGTCCCCTATGTACGGAACTACGTAACCTGAGCCGGTGACGTTCACCGAACCCGCTGCGACCCCGCTGGCGCTGTTGCTGCTCGGTCGCGGAGCTGATCCGGACTCCGAACGCGGTGTCGACTGCCCCGGCGAGTTGCCGCCGGCATCCGACCCGGAATTGGTCGCGCGGGCCAGCGCGGCCAAGGCCACGCTGGGCGACCGGGTGTTCGTCCTTGGACACCACTACCAGCGCGACGAAGTCATTCAATTTGCTGATGTCACCGGAGACTCGTTCAAGCTCGCCCGCGACGCTGCGGCACGTCCACAATCGGAATATATCGTGTTCTGCGGCGTGCACTTCATGGCTGAATCCGCCGACATCCTCACCGCGCCGTCGCAGCAGGTGGTGCTGCCCGACCTGGCCGCGGGCTGCTCGATGGCTGACATGGCCGGCTATCAGCAGGTCGTCGAGGCGTGGGACGTCCTCACTGACGCCGGTGTCGCGGCGACGACGATTCCGATCACGTACATGAATTCCTCCGCCGCCATCAAGGGCTTCACCGGTGAGCACGGCGGCGCGGTGTGCACGTCGTCGAACGCCGGGCGGGCGCTGCGCTGGGCTCTGGAGCGTGGCGAGAAGGTGTTGTTCCTGCCCGATCAGCACCTGGGCCGCAACACCGCGGTGCTGGAGCTCGGGATCCCGCTCGACAAGTGTGTGGTGTTCGACCCGCACCGGCCGGGCGGCGGCCTCACTCCGGAGCAACTGCGTGACGCGACGATGATCCTCTGGCGGGGACACTGCTCGGTGCACGGGCGGTTCAGCGCGCAGAACGTCGCCGACGTGCGGGCCCGGATCCCCGGCGTGAACATCCTCGTGCATCCCGAGTGCCGGCACGAGGTCGTCCTGGCAGCTGACCTCGTCGGCTCCACCGAGTTCATCATCAAGACCCTGGACGCCGCGGAGCCGGGATCCTCGTGGGCGGTCGGCACGGAGCTGAACCTGGTCCGCCGGCTCGCCGCAGCGCATCCGGACAAGCGCGTGGCGTTCCTCGAGAAGACGGTCTGTTACTGCTCGACGATGAACCGCATCGACCTGCCGCACCTCGTCCACGCGTTGGAATCGCTGGTCCGCGGCGACGTCGTCAATCGCATCAGCGTCGAGCCGGGAATTGCGACGAATGCTCGTCTGGCCCTGGAGCGGATGCTGGCGCTCGCGCAGCCCGTCGCGGCATCGGACTGAGCTTTCCCTTACTCTCGTTCCTGTGAAGCTGCTCCCCCGCCGAAACGCCGAGACCACGCCCGATGTCCTAGCCGACGTGGTGGAGCCCAACGCCGCCGCCGGTAAGGGCCGTCCCACCCCCAAGCGCCGCGACTCCGTCGTACAGCGGGGACCGGTCAGCGCGCCGAAGACGCGCAAGGAGGCCTACGCGCGCCAGAAGCAGGCGGCCAAGGCCGCCAAGGGTGCGCGCAAGACCCCGACGGCGGCCATGACGCCCCAGGAGCGGCGTGCGGCCCTGCGCGCGGGCGATCCCGCATTTCTGCCCAAGCGCGACCAAGGGCCTACGCGCAAGCTGGCCCGTGACTACACCGACTCACACCGGATGCTCAGCAACTACCTGCTCCTGCTGTTCCCGCTGCTCTTCCTCGGCACCATCATCAGGGGCGTCGAGATCTTCGTGATCCTCGTTTTCTTTGCCCTGCTCGTCGAGTGGTACCTCACCGGCCGCCGCATCCGGTCAATGGCCATCGAACGCAACGGCTCGGCCCAGGGCAGTGCAATGTCCATCGGGTTCTATGCAGGCAGCCGCGCCTACCTGCCTCGCAGGTGGCGCCTGCCCGCACCGCAGACGAAGATCGGCGACAAGATCTAGGCCCGAACATTCCGGACTGGACGGGTCGGATTCATCGGACTGAGGCGAAGATCGCGAAGCCGAGCCGGTGCTGGCGGGCGGCTGAAGTATCAGCCGCGGGGTTGCCGCCTCCTCTCCCCTACCGAGCCGTCTCGTTTGGGGAGAGGGGCGGCGCCGATAGCCGGAGAGTCCGTCATGGACTATGTCTCAACAACCCACGAAGCACCAAACCACACCGCGGTCCACGACCGCCCGGTAGTGACGGCTCGCCTCTTGGGTCGATTCACGATCGCGATCGACGGCGACGTGGTGGACACCCAATCGAGCCGACGGACACGCAACATCCTGGCCTACCTACTGACGAATCGACGCCTGCCAGTGCCACGCGACGTTCTGATGGAGGTGTTCTGGCCGAATGCCGACGAGGGCGCTGCCCGGAACAGCTTGCACGTCACGCTGACCGGAGCGCGAAATGCCTTGAGCGCACGTTGTCCAGAACCGATCCTGCAACGCACCTTCGACGCATACGGGATTGCCGACTCAGTCGAGGTGTGGGTCGACGTCGAGGAGTTCGAGCATCGCTGCCGCGCAGGTTTGCAGGCCGAGCTCGCCGGCGATCTGGACCGGGCGGTCGGCTGCTACGAGTTGGCCAGCCAGCTCTACGACGGGGACTTCCTCGCTGACGACCCGTACGCCGACTGGGCCGCGCCGACCCGCGACACGTTGCAACTTCTCGCGACGGACGTCCAGTCCCGCCTGGTCGACCTGTACGCGCAACGCGGCGATCACGCGGCGGCGCTACAACTCGGCCGCTGGCTCCTGGCGAGTGATCCATGCAATGAGGGCGTGCACCGCCGGCTCATGTACTGCTTCGCGAGGACCGGGCGCGGCCACCTAGCCCTGGCCCAGTACCAACGTTGCTCCGATGCGCTGTGGCACGCCTTCCGGGTGCGCCCCGGACCGGAGACGCGTGCCCTCTACGAACGCATGCGTGACTCTGCGACGCGCCTGCACCGCACGGCCTAGTCGAAGGTGGCCGATCTGGCGCCCTAGACTGCCGTATGTCCCAATTTCATGAGCTGAGCCTCAGCACCGGCCCGGCGGGCCTGGTGTTCGAGTGCGCCGACGGCTGCAGCAGGCGGATGGTGGTCGAGCGACAGACCGGGGTGCTCACGATCATCGACCGCGGCGATCCCTACGCGCAGCACCGCGGATCGCACAGCGACCTCAGCATGTCCGCCCCGAGCGTGACGGGTGCCGGCGCACACGAAGGGCCCGCCGCCCGCTGACGGGCGACGGACCCTGCCGTGGTGGATCAGCCGATGCGAACAATCGGCCCCTCGACTACGCCGGCAACGTCGGTGACCTGACCGAAGTTGCGGTGCGTCAGCAACATGACGACCTTGTAGGTACCGGACAGCGGCGGCGCGGGGTTGTCGGGCAGTGTGTTGGCCGGAACAACGATGTTGGCGTTGTAGTTCGTCGAACCGTTGAGTGGGACGGTGACGGCCGCGCCGATCTCCTGCTCGGGACCGGGTCCGATCGACTCGACGTACGCGGCCAGCTGCCACTGCCCACCGAGCAACAGCGCGGCGAGTGCGCTGACCGACCAGTTGCATTTGATGGTGAACGGGGCGTTGGCTTCGAGCACCGTCGACGGCGCACCGTTGTTGTCGAGGATTTGCGCGTCGAACGCTCCTGGACCAAGCAGGATGTTCGGGAACTGCATAGCTGCCATGGTGGCGGCCCTTCTGTGCGGTGGGGGTCCCCGGTGGATCCCCTCGGCTAGCAGCATCGGCGCAGCCCATTACCCCGCGCCTAATCTGCGCTTACTCGCGGCGGGGAGCTGCGTAAGAGCCACCGCCACGACATGACGCCCTGCGCCGTCCTTCATCGTGGCTTAATCCGGCCCGCCTAGCGTGCGTGTCCTGGCGCTGCGGGGAGCGGCGACGGTGGACCGGAGGCCCGCACGGTGGACAGCGCAGCTGACATTGCGATCGAGGGTGCCGGGCTCTTCCACATCTTCCGCGAGACCACGCTTGAGACGGTCGCGCTGCGCGGCGCCGCGCTGACCTTGCGCCGGGGCACCTGGGCCAGCGTGACGGGGCCCTCCGGCAGCGGCAAGAGCACCCTGCTGCACGTCATGGCCGGGCTGCTCGAGCCGAGCGGTGGGTCAGTGCTACTCGACGGCGTGGACCTCACGAGGTTGCCCGGACCGGAACGCGCCCAAAGGCGCAGGCAGCGGATCGGAGTCGTGCTGCAACGCGACAACCTCCATCCGTTGTTCGATGTGGCCGGCAACATCCAATTGCCGCTGCGCCTGGACGGCCGCAACGGAGCGGCCAGCCGGGAGCGCGCACGGGTCCTGCTCGAACGGGTGGGATTGGCCGACCGGGGACACCACACGCCGGCCCAACTGTCCGGCGGCGAGGCCCAGCGCGCCGCGATTGCGGTGGCGCTGGCCGCGGCACCGGCGATCGTGCTCGCCGACGAGCCGACGGGCGAGCTAGACGAACACACCGGTGACGCGGTACTCGACCTACTCGGCGAGATCCGCGACGAGGGCACCGCGGTGCTCACCGTGACCCACAATCCCGCGGTGGCCGAACGCGCGGATCGGCGGCTGCAGATGCTCGACGGCCTGGTGGTCGACGATGACTGAGCAGCCGGTCATCGAGGCAGCCAGGCTGTCACGCCACTACTCAGCCGGCGCAGGGAGTGCCGAGGCGCCCGGGGTGAGTGACATCTCGCTCCGGGTAGGTCGCGCAGAGATCGTCGCGATCACCGGCCCCAGCGGCAGCGGCAAGAGCACGCTGCTGTTCCTGCTGGCCGGCCTCGACGAGCCGGATTCGGGATCGGTGCGGATCAGCGGGGTCGACTGGCAGTCGCTTCGCGGCGCGGCCAGGGCGAGGTTCCGCCGCGACAGTTGCGGGTTCATCGCGCAGGGCATGACGCTGCTTGCGCAAGCCACCGCGGCGGAGAACGTCGAGGTTGCGCTGGTCCTCGCTGGAACGCCGACCGCCGACCGCGGCGCCCGGGTAGCCGCCGCGCTGGCGCAGGTGGGACTGAGCGAGCACGGCGGCAAGCTGCCCGATCAGCTCTCGGGTGGCCAACAGCAACGGGTGGCGATCGCGCGGGCACTGATCATCGAGCCGGCCGTGATCCTGGCCGACGAGCCGACCGCGAGCCTGGACTCCGCTACCGCCCAGGACATCGCGCGGCAGTTGGTGGGCAGCGCCCGAGCGAACGGCACAGCGCTCGTGCTCATCACCCACGACCTGTCCGTCGCGGCACACGCCGACCGGCAGGTTCGGCTGCGCTCCGGCGCTGTCGAGTCGGACGGATGAACACATGGGGCTGACCGGGTGGCTGCTGCTCAATTGGACCAAACGTGCCCCGTTGCGAGTCCTGCTCGCCGCCGTCGGCGTGGCCTTCCCGGTCGCGATCCTCGCCGCGACCCTGCTTTATGTCGACATCGCCGTGCACTCCATGACCCGCATCGCGCTGCAACCGGTACGAGTCGAGATGCGGGCCCTGGCCACGTCATTACAGGTCGACGTGTCGAGCCTGGCGGGCCGACTCGACGCCGTGCCGAACGTCGCTCGGGTGGAGCGGTTCGCGGCAGCCGACGTGGTGCTCGGCACACAGGGTGGGACGCGGCGGGCGGCGGCGCGGCTGTTCGCCGTCGACCCGGACTACCTGCAGCACCACCCGTGGGTGCACGTAACGGGCGGACCGTTGGCTGGTGGCGCGCTGCTCAACGACGACCTGCGGCAGAGCATCGGGGCGGCGCCCGGGGCCGGCGTGACGATCGCCCTCCCGGGCACTGGCGCTGCCGTCGGGTCGGTTCCGGTCGTTGGCGCCGTGGATCTGCGTCGCGCGAGTACGTGGCTCGCGGTGCCGACCGGCGCGGTGCAGGGCGACATCGCGGTGGTGCCCCGAGCGATCGTCGTGGACTACGCGACGTTCCAGCGTCTGGTGCTGCCCGCCCTCATCACCCGGCTAGGGACGAAGGCGCCGGTGCTCAACCCAGGGCTGACCGACCTTCCACCGGTCGACGTAGAAGCGCACATCACCATTGACCACGCCTCCTATCCGTCGGACCCGGGGCGTGCGGCGGCTTGGTCGGCCCGGCTGCAACGGCAGCTCGAGCGACAGGCGCCGGGCGAGTTGGTGGTCGCCGACGACGCCGCCGAGGTGCTCCAGCAGGCCCGCGACGACGCGACGAACGCCAAGATCCTCTTCTTGCTGCTGGGCCTTCCGGGGGCTCTGGTGGCGGCTGCGCTGGGGCTGGCCGCGCAGTCCGCGCTCGCCGCGGCGCATCGCCGCGAGGACGCATTGCTGCGGCTGCGCGGTGCGACCGAGAGCCAGCTCGTCAAGGCCACTGCCGCTCAGGCCGTGCTGGCCGGCGCCGCCGGGGTGGTGCTCGGCTTGGTCGTCGCCGCGTTCGGCGTCGCAGGCGTGACCGGCAAAGTCGTGTGGCGCGAGGTGCCCGCGGGACGGCTCGCCGTCACCGCACTGTTCGCGGTCGCCGCCGCCGCCGCTGCTGTCGCCGTCCGGATCCGACGTCTGGTGCGCACCGGCCGTGCACCAGACGTAGTGGTCCAGCGGAGCCTGCTCGAGCGGGGCTGGATGCCAACCTGGCGCCGGGCCAGGCTCGATCTGGTGGCCTTGGGCGTCGGGCTCGCCATCCTGGCCGTGAGCGCGCTCTTCGGCGGACTGCGGCACACGCCAGTGGAGGGCACCTCGCTGTCGCTGTACTTCTACGTCCTGCTTGCGCCGGTCGCCCTCTGGCTGGGGATGACTCTGCTCGTTGTCCGCAGTCTGCTGAGCGTGCTCGAGCGACGATCGCGGCCGGACCGCGCAGGTCCGCTCGGATCGTGGCGCTCGGCCGGGCTGAGGTGGCTGGCCCGGCGCCCGGCCCGGACTGCTGTGGCGCTCGTTCTGGGCAGCCTCGCGGTGGCATTCGGTACCGAAGTGATCGCCTTCGTCGACACCTACGAGGCCGCCAAGCGCGCCGACACGCACGCTGCTTTCGGCGCGGACCTGCAACTCACGCCCACGTCCGACAACGCCGTGACGTTGCCACCACTGGGGCCGGACGTGGCGGCCACGACGCCGATCAGATCGATTCCGGCCCGGGTCGGCAGTGATCGCAAGACGATCATGGCGCTGGACCGGGCGAGCTACCGGCGGGCGACGACGGTCAAGCCGCAGATCGTCAAGGGCAAAGGGGTCGACGCGCTCGACAGCGCGCCGCAGGGGGTACTGATCGCACCCGAGATCGTCAGCGTCTTCGCCGTCGGTCCCGGCGACACGTTGCCGGTCGTCATTTTCCCCGACGACAGCAAGAAGAGCCGCACGGTCAACCTGCGAATCGTGGGCGTCTTCCGCTTCGTGCCGCCGACCGAGCCGATCATGGAGTTGGTGATTTCCGCCGCGAGCATCCCGGCGTCACTCCTGCCGGCTCCGGACACGTTCCTGGCTCGCCTCGTCCCGGGCAGCTCACCGACGACGGTCGCCGCCGGACTGCGCGAAGGGTCTGTTGGCCACAACTTCGACGTTGCCACGCTGCAAGACGCGCAGTTCGGCGAGCAGCGCAGCCTGACCGAGCTCAACCTGCGTGCGCTGGGCAGGTTGGAGGCAGTGGCCGCCGCGCTCGTGGCCGGCGTCGGCGTGGCGCTGCTTGGGGCGTTCCTCGTACTCGAACGACGGCGTGAGCTGGCCGTCCTGCGGTCGCTCGGTGCGAGCACACCGCAACTGCTGACCGGCCCACTCGAGGAAGGGGCTGTGGCTGTGCTCGGCAGCGTGGTCATCGGCGTGCCCATCGGGCTCGGTCTGAGTGCGCTGGCCGTCCGCGTCCTCGGGCTGTTCTTCACCTTGCCGCCGCCGGTGCTCGCC
>JAOPWD010000107.1 GCA_025965875.1 Pseudonocardiales bacterium
GCCAAAACCAGGATCGGAACGAGGGCACCGCGCCGGCCGGTCGTCGTACCCTCGACTCTCAAGGTGCCGGCCTGGCCGAATCAACGACGTATTAGGGGCGGCCGAGGGCGCGGTAGAGCCAGCCGGCGGCGCGCCACTGCACGGGGTCCAGGACGTTGCGGCCGTCGACCAGGTTGCGCTGGGCGACCAGCTCGCCGATCGCCTCAGGTGACATGGCCTTGAACTCGTCCCACTCCGTCAACAGCATGATCAAGTCCGCGCCCGTGACGGCCTTGGTGAGCGACTCGACGTAGTGCAGCTCCGGATGTGCCCGACGCGCGTTGTCCATCGCCTGCGGGTCGTAGATGACGACCGTGCCACCGCGCCGGCCGATCGAGGCGGCCACGTCCAGCGCAGGGGAGTCGCGGATGTCGTCGGAGTTGGGCTTGAACGCCGCGCCGAGGACTGCGACGTGCGTCCCGTGATAGGAGCCGTCGACGAGATCCAGCCCGATGTCGACGGTGCGCGAGCGCCGCCGCATGTTGATTTCATCGACCTCGTTCAGGAACGCGACGGCCTGGTCGACCCCGAGCTCCCCGGCCCGGGCGATGAAGGCGCGGATGTCCTTGGGCAGGCAGCCGCCACCGAAGCCGAGCCCGGCATTGAGGAAGCGCCGACCGATCCGCGCGTCGTGCCCGATTGCCTCGGCCAGCTTCGTGACGTCGGCACCGGTCACCTCGCACACCTCGGCCATCGCGTTGATGAACGAGATCTTCGTGGCCAGGAACGAGTTCGCGGCCACCTTGACCAATTCAGCGGTAGCGAAGTCGGTGACGACGACCGGGGTGCCCGTCTCGAGCACCGGCGCGAAGGCGGCGCGGATCTGCTGCTCGGCCCACTCGCTGTGTACGCCGAACACCAGCCGGTCCGGGCGCAGGGTGTCCTCGACGGCGAAGCCCTCGCGCAGGAACTCCGGATTCCAGGCCAGCTCGACGTCCTTGCACGGCGCCAGGTCGAGCATCAGCTTCTCGACCCGCGCGGCCGTGCCCGCCGGCACCGTCGACTTGCCGACGACCAGCACCTTGCGCGTCAGGTGCGGCGCCAGTGAGCTGAAGGCTGCGTCGACGTACGTCATGTCCGCGGCCAGCTCGCCCTTGCGCTGCGGGGTGCCAACGCAGACGAAGTGCACGTCGGCGAACTCGGCCACCTCGGCGTAGGAGGTGGTGAAGCGCAGCCGGCCGCTGTCGATGTGCTTGGCCAGCAACTCGGGCAGTCCGGGCTCGTAGAACGGGATCTCGCCGCCCCGCAGCCGCTCGATCTTCGACTCGTCGATGTCCAGGCCGATGACCTCGTAGCCGAGTTCGACCATGCAGACCGCATGGGTGGCCCCGAGGTAGCCCGTTCCGATGACGGACAGGCGCGGCCGGTCGCTATTCACTTCGCAATCCCCAGTCTGCCGTGTGGTTGACGTTGCCGAGGCTATCGGTCCGCCCCTGGCGGACGTGTTGTGCGGTGGTGGCCGGCGGTCTGGCAGGGTTGGTTGCATGGGGCTCGCGAATTCGACTCGATTGACCGCTCGTCCAGCCTGGCTGGCCCTGAGCGAACATCATGCCCGGACCGGCGATACGCATCTGCGTGAGCTGTTCGCCGCCGATCCCAGGCGCGGCGAGAGGCTGACGCTCGAGGCCGTGGGCATCTACCTCGACTACTCCAAGAACCGCGTCACCGACGAGACGATCGAACTGCTCATCCGGCTGGCCGAGGAATCCGGGCTGCGTGGGCGCATCGACGCGATGTTCGCCGGCGAGAAGATCAACATCACCGAGGGCCGCGCTGTCCTGCACGTCGCCCTGCGGGCCCACAAGAGTGAACGGATCACGGTCGACGGCATCGACGTCGTCCCCGCCGTGCACGAGGTACTGACCCGGATGGGCGAGTTCGCCGACCGGGTGCGCCAGGGACGCTGGCTCGGGCATACCGGCCGACCGATTCGCAACATCGTCAACGTCGGCATCGGCGGCTCCGACCTGGGGCCGGTGATGGCCTACGAGGCACTGCGGCACTACAGCATGCGCGAGCTCACCTTCCGCTTCGTCTCCAACGTCGACGGCGCCGATTTCGTCGAGGCCACGCGTGACCTCGACCCGGCCGAGACGTTGTTCATGATCGCCTCGAAGACGTTCACCACGCTCGAGACGATGACCAACGCAGCCAGCGCAAGGGACTGGGTTCTCGCCGCCATGAAAGGCGACATCGGCGCGATCGCGAAGCATTTCGTGGCGGTGTCGACGAACGCCGAGGCCGTCGAGGCGTTCGGCATCGACGTTATGAACATGTTCGGCTTCTGGGATTGGGTCGGTGGGCGCTATTCGCTGGACTCCGCCATCGGCCTGTCGTTGATGGTCGCGATCGGCCCGGACGCGTTCGGTGAGATGCTCGCGGGCTTTCACGCTATGGACGTCCATTTCCGCACCGCTCCGTTCGAGGCGAACCTGCCGGTGCTGTTGGGGCTGTTCACCGTCTGGTACACCGACTTCTTCGGCGCCCAGACCCAGGCCGTGTTGCCTTATGCCCAGTACCTCAAGCGGTTCCCGGCCTACCTGCAGCAGCTGACGATGGAGTCCAACGGCAAGTCCGTCACGCTCGCCGGCGAGCCGGTCGACTACGCCACCAGCCCGGTGTTCTGGGGCGAGCCCGGC
>JAOPWD010000126.1 GCA_025965875.1 Pseudonocardiales bacterium
TGGGCCGGAACCGCGTCATCGGGAGCGGACCTTCGTTCGCGTGCGGTCCGGTCGCGATCAGGTCGTTCAGGGCAGCCAGTGACTCCTCGCTGGCGAGCAACAGTGGGTAGCCGTCCGCGAAGGACACCCGGTCCGACGCCGTGCTGAAGGCCGGGTTGGGCGCCCGCCGGGTCGGGTCGTCGAGGTAGACCAGGCACACCGGCTGGCCCACGATCTTGCTGAACCACTCGTGCCCGACGTCGGCCACGGCAGCCCGGACCGGATGGCCATGCACGGTGACGTCGACGAGGTCGCGGCCGTCAGGGACCGCAACGACCAGGTCGTCCAGATCGGGGCTCGTCAACCGCAGACCTGGCTCGGTGAGTTCGGGACGGACCAGCACAAGCCGTGGATGCTCGCGTGCCGTGACCGTCTCACCGTCGGCGTCGACGATCATCCAGCGCCGGTCACCCGCCAGGCCCCACGGCTCGACAGTCGCCGTGGTCAGCGCCTGCCCGCGGCAGGACTTGACCGGATACCGATTGATCGCGGTGAGGGTGAGCGCCACACCAGCCACGCTAACGCCTGCGCGTTCAGTGCTGCGTTTCGCGTGCGCGGGCTCAGCCGCCAGTCACCCGGCTGACCAACAAGCGGCGAAACGCTGCCAACCGCTCCTGCGTCGAGTGGCCCGACGCGACCCACGCGTCCAGCCTGCATCCCGCGTCGGCGGACAGGTGCTCGCAGCCGGGCGGGCATTTGTTCGCGCCGTCCTCGAGATCCGGGAAGGCCCACAGCAGGTCATCGGCGGTGACGTGCGCGAGTCCGAACGACCGCAGGCCGGGAGTGTCGATGACCCAGCCGGCCTCGTCCGGCAGCGGCAGGGCGATCGCGGACGAGGACGTGTGTCGCCCCTTGCCGATCGCGCTCACGACCCCGGTCGCCCGGAGAGCGGACGGGACAAGCGCGTTGATGAGCGTGGACTTACCGACGCCGGAGTGCCCGATGAGCACCGACATGTGGCCGCGCAGCCGATCCAGCAGCACATCCGGTGGCTGGTCACGACGGGTAACGACAGCCGGCACCGACAGTTCGGCGTATCTCTGCAACGCCTCGTCGGGGGCCGCGAGGTCGGACTTGGTCAGGCACAGCACCGGCTCGATCCCCGCGCTCAGCGCCGCGACCAGGCACCGGTCGATCAGCCCGTAGCTCGGCTCCGGGTCAGCCAGCGCGCTCACGATGATCATCTGGTCGGCGTTGGCCACGATCACCCGCTCGAGCGGGTCGTCGTCGTCGGCGGTGCGCCGCAGGACGGTGGTGCGCTCGGCGATGCGCACGACCCGGGCCAGCGTGTCCGGTGCCCCCGACATGTCGCCGACCACGCTCACCTGGTCGCCGACCGCGATGCCCTTGCGGCCGAGTTCGCGCGCCCGCATCGCGGTCACGAGGGCATCTCCGACGACGACTCCGTAGCGCCCGCGGTCCACGGTAACGACCATGCCGTCGGCCGCGTCCTCGTGCGCCGGGCGCTGCTTGGATCGGGGTCGCGAGCCGCGCGGGTTCGGGCGGGCGCGGACGTCGTCCTCGTCCATCCGACTGGAGTCGCGCGACGAGGGCAAGGTCAGCTGCCCAGCGCGGTCGTCCACATGCCAGGAAAGTCCGGCAATGTCTTTGCCGTGCAGGCGATGTCGTCAACCCAGACGCCGTCGACCACGAGACCGAGCACGGCGCCCGCGGTCGCCATCCGGTGATCGGCGTAGGCGCGCCAGGTGCCGCCGTGCAGCGGGCGGGGCATGATGCTCAGGCCGTCGGAGTGCTCGAGCACCTCGCCGCCGAGTCGGGTCAATTCGGTGGCCAGCGCGGCCAGCCGGTCGGTCTCGTGCCCGCGCAGGTGGCCGATGCCGCGCAATCTCGACGGCGACGAGGCCAATGACGCGACCGCAGCCAGGACGGGCGTGAGCTCCCCGACGTCGTGCAGATCGGCGGTCAGGCCGACGATCTCGCCCGAGCCAGAGACGGTGATGCCGTCGTCGGTGCACACGACGTCGGCTCCCATGACCGCGAGCAGCCGACGTAGCTCATCGCCGGCCTGCGTGGTCGATTTCGGCCAGCCGGGCACCGTGACCGACCCACCGGTGACCAATGCCGCCGCCAGGAACGGCGCTGCATTGGACAGGTCCGGTTCGACCACCCAGTCCCGCGCCCGGATCGGGCCCGGTGTCACCCGCCAGACGCCGCGGGCGACCTCGGCCGCCTCGACACCGGCCGAGCACAGCACCGAGAGCGTCATCTCGATGTGCGGGTGTGACGGCACGTCGTCGGCGCCGGTGTGCACGACTTCGATGCCCTTGTCGTAGCGCGCACCGGCGAGCAGCAGCCCGGATACGAACTGCGACGATGCCGACGCGTCGATGTGCGCGGTGCCGCCGGGTAGCGAACCCGCGCCCACGATGGTGAACGGCAGCCGCCCGCGGCCGTCGTCGTCGAGCACCGCGCCCGCCTGCCGCAGCCCGTCGAAGAGCGTGGCCATGGGGCGTTCGCGGGCGTACTCGTCGCCGTCGAAGGTCACCGGCCCGGCGGCCAGCGCCGCGACGGGTGGCACGAACCGCATGACCGTGCCGGCCAGCCCGGTGTCGATGGCTGCGCCGTGCAGGGCTCCGGGCGTCACGATCCAGTCGGGTCCGTCGTCGACGATGTTGGTCCCGAGTGCACGCAGGGCATCGGCCATCAGCACCGTGTCGCGGGCCCGCAACGGCCGCGCGATCCGGGACACGCCGTCAGCCAGCGCGGCCAGGATCAGCACCCGGTTGGTCTGCGACTTCGAGCCGGGCAGTTCGACTCGGGCACGTACCGGCCGCGTCGCGCGCGGTGCCGCCCAGGAATCCACGCCCACAGTGTGCCGCAATATGCGGGGGGACCTTGCCCGTTAGAGCCGGTCAGGCGATCTGGGTACCGTGCAGGTATGTGCGGACGCTACGTCTCGGTGCGCTCTGACGGCGATGTGCTGGCCGAGTTCGACGCGGTCCATCCCACCGGCAACGACAGCTGGGAACTCGACTACAACGTCGCCCCCACCAAGCCGGTGCGGGTGATCGTCAACCGGCCGCTGCGCGATGCCGACGGCAAGCCGGCCGCCGAACCCACCCGCCAGCTGCGAGTGGTGTCGTGGGGTCTGGTGCCGTCCTGGGCCAAGGACCGCAGCATCGCGTCCAAGCTCATCAACGCGCGCCTCGAGAGTGTCACCAGCAAGCCGGCGTTCCGCCGCGCCTACGCCAAGCGCCGCTGCCTCGTCCCCGCCGACGGCTGGTACGAATGGCAGCTGCGCGACACCGACGAAGGTCCGCGCAAGCAGCCGATGTACATGACTCCCACCGACGGCCACGGTCTTGCGTTCGCCGGGCTGTACGAGTTCTGGGGGGCGCCCGGCGAGACCCTCACCACCTGCACGATCATCACTGCCCCGGCGCAGGGCGCGCTGACCGAGATCCACGACCGCATGCCGTTCGTGCTGCCCGCGCAGGCGTGGGCCCGCTGGCTCGACCCCACGGTCACCGACCCCGCCGACGTGCTCGTGCCGTGGGACGAAGTCAGCGGCGAGCACCTCGAGTTGCGGCCGGTGGCCACCACCGTGAACAGCGTCGACAACAACGGCCCCGAGCTGATCGAGCGAGTCGAGCCGGCTCCGGCCGCCCAGTTGCTGTTCTGATGCGACTCGAGGTCCAGACGCCCACCGGGCTGGCGTGGATCGATCTGGACCGCCCCTCGGGGAAGCCCGTCGCCCTGCTCGCGATAGGCCATGGAGCCGGCGGGGGAGTCGACGCGCGTGACATCCTCGCGGTCCGCGACGCCGCGCTGACGGCCCAGGTGGCAGTCGCCCGAATCACCCAGCCCTACCGCGTGGCCGGCCGGCGGTCTCCCGCTCCGGCCCCTCGGTTGGACGAGGCGTGGCTCGCGGCCGTGGCCGCCCTGCGCGGGCAGCGTGGGCTGCGCAGCCCGCCGCTCGTCGCGGCGGGCCGGTCCAGTGGTGCCCGGGTCGCCTGCCGTACGGCCACGGCGTCGGGAGCAGCCGCGGTGGTCGCCCTCGCCTTCCCGGTGCACCCGCCGGGCAAGCCGGAGAAGACCCGCCTGGACGAACTGGCGCTGCCTACTGTGCCGGTGCTGGTCGTGCAGGGCGACCGCGACGCGTTCGGCGTGCCCCCGTCCGACATCGCAGAGTTGGTTGTTATCGAAGGCGCCGACCATTCCCTGAAAAAGGATCCGAAGGCCGTCGCCGCTGCCGTGGCCGACTTCATCCTGCGGGTCACCCGGTGATGTCGCCGGTAGGAACGTCGCCCTGTTACGCAGTGGCGATGGCCGCGAGCTGCGCGCGGGCGTGCTGCACCAGGTCCTCGGGCGCCAACTGGACCTGCAGCCCGCGCTTGCCGGCGGACACGTAGACGGTTGGGAACGACGGCGCCGACGAGTCCAGAACCACGCGCAACCGCGACTTCTGCCCGAGCGGCGAGATGCCGCCGACGACGTAGCCCGTGGCCCGTGCGGCGGCGGCCGGATCGGCCAGTTCGGCCCGCTTGCCGCCCACCGCGGCAGCGAGGGCCTTGAGGTCGAGGCGGCCGGCCACCGGGACCACGGCACAGACGAGCGTGCCGTCGACGATGGCGATCAGCGTCTTGAAGATCTGCTCGGGCGGCACGCCCAGGGCAGCTGCGGCCTCGTCACCGAATGCCTCGGCCCGCGGATCGTGCGGGTACGGGTGCAGGCTGAAAGCCACGCCGGCACGCGTGAGCAACACGGTCGCGGGGGTGCCAGCTGCCACGCGCCGGACTGTACAAGGAATGCACACGACGGGGAGTCGGTTGTGCTAAGTAATACCCAGCCGGCTAGGAGACTGCGAATGATGATGCTCGAAGCACGCCCGCGGCCCGCGGCGCTCACCTTCGGCATCCCGACGGCCCCTCGAGCGTTGCGCCCCGTATCCTCGAATACAAGTCGTATCGAGCAGGGGAGCAAAGTGGCGGAAGAGACGGTCGAGCAACGCAGGGCGCGCTTCGAGCGTGACGCCCTGCCCTTCCTTGATCAGCTCTACGCCGCCGCCATGCGGATGACCCGCAACCCCGCCGATGCCGAGGACCTCGTCCAAGAGACGTTCGTCAAGGCGTTCGCTGCCTTCCACCAGTTCACCGAGGGCACCAATCTCAAGGCGTGGCTGTACCGCATCCTCACCAACACGTTCATCAACACGTACCGCAAGAAGCAGCGCCAACCGCAAGAATCCAACGGCGAGAACGTCGAGGACTGGCAGCTTGCGCGCGCGGAGTCGCACACCTCGAGCGGGTTGCGCTCGGCCGAGATGGAAGCACTTGACCATCTGCCCGACTCCGACGTGAAGGAGGCCCTGCAGGCGCTGCCCGAGGACTTCCGGCTGGCTGTTTACCTGGCCGACGTCGAGGGATTCGCGTACAAGGAGATCGCCGAGATCATGGGGACGCCGATCGGCACGGTGATGTCACGCTTGCACCGCGGCCGCAAGCAACTGCAGAATCTGCTCGCTGACTATGCCCGGGGCCGCGGCCTCATCCCGGCTGGTGTCGGAGGCGCAGAATGAGCTTCATCGGTGGGTTCGGCCCAGGCAACATCGACTGCGACGACGTCCTGAAGGATCTGTACCTCTACCTCGACGACGAGTCCGACGTCGAGGTACGCAACCGCATCCGCCAGCACCTCGACGCCTGCTCGCCGTGCCTCAAGCAGTACGGGCTGGAGCAGGACGTCCGCTCGCTCGTCGCCCGCTGCTGCGGCGGCGACCGCGCCCCCGAGACCCTCCACGTCCGGATCCAGCTTCGCCTCACCGAGGTCTGCGCCGAGGCCAACCACCGCGAGTTCCGCGCCGACTAGGTTTGTCGTCCGGTGCGCTCGACGCCCGGGGCCGCCGCGATGACCTCCTCAGCGGCATCAATGACGTCCGCTGACGGCGCATCCGAGTAGTAGTCGCCGGGTTGCGTTTCATCCGTCCCGGCCGGCGTCTTGAGCATCCGCAACAGCACCGTGAGTACCGCCGCCACCACGATGTTCAGCACCAGTGCGGTGACCGCGATGTAGACCTTGGTCGCGGTGCCGGGGAAGTCGGCCAGCGAGGTGCCGAAGTGCCGCACGCCGTCGACCGTCGTCACAAGCTTGCCGTCGACCAGCCTGGTAGACGCGTTCGGCACGGTCTGCCGGTAGGCCGTCACCGTGCCGTACACCATGGCCACCGCCCAGCCCGCGAGCAGGGCCCACCGGTGGAACCAGCGCGTGTACAGCCCGGCGACGATCGACAGGATCGTCTGCAGGATCCACACGCCGCCGAGCAACTGCAGGTTGATCGCGTTCTGCCGGTCCATGCCCAGGACGAACAGCAGCGCGCCGAACTTCACGACCAACGAGACGATTTTCGCGACGCGTGCCTCGTTGGCAGGCGTGGCGTCGGGTTTGATGAACTCGCGGTAGATGTTGCGGGTGAACAGGTTCGACGCCGCGATCGACATGATCGCCGCTGGAACGAGCGCCCCGATCGCGATGGCGGCGAACGCCACCCCCGCGAACCAATCCGGAAAGATCTGGTCAAACAGGTGTGGCACCGCGAGTTGCGCGTTCGCCTTGCCGTCCTGGCCGATCACCGACGTCTTCTCATAGATCGCCGCGAAGCCGAGCAGCGCCAACAGGCCCAGCATGAGCGAGTAGGTCGGCAGGACCGCGGCATTGCGCCGGATCACGTTGCGGCTCCTGCCCGAGAGCACGGCGGTGACCGAGTGCGGGTACATGAACAGCGCCAGCGCCGAGCCGAAGGCGAGGGTGCCGTAGGCCCAGTAGAGCGAGCTGTTCGGAATGAAGGACCCGGTCGGCAGGCCGGATTTCGTCTTCGTGTTCATCTTCTTCTCGGCGGCGGTGAAGATCTCGCCGAAGCCGATCTTCACCGCGAGGTAGACGATCGCGACGATGATGACCAGGTAGATGAGCCCGTCCTTGACGAACGCGATCAAAGCCGGCGCGCGCAGGCCGGATGAGTACGTGTACGCGGCCAGCACCGCGAAGGCGATGATCAGCGGAAGGTCCTTGACCAGGGTGCTGCCCGACCCCCCGATTCCCATCGTGTCGAGCACCGCCTGGATGCCGACCAGTTGCAGCGCGATGTAGGGCATCGTCGCGATGATGCCGGTGACCGCGACGGCCAATGCGAGCGTGCGACTGCCGTAACGGCCGCGCACGAAATCGGCCGGCGTGACGTAGCCGTGCCGGTGCGAGACGCTCCAGAGCCGCGGCATGAAGATGAAGATGATCGGGTAGACGACGATCGTGTACGGCACCGCGAAGAATCCGCTGACCGCGCCGGTGGCGAACATCGCGGCTGGGACCGCGACGAACGTGTACGCCGTGTAGAGATCACCACCGAGGAGAAAGTAGGTGACGAACGTGCCGAAGCCGCGTCCGCCCAAGCCCCACTCGTCGAGACTTGCCATCGAGTCGGCGCGACGCCAGCGCACCGCCAAGAAGCCGCCCGCCGTGACCAGGATGAAGAAGAAGAGGACGACGGCGAGTTCGACACCGTTGACGCCGCTGCCCGCCGCGACCGGGCTCACCGGTTACTCCCGCGCCGGGCGCGGGCAATCACCACATACGCCGCCCAGGTGAAGGCGGAGGCGAGGAACACCCACAGGAACTGGTACCAGTAGAAGAACGGGAACCCCCAAAGTTGGGGGTTCTTCTTCGAATACGTCGGCACGAGCGCGAGCGCGACGAGCGGGACAGCGAGCAGTAGGCCCGCGAGCACCATGACGCCGGGCGGCAACGGCCGCGGCGCAGGTAACGGGGTACGGGGCGGTACAACGGGATCCGACGGCACTGCGTCCTCCACCTACCGGAACCGGGCGTACGACGGCTAACCGGCGCAAATACCGTACCCGGTCCGGGGACCCCCGTACCGCCCAGATTCCGCGGGCATCCGGCATGGCAGGCTGGCGTCGATGTCCGCCCTCACCGAGATGCTCGCCGCGCGTACGTCGATGACCGATGCGCAGGTCGATCACGTGCAGCGACTGGTGGCCGAATGGCAACTGTTGTCCGACCTGGCCTTTGCCGACCTGTTGGTATGGGCGCCGGTCTCGGTCGTGCTGGGCGAAGCGGGCAGTGTGCCCGGCTTCCTCTGCGTGGCCCAGTGCCGGCCGACGACAGGACCTACGGCTTACCAGCATGACCAGGTGGGGGTGTTGCTGCGCGGCCAGCGCGCCACCCCGCTGCGCACCGCGTTCATCGAGGGGCGGATCTTCCGCGAGGTCGAGCCCGACTGGGACGGCGACCTGCCGATCCGGCGCGAAGCCATCCCGATCCGCATGGCCGGCGAGGTCATCGCCGTGCTCGGCAGGGATGCCAATCTGGCGAGCATCCGCACACCGAGCCAGCTCGAGCTCGTCTACCTGCAGAGTGCCGCCGACCTCGGCGCGATGGTCGCCGACGGGACCTTTCCGGCACCCGAGGCGGGCATCGAGGAGGGTTCCGGCCCCCGCGTCGGCGACGGCGTGGTCCGCATCGAACCGGACGGCACGATCATTTATGCCAGCCCCAACGCGCTGTCCGCGTTCAGCCGGCTGGGCATCAACGGCACTGTGCTCAGTGAGCCGATCGGCGCACTGACGAGCACGGTGACTGATGACCCGTTCGATGCGCGTGACCTGGCCGCTGCCGTGGCGGCCGCGATCGATGGCGGCCAGCCGGCCAGCATCGAGGTCGAGGGCGGTGGGGCGACGGTGCTGTTCCGGGCGCTGCCGTTGCGTCCGCGCGGCG
Source organism: Pseudonocardiales bacterium (assembly GCA_025965875.1). Taxonomy (GTDB): domain Bacteria; phylum Actinomycetota; class Actinomycetes; order Mycobacteriales; family Jatrophihabitantaceae; genus QHCC01. The sequence goes on from JAOPWD010000126.1 coordinate 8,791, forward strand.
AGACTCTGGGTGCGCTGCTGCTGATGCAGGACGTCACCGAGCTGCGGCGGCGGGACCGGCAGATCCTGAGCAAGGACGCCACCATCCGAGAGATTCATCACCGGGTCAAGAACAACCTGCAGACGGTGGCGGCTCTGCTGCGGCTGCAAGCTCGCCGGGTCCAGGCGCCAGAGGCGCGCCTGGCGCTGGAGGAGTCGATGCGCCGGGTGAGCTCGATCGCGCTGGTGCACGAGACGCTGTCGGTGTCCGTCGACGAGGAGGTCGACTTCGACGAGATCGTCGACCGGTTGCTGGTGATGTTGTCCGACGTGATGGGCTCGGCCGGACGGATCCGGCTAGGACGCTCCGGCACATTCGGCGACATCCCAGCCGAAGTGGCCACGGCGCTCGTGCTGGTGCTGACCGAACTCGTTCAGAACGCCATCGAGCATGCGTTCCCGGGCGAAGCCGGTGGCCTGGTGGAGATCATCGCCGAACGCGCTCGCGGAAACCTCACGGTGACGATCCGCGATGACGGTGTGGGGCTGCCGCCCGATTTCGCGTCGGAGACTTCCGATCGCCTGGGGCTGCAGATTGTGCGCACGCTCGTATCAGCTGAACTGGCTGGTTCGGTGCAGTTCCGCCCCCACGAGGACGGGACCGGAGCGGCTGCGGTGGTGTCGATGGCACTGGGTCGCCGCCCACGAGTGGGCGGCTGACCTCAGTCCTCGCTGTGCATCCCGGCTTCTGGCGAAAGCTATGCCAGCCGGGCGCGGGCCCTAGCGTTGCGACGCTTCAGTGCGCGTCGTTCGTCTTCGGACAACCCGCCCCAGACCCCAGCGTCCTGACCACTCTCGAGGGCCCAGGCCAGGCAGTCCTGCATGACGGGGCAGCGACGGCATACGCCCTTCGCTTGCTCGATCTGCAGCAGTGCGGGCCCGGTGTTCCCGATAGGGAAGAACAGTTCGGGGTCTTCGTCACGGCATATCGCGCGGTGACGCCAATCCATGGCTCGAGTCTCCTTACTCAGCGGACACGCTCTGTGCCCGTTTTGCGCTTGTGAATCCTTTCACGAGCTAGCCCGTAGTACAAGGACTGCTCGTATGTACATGTCTGGTCACCGGCGAACTCGCCGCCATCTGTGGCCGCGACTCGCGTCGGCTGGGAAGTAATGTCGATCGCGCTCTTCCCGGCAGGTCGACATAGCTACGGTACGCACCGCAGGCCGGTCACGTCGACCCCCCAATTCGTATGAATTGGTCAAACTACTACACGAAGGGCCTCTGGAACCGACCTAAACACCAATTTCTCACGAGGTTCTAGATAGTCCCCGTCGACCTCCACGGGCATCGGTTCGTCGGCGCGTACGGTGACGGTCTCCAGATCCCGGGCGACGTGCGCCCCCCGATTGCCCACCCGCGGTTTCGCTCCGGACAGTCGCGCCATGCTGTAGAGCATGCCGAGCGCGCTCATCCGGCGCCGGGCATACATGCCCAGGTTGGTATCGAGCGTCACGCCGGGTGTGGGGTGCAGCGGCCGGTTGCCGACGTAGGTCCACGGGTCACTGTTGGTGACGATCACGAAGTACACGTCGTCGTGCATCGTCCCGTCGGACAGCTCGACGTGCAGCTTCGGGTTGCGGCGCTCGCCCCGAAAGAACTCGCGCACCGCGAGTCGGGCGTAGAGGGTGTGCGTCGATCGGGTGCCGCGTCGCCGGTGCCGCTCGACCCGGTCGACGACGGCCGCACTGAACCCGACGCTCGCGCCGAACACGAACCACCGGTCATCGACCATGCCCAGGCTGACCGCTCGTCGTGATCCGGTCCGCAGGCCCTCGAGCAGTGCGCCGGTCGCTTCGATGCGGTCGTCGGGCAGGCCCAACGCGCGGGCGAAGACGTTCGTCGAGCCAGCGGGCACGATGCCCAGTGCCGGCACCTTGTCGTGCACGCCGTCGGTGAGCAGTCCGTTGACGACCTCGTTCACCGTGCCGTCGCCACCGAGGGCGACCACGACATCCGTCCCGTCGCGCATGGCCCGGCAGGCCAGCGCGGCCGCGTGGCCGCGGTTGGCGGTCTCGACGATCTGGAGATCGGCTGCGCTTCCCAGAGCGTGCGCGAGGACGTCACGCTCCCGCGCCGTGGTCGCGGTGGCGTTCGGGTTGACAACCACGAGTACACGCACGGAGCGCACAATACTGCGTCAGTAGGCTGGCGTGCGTGGTCGAGGACAGCGGCACCCCCGCCCAGGTGCGCGCCGCGGCGACCGTGATCTGGCTCGAGAGCCTGGCCCTGGTCGGCGCCGCGGGTGTCCTGGTCACCAAGACGTTCGACGGGCACCCTGACAGCATCGCGCGGGCGCTGCTCGGTGCGGCGCTGGCGCTGGCCGCCGCGGCTGCCCTGGTGTTGGGCGCACGGGGGCTCATCCGGCTGCGGCCGGCCGCGCGCACGCCCATGGTCGTCCTGCAACTGCTGGCCCTGCCGGTCGGCTACAGCCTGGCCTTCCAGGCCGGCCGGGTCGGCTATGGCGGCCCGATCCTGGTGGCTGCCCTGGTCGTGCTCTATCTGTTGTTCACGCCGCCGGCCCGCGCTGCGCTCGACCGCGAATCTGAATAGGGCAGCTCGTCAGCTGTCCGGCTCGTCGGCGCCGAGGCTGGCCCGTAACCGCTTGAGCCCGCGAGCGACGAGCCGCGACACCTGCATCTGCGACACGCCGACGATGGCCGCGATCTCGGTCTGGGTCTTGTTCGCCACGAAGCGCAGCAGCAGAATCTCGCGTTCGGCCTCGGGCAGTTTCGCGATCACGCCGCGAAGCAGTTCGCGTTGTTCGACCTGGTCGAAGCCGGCGTCGAGAACGCCGAGCATCGGATGCTCCGGCACGCTCTCACCTGGCGCGGCGAGCACGTCCAGCGGGACGCCCGAGTACGCCCGGGCCGCGTCGAGAGCCTCGACGACGGCGTCCTCGGGGACGTCGATGCGGGCGGCGAGTTCGGCGACGGTCGGCGCACGACCCAGCTCCTGGCTCAGGTCGGCGCGCGCGGTGTTGACCGTGGTCTGCAACTCCTGGGCGCGGCGCGGCACGTGGATGAGCCAGCCGGTGTCGCGAAAGTGTCGCTTGATCTCGCCCAGGATCGTCGGCGTTGCATAGGTCGAGAACTCCAGCCCGCGGGCGGGATCGAACCGGTCGATTGCCTTGAGCAGGCCGATGGAGCCGACCTGAACCAGGTCGTTCATCGGCTCGTTGCGGCCGGAGAACCGGCGGGCGAGGTAGACGACCAGAGGCATGTGTGCCTCGACGAGCTGGTCGCGCAGCGACTTGCGGCGGGGGCTGCCCTCGGGCAGGTCGTGCAGTTCCCTGAGCAGGTCGCTCGCTGCTACCGGCTGCTGGCCATCGGCGCCGGGCCGCGAGGCGGAGGTCACTGGGCCGCGTCCTCGCGGCGCTTGGTCAGGGCGATAGTGATGTGTCCGTCGTCGTGCTGGACGGCGACGGGGGCGGCGAGTGCGCCGAGAACCGTCCAGGCGAAACCGGTGCGGTCGACCTGAGCGCCCTCGACACTGACGATGCTGGCCTGCACCTCCAGCTGGCCGTAGGCCAACACGAAGCGTGCTTCGAGGGTGCTCTGCGGGCTGGCGTGCGGTAACAGCAGGGCGCAGGCCTCGTCCACCGCGAGTCGTAGGTCTTCGATGTCGTCGATCGTCAGTTCGCAGCGGGCAGCGAGGGCCGCCGCCGTCAGCCGAAGGGTCGATACGTAGACGACGTCCGCAGGTACCCGTATCTCGACCACGTCGCCGTTGGGCCGTTGGCTCGCTTGATTCACCGCGCGTTCCCTTCGCTTGCCGCTGGAATGAGCATGTTCCACCGGTCGATGACCGGGATGCCGTGCTGGGCACCGAGCAGCGATGGGGCTGCGGTGTCGAGCGCCAGGTGGCTGCCGTGGCTGGCTGGCAGTCCGATCCAGCGGGCCCCGATTACCCGGCTGATGTGGCCGTGCGAGATCAGCACGACCGGCCCGTCTCCTAGCCGGTCGAGCGCGCGGGTCAGCACGTGATCGGCGCGGGAGCTGACCTCGTCGATGGTCTCGCCGTGGGGGGAGGGGTGGGTCCAGACCGTCCAGCCAGGAACGCTTTCGCGGATCTGTGCGGTCGTGCGGCCCTCGTAGTCGCCGTAGTCCCACTCGGCGAGGTCTTCGTCGACGGCGTCGACCCGCAGGCCGGCGATGCGGGCAGTGTCCAACGCGCGCTGGCGCGGGCTGCTGATCACGTACGCGGGACCGACCCGGGCCAGCAGATCGCGCAGCGCACCGGCCTGTACTTCGCCCTCTGGCGTGAGCCGCAGGTCGGTGCGGCCGGTGTGCCGCCCGGACTTGCTCCACTCGGTCTCGCCGTGGCGGATCAGCCACAGCTGCGCGCCCTCCGGGATCCGACCGGGCACGGCGAAGGCCGGCTCCTGGTCGGAGCCGGCCTTCGGCGACGCCGCTGCGTCGTTCACGCGGTCACGCGTTCTTGGTCTCCCAGAAGATCTTGTCGATCTCGGCGATAAGGTCGAGCAGCTTCTGCCCCTCGGCCGGGTCGACGGACGCCTTGCTTCCTGCGCCGCCCGCTGCCTTGGTCGCGCGGTTGAACAGGTCGTGCAGGTCTGGGTACTTCTCGAAGTGCGGTGGCTTGAAGTAGTCGGTCCACAGCACCCAGAGGTGGTGCTTGACCAGTTCGGCACGCTGCTCCTTGATCAGCAGCGCGCGGGTGCGGAACACCGGGTCTTCATTGCCCTGGTACTTCTCCTGAATTGCCTTCACCGACTCGGCCTCGATGCGGGCCTGGGCGGGGTCGTACACACCGCACGGTAGGTCGCAGTGGGCGTGCGCGGTGATCGTCGCGCGGAACAGTCGCATGGGATGAGCCTCCTGAAATGTCGAAATCGGGTACTCGTTTGGACCCTACTACCGAGTCTGAGGTACTAACCCGGCAGCATTGTCCCCATGCGTGCCGCAGTTCTCCCATGGCAACGGGTCCGAGTCAGTGGCCCGTCCATGGTGCCGACCTTGCGCGATGGTGATCTTGTCATCGTCCGGCATGGCGCTCGGGTCCGACCTGGTGATGTGGTCCTGGCCCGCTTCCGTGACTTGCCGGAGCGGGCGGTGCTCAAACGGGTGTCCCGGCGCGAGGGCGACGGCTGGTGGTTGTCCTCGGACAACGTCGCCGTCGGTGGGGACAGCGCGACACACGGCGTGGCAGATGTTCAGGCGCGCGTTCTGCTGCGGTGGAGGAGCGGGGTGCCTCATCTCGTTCGGTGAGGCTGGCTCTCGGGCCGCCGACTACCGAGTGGGTGGGGGACGGGCGGTCAGAAGCTGGACGTGCCCTTCGGCGTACCCAGCCCGCTGGGCCCGTCCCAGCCTGTCCTGGACTTCGTCCAAGCGGCGGTTGTGGAAGTCCCGTTGGAGCCCGTGGTCACGTCGTTAAGTCCAGAGGCGTGCGCCCACGTGTATGACGCCGGGTATGAAGTACCGCGGCCAGCCATCGCATAGACACTGGCGATGATCGGCGCTGACGCGCTCGTCCCGCCGAGGACCTGCCAACCCTTCGCGCCGTTGAACGCGGTGGAGTCGTAGATCGCCACACCGGTCTGCGGGTCGGCAACCGCCGAGACATCGGTCACGGCCTTGCCCGCGCACCCGGTGGCCGACGTCTGCCAGGACGGCTTCGGGTTCAGTTTCGAGCAACCGCTGCCAGAACCCGCCCACGCCTTCTCGGTCCAGCCCCGCGCGTTGGTCGACTTGGTCAAGGTTGTGCCGCCCACGGCGATCACAGTGCGGTAGCTGGCCGGCGCCTCGACGCCGTACCCGTTGTCACCGCTCGAGGCGGTGATCGCAATGCCCGGGTGGTCGTACGCGGCAGTGGCTTTGCTGTCGGCGCCGCCGTAGCTGTTGCTGATCGCGGCGACCTTCTGCGTCGCCGCGTAATTGACAGCGATCGCGAGATTCGAGAACGAGGATGTAGTGGCCTGGACGAGCAGGATCTTGCAAGCCGGGCAGGTCGCCGACACCATGTCAAGGTCGAGGCTGATCTCGGTGGCCCAGCCGGCGTCGACGGGTGGCATCGTGCTGCCGCCGGACTGGTTCACCTTGCGGAAGCAGCCGTTGGCCTTGGTGCAGGCGGGCAATCCGAAGGTCTTGCGGTACACGGCGAGGTCAGCTTCGGCGGTCGGGTCGTTGTACGCGGCGACGATTGCCACGGTCTTGCCGCTGCCCGCGGACGCCGACAACGCGTAGGCGGAGCGGATGTTGGCCGGCGTGAGGCCCTTCGGTGCGGTGCTGGCCACCGTCGTACCGGAGCTGTTCACCATGGCCTGCGCGTCGCAGTGGGCGTATCCCACCGGCGCTGAGGAGCAGACGCGGGCCGCATGTAGCGAAGCCCGGGTCAGCGGTGCCGCCGTCGCCGCTGGCGCCGAACACAACCCCGCGACGAGCAGAGCCGTCCCAGCAGCCGTGGCGAGGGTGCAGCGATTCATCGAACCTCTTTCGGTCCCCGATGTGACGACCCCACGCTGTTGCGCGGCGACGACTACGTGTTCACGCTGCTGAGCATCTGTCGCGATATTTAACGACGGCTTCATGGAGCTAAACGACGTACCGGAGCGAAGGTTATGTCCCAGTCAAATATGTCTAGGTCAACATCATCAACAACGGCAGGTAGTCACCCTACGAGCGCAACCTTACACGAAATATACTTCCTGGGAAGCTTTCTAGCGGACTGTGACGCCAGTCTCGGCCGTCAGGAGCGCAGCGTCGCGTACAGCTGCTCGCACGCGGCCAGGGTCGGCAGCAAACCCTGCGCTTGCGCCTCGCGCAGCGAAGGCGCTGCCGCGTCCTTGGCGG
>JAOPWD010000146.1 GCA_025965875.1 Pseudonocardiales bacterium
GGGCCGACTGCGGCGGCACGGGCTTCGGCCTCGTCGGCGGATACGGCGGCCGCGCGGGCGTCGAGGTCGGCCCCCTCCACGGCTCCGCCGGCGGGGACTCCCCACGTGCCGGGGGGACCCCCAACCCACGTGCCGGGGGCACCCCCATTCTCCGCAGTGGGGGAGTCGCCGTCGCCGGGGATGCGCAGGATGTTCCGTAACGCGGGCAGGCCGCCCGGGCCGGCGGCCTCGCGCAGCTTCGCCAGTCGGTCAGTACCGAGAAACGGGCCTGCCACCACGAGTGCTCGCGCCGAGGTCCGTTGCAGGATGTCGAGCGCCTCGTGCCCGGTGTAACGAGTGTTGATCGGGACGAGCGTGGCCCCGGCGTACTGGGCACCGAGCGCGGCCTGGACCCAGTGGTGGGTGTTGGGGGCCCACAGCGCGACCCGGTCGCCCGGCCGCACACCCTCGGCGATGAAGTAGCGCGCCACCGCTCGAACCCGGTCGTGCAGTTCTCGGTAGGTCAGGCGGGCCGCGCCGTCTGCGATCGCCTCGCGGTCACCGAATTCGCGGGCGGCTCGGGAGACGGCGGCGGGAATCGTCTGCGCCCCCTCGACCATCGCGTCCCCTCTACAAAGCAAGTGCTTGGTAGGGTAGCTTACGGGCATGGACGAGAGCCAGGCCAGCGACGACGCGGCGTTCCGCGAAGTCGCGCGCAGTTGGCTCGAGGACAGCCTGAGCGGCGAGTTCGCGTCGCTGCGCGGCCGCGGCGGCACCGGCCGCCAGCACGAGGCACACGACGAGCGGCTGGCGTGGAACCGTCACCTGGCTGCTGCCGGCTGGACCTGCCTGGGCTGGCCGGTCGAGCACGGCGGCCGCGGTGCATCGGTCACCCAGCAGGTGATCTTCCACGAGGAGTACGCGCGGGCCGGTGCCCCCACGCGCGTCAATCACCTGGGTGAGGAACTGCTCGGCCCCACCCTCATCGCCTTCGGCACGCCGGAGCAGCAGGCGCGCTTCCTGCCGAAGATCAAGAGCGTCGAGGAGCTCTGGTGCCAGGGCTACTCCGAGCCGGGCGCGGGCTCTGACCTGGCCGCCGTGTCGACCACCGCGACGCTCGTCGGGGGAGAGTGGTCCGTTACTGGTCAGAAGGTCTGGACGTCGTTCGCACATTTGGCCGACTGGTGCTTCGTGGTGGCGCGCACGGATCCCGGGTCCAAGCGTCACCACGGGCTGTCCTACCTCCTCGTACCAATGAAGCAGGACGGCGTCGAGGTCCGGCCCATCCAACAACTGACCGGCACCTCGGAGTTCAACGAGGTCTTCTTCGACGACGCCCGCACCGACGCCTCGCTCGTCGTGGGCGAGGTCGGCGACGGCTGGAAGGTCGCCCTGGGCACGCTCGGTTTCGAGCGTGGGGTGGCGACGCTCGGCCAGCAGGTGGGTTTTCGTCGCGAGCTGGACGGGATCATCGCGCTGGCCAACAGCAACGGTGCCGCCGACGACCCAGTCATCCGCGACAAGCTCACCCGCGCCTGGGTCGGTCTCGAGGTGATGCATGCGCACGCCGTGCGCACCCTGGCCAGCGCAACGTCCGGGGGCAGGGGCACCGAGTCGTCGGTGGCCAAGCTGCTCTGGTCGCACTGGCACCGCGGGCTCGGCGAGCTGGCCATGGAGGTCAGTGGTGCCGAGTCCATGGTCGAGTCCGGCGACGGGCTCGACGACTGGCAGCGGCTGTTCCTGTTCAGCCGCGCCGACACGATCTACGGCGGCTCGGACGAGATCCAGCGCAACATCATCTCCGAGCGCACGCTCGGCCTGCCTCGAGAGGCCCGGGCGTGAGTGCGCCCCGGTACCCGGCCGGGCATGCGCTGCTCGACGGCAAGGTCGTCGTGGTTACGGCCGCGGCTGGGGCCGGCATCGGGGTTGCGGCTGCCCGCCGGAGCCTCGAAGAGGGCGCCCGCGTCCTGATCAGCGACTGGCATGAGCGGCGCCTCGGCGAGACGCTCAAGCAGTTGCGCGAGACGCACGGCGACTCGGTCGCGGCGCTGCCGTGCGACGTCACCGACGAGACGCAGGTGCAGAAGCTGATAGTCGGCGCGGTGCGCGAGTTCGGCCGCCTCGACGTGATGATCAACAACGCCGGGCTCGGCGGCACGGCTTCGGTTCTGGACATGACCGACGACGAGTGGACCCGCGTGCTGGACGTGACTCTCAACGGCACGTTCCGGTGCACTCGGGCCGCGCTGAAGCAGCTGGTCGCACAGGGTGGCGGGGGAGCGATCGTCAACAACGCATCGGTGATCGGTTGGCGCGCGCAGGCCGGGCAGGCGCACTACGCGGCGGCCAAGGCCGGTGTTATGGCGCTGACCCGGTGCGCCGCACTCGACGCCGCGCCGCACAACATCCGCGTCAACGCCGTCTCGCCGAGCCTGGCCATGCACCCACACCTGGCCAAGGTGACCAGCGACGAACTGCTGGCCGAACTGACCGGCCGCGAGGCCTTCGGCCGCGCGGCGGAGCCGTGGGAGGTGGCCAACGTGATGGTCTTCCTGGCCAGCGACTACGCCTCGTACCTGACCGGTGAGGTCCTGTCCGTGAGCAGTCAGCAGCCATGAGCGCCGCCCCTTCCGGCCGCCGCGAGGAGCTACTCGCCCTGGCCGCGCGGATGTTCGCCGAGCGCGGCCTGCGCACGACCACCGTGCGCGACATCGCCGACGCGGCGGGCATCCTGTCCGGCAGCCTCTATCACCACTTCGACTCCAAGGAGTCGATGGTCGACGAGATCCTGCGCGAGTTCCTGGACTCGCTGTTCGGCCGCTACCGCGCGATCGTGGCCGAGGGGATGGGGCCGCGGCAGACTCTCGAGGCCATCGTCGTCGCTTCGTTCGAGGCGATCGACCGGCAGCACGACGCGGTCGCGATCTACCAGAACGAGGCCGGGCATCTGGTCGAGTCCGAACGGTTCGACTACATCCGCGAGCGTCTGGCCGAGTTCCGCACGCTGTGGCGCACGATCCTGCGTGACGGGATGGCCGACGGGAGTTTCCGGGCCGACCTCGACGTCGATCTCGCCTACCGCTTCCTGCGCGACACGGTGTGGGTGGGTGTGCGCTGGTACCGGCCGGGCGGAACGCTCGACGTGCAGACGGTGGCCAAGCAGTACCTGAGCATCGTCCTCGACGGGATCGCGTCCTGATGGCAGAGGCCTACCTGATCGACGCGGTCCGCACTCCGGTGGGCCGGCGCGGTGGCGCGCTGTCGCAGGTGCACCCGGCCGATCTCGGCGCGCACGTGATCAAGGCGTTGTTCGAGCGCAATCCGTCGGCCGACCCGGACGCCGTCGACGACGTGATCTTCGGCTGCGTCGACACGCTCGGGCCGCAGTCCGGCGACATCGCCCGAACGTCCTGGCTCGCGGCCGGCTACTCGGACGCGGTGCCCGGCGTGACCGTCGACCGGCAGTGCGGGTCCAGCCAGCAGTCGGTGCACTTCGCCGCCCAAGCAGTGTTGAGCGGGACGGCCGATCTGGTCGTCGCAGGCGGCGTGCAGAACATGAGCCAGATCCCGATCGCGTCGGCGATGGCCGTGGGCGAGCAGTTCGGCTTTCCCACGCCGTTCACGGGCTCGACGGGCTGGGCACAGCGCTACGGCGACAAGGAGATTTCGCAGTTCGTGGCGGCTGATCTGATCGCCGAGCGGTGGGGCATCTCGCGGGAGCGGATGGAGGAGTTCGCGCTGGCCAGCCACCAGCGCGCGCTGGCTGCGATCGCCGAAGGACGTTTCGCGCGCGAGATCGTCCCAGTGGGGGAGTTCGCCGTGGACGAGGGTCCGCGTGCCGATACGTCACTCGCGAAGATGGCCACGCTGAAGACATTGCGCGAGGGCGGTCGGGTTACCGCCGCGTTGGCGTCGCAGATCTCCGACGCGGCCTCGGCGGTATTGGTCGCCTCGGCCGCTGCGGTCGCGCGGTACGGCCTGGCGCCACACGCCCGCGTGCACCACCTCTCGGTGCGCGGCGACGATCCGGTCTTCATGCTCACTGCCCCGATCCGGGCGACCCGGTACGCGCTCGATCGTGCCGGGATGACCCTCGACGACATCGACGTGATCGAGATCAACGAGGCGTTCGCGTCTGTCGTGCTGGCCTGGGCGCAGGAGACCGGTGCCGACCTGGCCCGCGTCAACGTCAACGGCGGGGCAATCGCGCTCGGCCACCCGATCGGCGCGACCGGAACCAGGCTGATGGCGACCCTGCTCAGCGAACTGGAACGAAGCGGCGGCCGCTACGGCCTGCAGACGATGTGCGAGGGCGGCGGCCAGGCCAACGTCACCATCATCGAACGCCTCTAATTGCTGTTGCGACCTTGTGCTGACACGCCGGTGTGGCGTGGCGCGTCTGCACACGATCGACGGCGCTACATCGACACCTCCTTGTCAACCGCGTGGGGTGGCAAACGCAATCACGGCGCCGGCACCGGCACCGACTTGCGCCCACGGCACGGGCACGTCGAGGACGGCGACCGCACTGGTCGGATACTTCTGCGCCATCTGGTGCCGCGCCGCGGACTCGCCACGGCCGTCGTCAAGGGCGTGTGCGAGTCCCTCGACGGACGGGTTATGACCCACGAGCGCGAGCACGCCGACGGCTCCCGGTGTTTCGCGGATGATCTCCAGCAGTGCGTCGATCTCGTTGTCGTACACCCGGGCATCGACTATCGGGCTGGGCGCGTCCACGATCTCGGCCGCCGCGAGTTCCCACGTCTGCAGCGCGCGCAGCGCCGGTGACACGACGACGCGATCGGGCGCCAGACCCTCGTCGGCAAGCCAGCGACCGATCGCGGGCGCGTCGGTGCGCCCCTGGTCGGCAAGCGGACGTCGCGCATCGACCGGACCGTCGGCCGCCTTGCTATGCCGAACTAGGACAAGACGGTGCGACCCCATGCGTCAGTATTCTGCTCGCCCGCGGAGCCGGAAGGCAGGCCGGCGGTAGATTCTGCGCCCATGACCAACCTGGACGAGCACGGCCGCCCGGAGCCTCCCCTCGCGGCCGACGAGACGGGCACGCTCCTGGGCTTCCTGGACTTCCAGCGGGCGACACTGGCGTGGAAGTGCGGTGGGCTGGATGCGGACGGCTTGATGGCGACGGTCGGTGCCTCTCCGATGACGCTGGGCGGGATGCTCAAGCACCTGGCCTACGTCGAGGACGACTGGTCCGCCCGGTGGCTGCACGGGCGAGACCGGCAACCCCCGTGGGACACGGTGGACTGGAAGTCCGACCCCGACTGGGACTGGGACTCGGCGGCCGGGGAGGCCCCTGCGCAGCTCTTCGCGTTCTGGCAGAACTCCGTGGCCCGATCCAGTTCCCTTATCGCGGAGGCGCTGGCCGACGGCGGCCTGGAGCAACTGGCCCGGCGCACCTGGCCCGACGGCCGGGCACCCAGCCTGCGCTGGATCCTGGTCCACCTGATCGAGGAGTACGCGCGGCACAACGGCCACGCCGACCTCATCCGGGAGTCGGTGGACGGGGAGACCGGGGAGTAGCCGCTGGACGGGTTCAGTCGCCGCCCACTGTGGTCACGAGGGCTCGACCGGCGAGATCGCGTCGCTCGTTGACGTCGGAGACACTGATGCGCCGCAGCCAGATGTAGGCGACCATGCGTGCATGACGAGTCACGTGCCTGAGGGCAAGTTCTGGTTCTGCCTGGACCATCATCGCGTCGAGACGGCCGAGGAAATCCACGGCAGCAATAAGCTCGGACCGTATCCCACGGAGGAGGCGGCCGCACACGCGCTCGAGACCCATGCGGAGCGGGAACGGGCCTACGACGCCGAGGACGCAGCCTGGAACGGAGAGAGCTGACCTGCTGGTCGAGATCGGCGGCGCTTGTTCGAGCGGTCCAGGCAGAATCGAGAAAGACCGCACCGCAACGGCCAGGCCGGGCCTGAGGTGGCGGTCGCGCGTCAGTTGTGGATCGGCATTGATGCCGGCGTCGAGTCATGACTCGACACGGGCCTGAAGATCCACAAGATCAGGGGCCGAAGGGATTCAGGGACAATAGGCCCATGGTCGTGGTGGACGGTGAGCGGTTCGAGGAGATGGTCGGCGTCGCGCTGGACGGGCTGCCGCCGGAACTCGGCAAGCTGATGCGCAATGTCGCGGTCACCGTCGAGTTGGACGGCGGGCCGCCGGGGTTGCTCGGGCTGTACGAGGGCGTCCCGCTCACCGAGCGCTTGTCCGACTACTCCGGCCTGCTGCCGGACCGAATCACCATATATCGCAGGGCGATCTGTGCCATCTGTGACACCGAGGACGAGGTCGTCGAGGAGGTACGCCGCACCGTCGTGCATGAAGTCGGCCATCACTTCGGCATCGATGACGACCGGCTCCACTCACTCGGCTGGTAGCGCCGATCTCAGTCGTCGTGCTTGCTGATCACCTTCTGGATCGCCCCGGCCAGGACGGCGTGCCCGTACGGGCTCGGATGGATGTTGCAGGTGTGATCCGGCAACGGGATGAGCAGACCGGCCGCGCACGGGTCACCGCTCGCGCCGGAGGCCAGCTGGAATGCGGTGTAGCCGTCCGCCACCACGCCGTCGAAGTGCTGCGTCACCGCCGTCAGCGCGGCATTGAGCGCCTGCGTGCCGGCGACCTGCACCGGGTCGGTGTAGCTGATCGCGTAGTAGGCCAGCGTGACGAGCAGGCCGCGGTAGTGCGCATCGTGCCGAAGCGTTTGGAAAGCGGTGCTCAGGTTCGCGCTGAGCTGCTGCAGGGCCGTCGCGAAGTCGGCGCCGGTGCAGTGGTCGGGCGTGGTCTGCTGGCACACGAACAGGTCGTTGGCGCCGATGCTGATCGTGACGAGACCGGTGTGCGGGTGCCGGCGCAGGTAGTCGACCGCATAGGCCAGCTGGGTGCCGCTGTAGGCGACGTGCAGCGGGAAGTTCGTCCGATACCCGGCCGGCGAGCCGAGCGAGTTCTCGCAGCCATTGCTCTGGGCACCGGCGGTGACCATGCTTGCCGACGTCTCGCCCGGACATGACGCGTTGGCGAGTTGCAGCGTGTCGAAGCCAGCCAGGTCCTCGGCATAACCGCCGAAGTTGTTCGCGTTGAGATAGGCGCTCGTCGGCGTCACCGCCGGCGGCCGGTACCCGAAGGCGACCGAGTCGCCGAGGGCGAGGTAGCCATTGGCACGCTGGGCCGGATGGGACGGATGCGCGACGGCCGACGGGACCACGACCGCGAGCAGCGTGACTGCCGCAGCGACGACGGATCCTGCCAGCCACCGCCGGGCGCGCCGGGACGGGTTCGGACTCATGACGACTCCTGACTCTCGCGCGATGTCGCCCGGCCGGCCCGGTTCGATCGTCGCGACAACCCTCACATAGTGGACCTTCCGCGCATCTCGCGGTAGTCCGCCACCATCCGGCGCTATCGATCAAGCGTCCTGACCCGCGGTACACATTGCCCCGAGCCGATCGATGATTGCTGCCGCCTCGTCGACGATGCGGCTGATCAGTTCCGCGCACGTCGGCAGGTCGTCGAGCATGCCGACCACCTGACCGCTGGCCAGCACGCCGGCGTCCGCGCGGCCCTCGACCAGTCCGGCCCGCAGCAGCATCGGCGTGTTCGCGGCCATGATCAGCTGCGACCAGGTCTGCTCCTTGCCGTGCTTGGTGGCCAGGCCCTCGGTGACCAGGTCCCGCCAGGACAGGCCAGTGAGCTTCTTGAAGCGCTGCGCATTGCGGGCCGCGTGCCACAAGCCGGCCGCCCGGGACGATTGCTCGAGCCGCTCGACGAGGTCGGTGCGCAGCACCCGGTGCGGCATGCCGTCGACCCGGGTCGTCACCACCGTCGCGTCCAGGCCGCGTGAGAGGTAGGCCTGTTTCACCGCGTCGGGGACAGTGCTCTCCTGCGTCAACAGGAACCGGGTGCCCATCGCGACGCCGGCCGCGCCGTAGGACAGCGCCGCCGCAAGACCGCGGCCGTCGAAGAACCCGCCCGCCGCGATCACAGGAATGTCGACCGCGTCGAGAACCGACGGGAGCAGCAACGTAGTGGCGACGCCGCCGGTGTGCCCGCCGCCCTCGCCGCCCTGCACGATCACCGCGTCGGCGCCCCAGTCAGCGACCTTGCGGGCGTGCTTCGCGGCACCGACGGACGGGATCACCACGCAGCCGGCCGACGTGAGCCGCTCGATGAACTCCTGCTTGGGCGCAAGCGCGAACGAGGCCACGCGCACGTCCTGCGCGATCAGCAGGTCGACACGCCGCGACGCGTCGACGGCATCGGCGCGCAGGTTGACGCCGAACGGCTTGCTGGTGCGCTGCTTGGTTTCATCGATCGCGGTCACGAGCTCGTCGTAGGTCATGGTGGCGGAGGCCAGGATGCCGAGACCGCCCGCCTCAGCGGTGGCCGCGACGAGTCGCGACCCCGCCACCCAGCCCATGCCGGTCTGCACCACCGGATGGGCCACACCGACCAGTTCGGTGAGCGGGGTGCGCAGCGAACTCACGACGGCACCTCCTTCTCGCGCACACCCCGGGGATCGAGGACGTCCCGCAGCAGGCGCAGCTCTGCAAACGAGGGCAGTCGCGTCGTGGTGACGTCGTCGGTCCGCAACGGGAACCCGGTCTGCGCCTGGACCTGGTCCACCGTCGAACCGGGGTGGACGGACGCCAGGCGCATCGAGCGATCAAAGGTGTTGAAGTCGAGTACGGCGAGGTTGGTCACCACGCGGTACACGTCGTGGAAGCGGCCCGCGGAACCGCCCGCCCGGTCGTAGCCCACGCCCGAGACCACGTCGACGGCAGGGACGAAGACCCTCGGCGTGTGCCGCGGGACCCAGTAGCTGGTGCGGTGGT
>JAOPWD010000150.1 GCA_025965875.1 Pseudonocardiales bacterium
CCGCCGCCACCGCCGGCCCGGGCCCGGACTAGCAGCCGACGCGCGATCTTCCTGCGCTGGGTGGGTCGTGGGTGCCGTATGCGCAGGAAGATCCTGACTGCGCCGGCCGTCCGCGACCGCCGGTTCCTGATCTTCCTGCGCAGGGTGGGTCATGGGTGCCGCAGGCGCAGGAAGATCCTGAGGGTTCAGCCGGCGGTGCTTGTCCACAGGGCGGCGTGTCGTCCACAGTCCAGCCGGGCGCGCAATGCTCGCGGCTGACCAGCAGCACCATCCGAACATGCTCACCTCGGCTGCTCAAAGATCGTTGCCCGACCGTCGCCAACACGGTGCCGCTGCTGTCTCCAGTGTGGCGGCCTTGCTCGCCGCGGGTTGGTCACACAGCTCCATTCGTGCCCAGGTCGATGCACGTCGGTGGCAGCGGGTCGGGCGAGCAGTGATCAAGCACAACGGTCCGCCGACACCCGCCGAGTGCCGTCGTGCGGCGCTGATTGTGCTCGGCCCGCGCGCAGTGCTCACGTCGTTCACCGCTGCGCAGGAGTGGGGCCTCAGTGGTTGGGAACGCGAGGCGATCCACGTGCTGGTGCCGCGCGGCGCCCGGGTTAGGCGGCCCGCAGAGTTGGTGATCCGCGTGCACTACACGGACCAGTGGTCGCCAGCGCCGATGGTTCAGCGCCGCGGTTTGCATCGCCTTGCTCCGGCCGTGGTGATCGCGGCAAGTAGCTTCGCGAAACCCCGACCAGCTTGCGGAATCATCGCTGCGACGGTCCAGCAGCGCTTGATCACTCCAGCCGAGCTAGTGTGCGCCGTCGAGGCAGCGCCACGTACTCGCCATCGCGCTGTCCTGCTTTCCGCCGCGCATGACATCGAGCAGGGCGCCCAGGCACTGAGTGAGATCGATTTCGCTCAGCTCTGCCGGCGGCACGGGCTTCCTGAACCATCACGACAAGCAGTTCGACTGGACCGGCACGGCCGTCGCCGGTACGTGGACGCAATGTGGCGTCGCGCCGACGGGCGCCAGGTCGTCGTCGAGGTCGACGGTGCCCTTCATCTGATTCCACGTCGATGGTGGGATGACCAACTCCGCCAGAATGAATTGGTTCTTGCCGGCGACCTGGTGCTGCGCTTCCCGAGCGTCGTGGTGAGGTGCGAGCCGATGGTTGTGGTGGACCAGCTACGTCGAGCCCTCCAGGTCTGACCGCCCCGACGATCTTCCTGCGCCATGTTCGCAGCACCGCTCCAGGCGCAGGAAGATCGCCGGGGCTGGCCCCGCCCGCGTCAGCGCCGGGCCTGGGAGGATGGCGGGGTGACTCAGACGACGGTGCATCTGCTGCGCCACGGTGAGGTGTTCAATCCCGACCGGGTCCTGTACGGCAGGCTGCCGGGCTACGGGCTGAGTGATCTCGGGATCGCCCAGGCGAAGCTGGCCGCGGAGTCCCTGGCCGGCCGCGACATCGGCTACCTCGTCTCGTCGCCGATGGAGCGCGCGCAGCAGACCGCCGAGCCACTGGCCGCCGCGCTGGGCCTGGACGTCGCGATCGACGACCGGCTCGTCGAGGCCGCCAACGCACTCGAGGGGCGTCAGGTCGCCGGCGGCAAGGGGCTGTTGACCGATCCCAGCAACTGGAGGTACTTGGTCAACCCGTTCAAGCCGTCCTGGGGCGAGCCGTACGCCGAGATCGCCGAGCGGGTGCTGGCCGCCGCCCGAACCGCCCGCGACGGCGCCATTGCCGCCGGCCCGGGCAAGGAGGCCGTCTGCGTCACCCACCAGTTGCCGATCGTGATCGCCCGCCGGGCCGCGGAGGGCCGCCGACTGTTCCACGACCCCCGCAAACGCGAGTGCAGCCTGGCCTCGGTCACGTCGTTCACATTCGACGGCGACGACATCATCGCCATCACCTACGCCGAGCCGGCCGCGATGCTGCCGCCGGGTCACGGAGCGGGGGCATAGCGCACTGCGGGCTGGCCCACAGGCAGCTGAGGCGGCCGCGGCCCCGGATCAGCCGTAACGCACACTGGACGGCAATGAAACTCCCACGATTCCTGGCTGCTGTGGCTCTCGGCGGGCTGCTGGTCTCTGCCTGCACGGGCAAGAACGCGGTCGACCAGGCTGCAGGCGGCCAGTACCGCTTCGTCCAAGGCACGGGCCTGGGCAAGACGATCGCCGCCGCGGATCGCAGGACGACGGGCGGCTTCACCGGTGACCTGCTCAACGGCGGCAAGCTCAGCCTGGCCCAGTCGGCCGGCAAGGTCACCGTCATCAACTTCTGGGCCACCTGGTGCGGACCGTGCACGGTCGAGACACCGCAGTTCGACGCCGTCTATCGAGCCACCAAGGCCAAGGGCGTCGCGTTCATCGGCATCGACACGAAAGAGACCTCGACCGACGCGGCCAAGGCGTTCATCAAGGACAACGACATCAGCTACCCGATCGTGTCCGACGAGAAGGGCGAGACCGCGGTCGCGCTGGGCAAGATCCCCTCGCTGGCGCTGCCGTTCACGGTGATCCTCGACAAGGAGCAGCGCGTCGCGGCCGTGTACCTGCATTCGCTCACCGCGAAGGATTTGCAACCGGTGCTGGACAAGCTGCTCGCGGAGTCCTGATGCTCGCCTCCAGCGGGTTCGAGCATGCCGTTACCGACGGTCCCCTTCTGGTCGCCGCGGGTGTCGCAGCGCTGGTCGGCCTGATCGGCTTCCTCTCGCCGTGCGTGCTGCCGCTCGTCCCGGGCTATCTGTCCTACGTCGCCGGGCTGTCCGGGACGGGGGCCTCCGACCGGCACAACCAGCGCCGCATGGTGTCCGGCGCGCTGCTGTTCGTGCTGGGCTTCACCGCGATCTTCGTGGCCGAGGGCGTGCTGTTCGGCAGCTTCGGCGCGGCGATTCGGGACAACGCACTCACCATCGAGCGCGTGCTGGGCGTCGTCACGATCATCATGGGCGTTGTCTTCATGGGCGGGATCGGATTCCTGCAGCGCGAGGTGCGCATCCACCGGTTGCCGCCCGTCGGCCTGGTCGGCGCACCGCTGCTCGGCGCCGCGTTCGGGCTGGCGTGGGCGCCGTGCCTGACGCCGACTTTCAGCGCGGTCTACAGCCTGGCTTTCCAGCAGGCGACGGCCGGCCGCGGCGCGTTCCTCATGTTCTGTTACTGCCTCGGCCTGGGCATCCCGTTCGTGCTCGTCGCGCTGGGCTTCGGCTGGGTGACCGGTGCGCTGAGCTTCGTGCGCCGGCACGCGCGCGTCGTCAGCCAGGTCGGCGGTGGGCTACTGATCGTCATCGGCCTGCTGCTCGTCACCGGCACCTGGAACCACTGGATGGACGCGCTGCGCACCAGCGT
>JAOPWD010000152.1 GCA_025965875.1 Pseudonocardiales bacterium
CTGGTCGACTACGGCCGCACCACCTACCGCCCACCCACCGACCTGGCCGATCACGTCATCGCCCGAGACCGCACCTGCCGCTTCCCGCACTGCCAACGCCAAGCCTGCCGCTGCGAGCTCGACCACATCGAACCCTGGGACAGCAACGGCGAAACCAACGAAGCGAATCTCCTCAGCGTCTGCTGTCGACACCACCATTCCAAGCACGACGCCGGCTGGACACCGAGGCGACTCGACGACGGCTCCGTCCAATGGACCAGCCCGACCGGACACACCTACCTCGAACCCGCAGCGACCTACCCGATCGACCAAACCACCCACCCACACGTCGAGTGACGTATCCACATGATCAGAGACGACGAAAAGTACCGTCACTGATCATGAGACTCCGTCACTCAAAGAGTGTGCGCGCGCCGGGATCAAGCCTGACCGGCCCAGAGCGCGTGCTCCCGACCCGCAGGGAAAGCCCCGCTTGGGCGACCAGAGGAACGGCCGAAGCAACGACTGAAGGAACGAGCCGACCATAAGCCCCGAAAGGGCGCCGAAAACAAGAAACTTCACCCGGAACGCATGTCGTATCACCCGTAACTGTTGTCACATGCGTAACTTCAATGGTTTGATCGGTGGGTCCTCGAAGGATCGAGGGCGGGCGCGCCGGGGGTAGGACCTGCGTCCGAGACGAGTTGCCGCACAGCGGGTACGCCTGCGTTGCGGCTTCGCCATCGGGAAGTACGCACATGAACCGACACAGCGCCCAAGATTCACACGCCCTCGCACGCCCGCTTCGCTCGCGGTCGGGCAAACGCGCTCTCATCGCCGTGCTCGGCAGCTTCCTGCTGGTAGGCGGCGGCCTCGCGGTCCCAGTAGCCCAGGCAGCGGTCGACACTCACTCGCCGCTGGGTCGGACGGACACAATCCAGGCGGTCCCTGGCGGCGCGAACATCAAGGGTTGGACCTTCGACCCGGATGCGCCAATGTCGGTCCTCACCGTCTACCTGTGGATCGACGGCAAGCTGAGCGGCATCCGGGCCGACCGGCCACGGCCGGACGTCGGCGCCGTGTACCCCGGCACCGGCACGAGCCACGGCTTCGACACCACCGTGCGGCTCGCCGAGGGACCGCACAACATCTGTCCCGTGGCCAGAAATGTCGGCGCCGGCGCCAACAAGAGCTTCCCGTGTGCGGTCGTCACGGTGGCTGACACGCCCAAGGGACGCGTCGAGGGGCTCGGACCGGTGCCGGGTGGCATCAGCGTGCAGGGTTGGACGTTCGATCCGGATGCGCCGACCACGGCACTGACGGTGAACCTGTCCATCGACGGTGTGTTGAGCACGGTTCGCGCGGACCTGTCCCGGCCGGACGTCGCGGTCGCGTACCCGTACGCCGGTGATCGGCACGGCTTCGCCGCCACCTTCCGGCTGGCCGAGGGAGCCCATCGCGTCTGCGCTGTCGCCGCCAACATCAGTTACGGCGTCAACAAGACCCTCACCTGCGCGACGGTCACCGTGATCGACTCCCCGCGCGGACGCGTCGAAGCGCTCGTCCAGGCACCGGGCGGCGTGTCGGTCAGGGGATGGGCGTTCGATCCGAACGCTCCGACGTCGACCCTCGCCGTCTACGTGTACATCGACCGCGCGCTGCACGGCATCCGCGCCGCGCAGCCCCGGCCGGACATCGGCGCCTTGTATCCCGGCACCGGCGCGAACCATGGCTTCAACACCACGTTCCTCCTAGCGGCAGGCACGCACACCATCTGCGTGGTCGCTGGCAACGTCAGTTACGGCGTCAACAGGACCCTCGCCTGCAAGACGCTCACGCTGCGCTACACCCCGACGACGGCGATCACCTCGCTGACCAGGACAGCAACCGGTGTGCGCATCGCGGGCTGGTCTTCGGACCCCGACACTGCGGCGGCAATCCTGGTGCGGATCAATGACAACGGCAAGCAGCACACCCAGCTCACGGCGAGCGGGCTCGGTGCCACCCACAACGGGCACAACTTCGCCGTGTGGCTGACGCTGCGGTCGGGCTACCACTCCATCTGCGCCATCGGCGTCAACGTAGCCTTCGGCACCGGCACCGGCGTGACCTCCTGCCAGGCGGTGGTCTTGCGGCTCAACCCGTTCGGCCGTTTCGAGTCGCTGAGCCGCTCAGGCGCGTCGGCCAACCTGACCGTCCGTGGCTGGGCGATCGACCCGGACACCGGCTCTCCCATCAAGATCACGATCAAGGTGGACGGTGCCGCACCGATCGTCGCGACCGCCGGCAGCCTGCGTACTGACGTCGGGCAGGTTTACCCGCACTACGGATCGCTGCACGGCTACGTCGCTACTGTGCCGGCCTCGGCGGGCGAACACACCGTGTGCGTCTCGGCTGTCAACGTCTCCTTGGGCGCAACTGTCTCGCTGGGCTGCAAGGTGATCAATGCGTTACACCCTGTCAAGCCGTCGGCGCCGCGCAGCGTGCACGCGATCCCAGGAGCCAGCGGGGCCACGGTCACCTGGCTCAAACCGACCTATGACGGTGGGGCTCCTGTGTCGGCGTACACAGTGACGTCGAGTCCCGGCGGCGTCAGTGTCACCGTGTCGGGAGGGACGACCCGAGCGATCGTTCGCGGACTCGCCGGCCATACCAGCTACTCGTTCGCAGTCGTGGCCACCAACGTCGCGGGCAAGTCCGTCCTGGGCAGGTCCAACACGGTGCTGACTCCGCCGACGATCCAGCCGCAGACCACACCCGCGCCCATCTCGACAAGCCGCTACATCCGCAACATCACGGCGGCCTCAGCCGCGGAGCAGGCCATGATGCGCCGGGAGGGTGCCGCCGACGCCATGCGCAACCCGTCCGGGCACGCGTACCTGGTCCTGCTCGACATCGGCGGCCAGTCCTCCGGCGGCGTCGTGTTGAGCGCCACGACGCGGTTCGTCTCCTACGGCAACCTGGTGAAGGACGTCAACGCCTACGTCGACGGATACGCGAGTGCGCAGAAGGCCAGCGCGCCGGTCACCATCGCGATCGGCACCAACAACGACATGGACGTCACCGTGTCCGCCGGCGCCGCCTGGGCCCGTAGCGTCGTGAATCCGATCGTGATCCACGCCCGCCCGTACGCCGGCATCAAGATCGCCGGCGCCAACGACATCGAGCCCGGGTTCCGCGGAACCTACGCCCAGACAAAGGCGTGGCTGATCGGGTACCTCGGCGCGACCAGTTCGCGGTTCGTATTCAACGGATCGGCGGACGGCTGTGCCTGGGCCGCGACGGCCCGCGGCTGCAACAATGGCTGGTCTATGGCCGGGCTCTACCAGCTCAGTGCCGGTGCCGCCCCGTCCCGGGTCGTCAACCTGCCGCAGATCTACAACAACACGATGGCGGCCCAGTGGAAGTACATCTCCCTGACCGGCGTGGGCCAGCGTCAGCCGCGGATCAACTTCGGCGGCGCGCTGACGGAGTGGACGGCCTGCGCGCAGGTCGGCGGCTGCGGCAGCCTCACTGGAGCCAACGCGTGGCGGCAGATGTGGTCGCAGTTGCAGTCACACCCGTCACTGAGGGTGCTGAGCCTGCCGTACTCCACCGACCTGCGGATCGACCGGTGAGTCGGCACCGAACCCGCATGACTCGCGCCGCCGGCGCGGCTGCCGTGCTGGCGACGGCCGCGATCGCGTTGGCAGGCTGCACATCGTCAAACGCGACCCCGACCAAATCGTCCGCGCCGAGCAGCCAGGACCTGACGGCGATCACTCCGATCCCCGCCTCGAGCGACAACACCTCCCTGAGCACACCCGCCACGTCGACCTCGGCGACGGCCAAACCGTCCGTGACGTCGACCACGCCCACCCCGCCCGGTCCGCCAACATGCACGAGCGCGCAGCTCGGGGTTCGGGTGCTGCGCGGCGGCGCCACGGCAGGCCAGGAGATCGCGCTCATCACGTTCACGAACACCAGCACCACGAAGTGCGGCATGGTCGGTTACCCCGGCGTCAGCCTGCGGCTGCACAACGCGCTGCTTGGCAAACCGGCCGAGCGCTCGATCGTGAAGCCGAAGGCGGTGTCGCTCGTGCCGGGCGCAGCGGCCGAGGCGATGATCACCGATTTCTCGTCCTGCCAGGCGCCGGTGTCGGACACGGTTCGGGTATACGCACCTGATCAGAAGGCCTTCGTCGACAAGCCGCTGGAGCTGCGCGGCTGCCGCCTGTTCATCGATCCGGTGGGGCCGAGCTCGTAAGACGCGGTGCGGCACGGCAGGATAGGTACACGTGACCTACCTTGCCGCCGACGGGCGATACGACGCGATGACCTACCGCCGCTGCGGGCGCAGCGGCATCCAGCTGCCCGCGATCTCATTGGGCCTGTGGCACAACTTCGGCGGCGAGACGCCGCTCGAGACTCAGCGGGCGATCGCCCGCAGGGCGTTCGACCTGGGTATCACGCATTTCGACCTCGCCAACAACTACGGTCCGCCGTACGGATCGGCCGAGGAGAACTTCGGGCGGCTGCTCGCCAGCGACTTCAAGCCCTACCGCGACGAGCTGATCGTCTCGACCAAGGCCGGCTGGGACATGTGGCCCGGCCCCTACGGCGACCTCGGCTCGCGCAAGTACCTGCTGGCGAGCCTGGACCAGTCGCTGGCCCGACTCGGCCTGGACTACGTCGACATCTTCTACTCGCACCGCTTCGACCCCGACACGCCGCTCGAGGAGACGATGGGGGCGCTGGACACCGCGGTGCGCTCCGGCCGCGCGCTGTACGCCGGAATTTCGTCCTACTCCCCCGAGCGCACCCTCGAGGCGGCCACGATCCTGCGCCGGATGGGCACGCCGCTGCTCATCCACCAGCCGTCGTACTCGATGCTCAATCGATGGATCGAGCACGGCCTGCTCGACACCCTGGAGGAGATCGGGGCCGGCTGCATCGCGTTCTCGCCGCTGGCCCAGGGGATGCTCACCTCGAAGTACCTCGACGGCGTGCCCGCCGAGTCGAGGATGGCGAGGGACTCGTCGCTGTCGCCGGACCTGCTGACCGAGCAGAACCTGACCCACATCCGGGCCCTGAACGGCATCGCGGAGCAGCGCGGGCAGAGCCTGGCGCAACTCGCGCTGGCCTGGGCCCTGCGTGACCCGCGAGTGACGTCAGTGCTGGTCGGAGCGTCCAGCGTGGGGCAGCTCGAGGACAACGTCGCCGCGCTCGATCATCTCGACTTCACCGACGATGAACTGGCCGAGATCGACCGCCACGCCGTCGAAGGCGGGATCGACTTGTGGCGCGGCAGCAGCAGCTCCTGAACGTCCCAGTTGCGACGTCCCAGCGCAGCCAGGTCTGGCTGCTGGTCGCGGCGCTAGTCCTCACCGGCATGTCGATGCGGACGGCCGTCACCAGCACGGGCGCCGTTCTGGACGACCTGCAGACCGACCTGCACGCGGGCAGCGGCGTGGCCGGCCTCATCACGACCCTGCCGGTCATCTGCTTCGCGGCACTGGGCTGGATGACGCCGCGGTTGTCGCACCGGTTCGGCGCGCATCGGCTCCTCGTGGCCGCGCTGCTGCTGATGACGCTCGGGCTGGTGCTGCGGGCGGTGGTGGATTCGGTCTGGCTGTTCCTGCTGCTCAGCCTGCTGGCATTGTCCGGCGGTGCGATCAGCAACGTTCTGATGCCGAGCCTGGTCAAGCGGCACTTCCCCGATCAGATCGGCCGGATGACGGCGGTGTACACGACCGCGCTGGCGATCGGCATGACTGCCAGCGCTGGCCTCACTGTGCCGATCGGTCGACTCGGGGACGGTTGGCGGCTTGGTCTGGGGGTGTGGGCACTGCTCAGCGCCGTGGCGGTGCTGCCATGGTTGCCGACGTTGCGGCGCGACCGTCCTGATCCGGACGTCGAGCGTGGCTTGGCTGCCAGCCGGCTCGTTCACAGCCGTACCGCGTGGTTCCTGACGATCTTCTTCGCCTTCCAGTCCTTCCAGGCCTACGTCGCATTCGGCTGGTTCGCCAAGTTCCTGCATGCGCACGGGGTCAGCTCGGACCGGGCCGGCTGGATGGTCGCGCTCGTCGCGGCCATGTCCATCCCGGTGTCGATGGTCGTGCCGTCCGTCCCGCCCAACCGGCACCGGTTGGTGATCGCGGTGATCAGCATGAGCTACCTGATCGCCTACATCGGCCTGGCCGTCGCTCCGGTGGGCGGTGCCTGGCTGTGGATGGCACTTACCGGCATCGGCAGCGGAATGTTCCCGCTGGCGCTGACCATGATCGGCCTGCGGGCCCGGACCGCCGAGACGACGGCGGCGCTGTCCGCGTTCGTGCAGGCGATCGGCTACGTCGTCGCGGGCACCGGCCCGCTGCTGTTCGGCGTGCTCTACGGCGCTACGGGCAAGTGGACGCTGCCGCTCGGCCTGCTGTTCATCGCGTTGGCGTTCGCCTTCGTCTCGGGCTGGTTGGCGTGCCGGCCGGCCTACGTGGATGACGAACTGGCAGAGTTCGCGACGTGAGCGAGGCTGACCCGAAGGCGGCGCGGCGCGAGGATTTCCGCGTCCTGCGCTCGCTGCCCACCCGCTGGTCCGACGACGACACGTACGGGCATGTCAACAACGTGGTGCATTACGCGCTGTTCGACACCGCCGTGAACGGTTGGCTGATCGAGGCCTCCGGTGTCGACATCCGGTCGTTGCCGGCGGTGGGCCTGGTGGTGGAGACGTCGTGCCGCTACTTCGCCGAACTGCGCTTCCCCGAAGTCGTCACCGCAGGAT
>JAOPWD010000153.1 GCA_025965875.1 Pseudonocardiales bacterium
GCAACTCGTCCTCGCCGACCTGCGCCTCTAGGTGCGGACGCACCCAGTCCAGGTTGCGTCGCGTGCCGCCGCTGACGAACCCGTCGCGCAACGCGTCTCGGGCGCCGTCCAGGTAGGGCACCGCCGCAGCGTCGATCACCGCCGTGACGCCGGACGCACGCGCCATCTTGAACAGGTGGCCGAGCAGCCCGAATCCAGTGACGTCGGTTGCCGCGACGTGTCCGGCGGCCAGAGCGGCCGCGGCCGCCTCGCGGTTCAACTCGACCATGCACGCGACCGCGTGCGGGAACACTTCGCCGGTGCTCTTGTGCCGGTTGTTGAGGACGCCGATGCCCAGCGGCTTGGTCAGGCTGATCGGCAGTCCCGGCTTGGCGGCGTCGTTGCGCAACAACCGGTGCGGATCGGCTACGCCGGTGACTGCCATCCCGTACTTCGGTTCCGGGTCGTCGATGCTGTGCCCGCCGCCGACGTGGCACCCCGCCTCACGGGCGACGGCCAGCCCGCCCCGCAGGACCTCGCGTAGCAGTTCGAGCGGGAGCACGTCGCGCGGCCATCCGACGAGGTTCACGGCGACGAGCGGGCGACCACCCATCGCGTAAACGTCCGATAGCGCGTTCGCTGCTGCGATCCGACCCCAGTCGTAGGCGTCGTCGACGACCGGGGTGAAGAAGTCCGCCGTGCTGACCACGGCCGTGTGATCGTCGATCCGCACGACCGCCGCGTCGTCGCCGTCGTCGAGCCCGACGAGCAGGTCCGGCGAACTCGTGCCTACGAGACCGCGGACGATGTCCTCGAGCTCACCGGGCGGGATCTTGCATGCGCATCCGCCGCCGTGGGCGTACGAAGTGAGCCGCACCGGCGCGGTGGCGGTCACGACGACGCCGCCGCCGCGGGGCGACCGCTACGTTCGGCGGTGGAGGCGTATAGGTGCCTGGTGGCCCTCCCGGTCTTCAAAACCGGTGAAGCCGAGTAGCTCGGCTTGGCGGGTTCGATTCCCGTCCGCCTCCGCCATCGGTTGCGTGCCATGCCCGGCTCACCGTCCCGTTCTCCGCGATCGCGCAGCAGCCCCTTTGCACCGTAGCCGTGCTGGCCGTGCCGGTGTGCCGGTGTCGGTCCCCGCGGTGGCCGTTGATCCGCCTGGCAGCGCACCGGCCTTCGAGTGTCGCGCCGTGATCAACTCGCGTTAGCGGCGCGGGACCAGGCCAGCCCGCACAGCAGACGCGAGTTGATCACGTGAACCCGAGCCGTGAGATCACCGAGCACGGCGGGGGCCCGCGTTGCCCACCCGGACGATGTGCCGGGAATGGGGGTACAACGGTGCCTAGCCCCAGTTGCCGGCCACGGAAAGGACGCACATGCCGCTCGACCCACGCCGCAACGTTCCGCGCACCGACGCGGTGCTCGCCGACCCGCGACTGGTGGCCGCGATCGCTCAGGTGGGACGCGCGTCGGTGAAACGGGTTGTGGGCCGGGTGCTTGATCAAGTGCGCGCGGGCGACCTGGACCCGGACAGCAGCGCCGACGAGGTGGTCCGGCTGCTGAGCGTCGAGCCCGCAGGCCCGCGGCCGGTGCTCAACGCGACCGGCGTCGTGCTGCACACGAACCTCGGCCGCGCGCCGCTCGCACCAGCCGCCGTAGCCGCGGTGCGCGAGGCAGCCGGGTACGTCGACGTCGAGTTCGACCTGGCGACCGGGCAGCGGGCGCCACGCGGGCGGAGCATGCTCGACGCCCTGCGCCGCGCTGTCCCGGAGGCCGGTGGCGTGCACGTGGTGAACAATGGCGCGGCCGCGCTGGTGCTGGCAACCACGGCCCTAGCCGCCGGGCGCGAGATCGTCGTCAGCAGGGGCGAGATGGTCGAGATCGGCGACGGGTTCCGGCTGCCCGACCTGATCGCGTCCACCGGCGCCCGGCTGCGCGAGGTCGGTACCACCAACCGGGTGACGCTCGCCGACTACGCGGCAGCAATCGGGCCGGACACCGGAGCAGTGCTGAAGGTCCACCCCAGCAACTTCCGCATCGAGGGCTTCACCAGCTCGGTCGACATCGCCGAACTCCGAGGTCTCGGCGTGCCGGTGATCGCCGACATCGGCAGCGGCCTGCTCGCGCACTGCCCCTCCTTGCCCGAGGAGCCCGACGTCGCCACGACGTTGCGCGCAGGAGCGACGGTCGTCACCTGCAGCGGCGACAAGCTGTTGGGTGGGCCACAGGCAGGCCTGCTGTGCGGCGACGCGGACACCATCGCCCGGCTGCGCCGCCACCCGCTGGCCCGCGCGCTGCGCGTCGACAAGCTGACCATCGCCGCGCTCGAGGCCACCCTCGACGGTCCGGCGACCCTCGTCCGGCAGTACCTCGATGCCGACGCCGACGGCCTGCGCGCACGTTGCGAGTTGCTCGCCGAGATACTCGGCGGCACGGTCGTCGAGTCGGTCGGGGCGGTCGGTGGCGGTGCCGCCCCAGGTCATCCGCTGCCCGGCTGGGCAGTCGCGCTGCCCGTGGAATTCGCGCAGCGACTGCGCTGCGGCCGCGTCCCCGTCATCGCCCGGATCGAGCGCGACCGCTGCCTGCTCGACCTTCGCTGCATCCCGCCCGATCAGGACGAGACGCTGCGCGACGCGGTGCTCGCCGTCACCGAGCGCTGACCCGTGCACGTCGTCGCCACCGCCGGGCACGTCGACCACGGCAAGTCGACGTTGGTGCGCGCGCTCACCGGGATGGAGCCCGACCGCTGGGCCGAGGAGCGCCGACGCGGCATGACGATCGATCTCGGGTTCGCGTGGACGACGCTGCCCTCCGGCGCCCAGCTCTCCTTCGTCGACGTGCCAGGCCACCAGCGCTTCATCGCGAACATGCTCGCCGGGATCGGCCCGGCGGCGGCCGTGCTATTCGTCGTCGCAGCCGACGAGGGATGGTGTCGTCAGTCGGAGGAACATCTCGCCGCCGTGGACGCGCTGGACGTGCAGCACGGACTGCTGGCAGTGACCCGCAGCGACCTCGCCGACCCCGCGCCCGCCCTGGCCGAGGCCCGAGCGCGCATCGCCACGTCCAGCCTCGGCGAGATCGACGCGGTCACCGTCTCCGGTCAGACCGGGCAAGGCATCGAGCAGTTGCGCGACGCGCTCGACCACCTCGTCGCGGGGCTACCCGCACCGGACGCCGGCGCCCGGGTCCGGCTGTGGATCGACCGGTCGTTCACCGTCCGCGGCGCGGGAACCGTGGTCACCGGCACCCTCGCCGCGGGCTCGGTCGCGTGCGGCGCCGAGTTGGAACTGCGCGGCACCTCCGTGATCGTCCGCGGCTTGCAGGTCATGACCGCCGAGCAAGATCGCGTCGACGCCGTCGCCCGGGTCGCGCTGAACCTGCGTGGGCTCCCCCGCGCCGACGTAGGCCGCGGCGACGCGCTGCTCACCCCCCGGTCGTGGCACCTGACCAGCGCGATCGACGTCCGCGTCGACAACGCGGCCCGGCTACCCGCCGAACTCATGCTCCATGTCGGGACGGCCGCAGTTCCCGTCCGGGTGCGCCCGCTGGGCGAGTTGCTGGTCCGGTTGACCTTGGCCCAGGCACTCCCGCTGCAGGCCGGCGACCGGGCCGTCCTACGCGACCCAGGACGGCAGACCGTCGCGGCCGGCGTCCTGGTGCTGGACGCCGATCCCCCGCCGCTCACCCGGCGCGGTGCCGCGCGGACCCGTGCGGCGGACCTCCGGACCGCCACCGGACACCCCGACGCGCTGACCGAGATCGAGCGACGCGGGGCGGTGCGGCGCGACCACCTGGAGCGCCTCGGCGTCCCCCTCGACCGACTCGACGAGGTCCATCAAGTCGGCGGCTGGCTTATCGCAGCGCAGACGTGGGACAGCTGGCTGGCGCGGGCACCCCAACTCGTCGACGACTGGGCCGAGCGCAACCCACTCGACCCGGCCGTGCCCATCCCGGTGCTTCAACGCGAGCTCGGGCTGCCACCGGATCCGCCTGTCGCAGCCGCGGTGGTCGAGGCGGCCGGACTGCGCAGCGTCAACGGTCGAGTCAGCCGCCCGGGCGTCGTCGCCGACCTCGACCGCGGCGCCGCCGGAGTGCGCACGCTCGTCGAGCGGCTACGGGCCGAGCCGTTCGCGGCACCCGAACGCTACGAACTGGACGCCCTGAGGTTGGGCCCGCGCGAACTCGCCGCCGCACACAAGGCCGGCGTGCTGCTGCGTATCTCCGCGGACATCGTGCTGCTGCCCGACGCCCCAGAGCAGGCGCTGACCCGGCTGCGCACGCTGCCCCAGCCATTCACGGCGAGCGCGGCGCGCCAGGCGCTCGGCACGACCCGGCGAGTAGTCATCCCGCTGCTCGAACACCTCGACGAACAGGGGAGCACCGAAAGGATCGACGGCGGGGCCAGACGGATCCGGCCCTGACCGCGTCGAATCAGGTCGAGTTGCGCGCGTCCAGGCGCTCGCGCTGCGGGACGACGGTGTACTTCGGGTCGCGCGCCGACTGCTGGCCGGCGTGGAAAATGCCGAACCGGGCACAGGCCGAGCCACCGAGCAGCGCGGCGCCGGAGACAGCAGCCACAACCCGGCTGCGTGACGCGACAAGGGAGCCGAGTGCACCCGCGGCTATGAGTGCCTTGCTCGCGCGCATCAGCGTTCCAGCGGTGCCCTCGTGCAGGGTTTCGGCAGCCAGGCCCATGCTCGACTCCATCCGCCGCTCGGCCACGATCTCGACGGCGGCGCCAACAAGCGCGAACCGGCGCGCGGGCCCCGCCTCGGTTACCGGAGCACCGAGCATGCCCAGCCCAGCCGCTGCGCTGGCGGCGGAGCCCACGAAGACGAAGGGCAGCTCCCGGTGTGCCTCATGCCACGCCGGCGTCGCGGTGTCGGACATCAGCACGGCGGTATAGGACGCGACCGCGGGCCCGAGTGCTGCGGCGGCGAGTCCGGCCGGGCGTCCCGCGAAGCCGAGCAAGCGCGCGAGCGGCTGCAGCCGGCGCGGGACGAGCTGGCGCAGCTCGGCCGCGGCCGCCAGCCCCGCCAGCGGGCCGTAGGCGCTGAGGATCCAGGTGCCCACCGACATCGGCGAGGTCACCTTCGCCACCCGCAGCATGTTGACGAATCTCGACGGCTTGCCCAGGTCGTGGACCAGCAGCCCGAAGCTCGCCGTAATGCTGCTCGCAGCGCCCAGCCGCGCGGTCCGCCGCAGTGCCGGACGGTCGGTGAGGTCGGCCCCGGCCGCTAACAGTGCCGAGCCGCCGGACAGCCCGCCGAGGAACAGGTACGCCGGAATGTCGGCCGACCATGGCGCTGCCTTCAGCACCGGGCGTCCGTAATAGCTGGTGAACTCGACGTCGGGCACCATCACGCTTTCGGCGCCGCGGCGCCGACGGCCGAGCCGACCTCTGCCCGCGCCGGTATCCGTGTGTCGGTCCGCGGCGACCGGTTGCGGCTGCTCGCTCATCGCCGGCCGCCCAGGAACGAGCCGACCGCCGCCGCGCCCAGCGTCAGCGCGGCCAGCGCTGCCTTGCGCCACATCGCGGGCAGGTCGCGGGTCGTCACCACGGGATCCGGCGGAAGGCCGTACACCTCGGGCTCGTCGAGCAGCAGGAACATCGCGCCGGCGCCGCCGATGCCGTCGTCGGGGTCGGCGCCGTACAACTGGGCCTCGCCGACGCCAGCCTCGTGCAGTGCGCTCAGCCGGGCCGCGGCTCGCTCGCGCAGCTCGTCCACGTCGCCGAACTGGATCG
Source organism: Pseudonocardiales bacterium (assembly GCA_025965875.1). Classification (GTDB taxonomy): domain Bacteria; phylum Actinomycetota; class Actinomycetes; order Mycobacteriales; family Jatrophihabitantaceae; genus QHCC01. The sequence continues at coordinate 5,726 of JAOPWD010000153.1, forward strand.
ACTGGGTCGGGCAGGCCTGCGCACAGGCCGGGGTCATGCCCGCGCCGAGGCGGTCGTAACAGAGCGTGCACTTCTGAGCCATGCCGACGTTCTTGGTGGACTTGTCGCCGATGCGCCGGTCGATCACGCCGAACGGGCAGGCCGGCACGCAGTACCCGCAGCCGTTGCAGATGTCGTCCTGCACGACCACGGTCCCGAACTCGGTGCGGAACAGCGACCCGGTCGGGCAGACGTCCAGGCACGCGGCGTGGGTGCAGTGCTTGCAGACGTCGGACTCCATGAGCCACCGGAACTCGGTGCGCTTGCCTTCGGGATCCTCGGCGCCTGGCAGCGTGGTGCTCGGCATCCCGATCGACACCTTGGTGCTGTCGGTGCCGAGCAGGCTGCGGTCGCCGGTCTGCGCCTCGTCGGCGGCGACGTTCACCGCGCTGGTGCCCTCAGGCCCGGTGGGCAGCTGGGCGATTCCCGCGTCCTGGACACCTAGGCGACGGGGCTGCTCGATGAACGCGACGTGGCGCCAGGTGCTCGCCCCGAGCGCTCCGGTGTTGTCGTAGGAGGACCCGAGCAGGTTGAACCCGTCGTCGGGCACGCCGTTCCATTCCTTGCAGGCGACCTCGCATGCCTTGCACCCGATGCAGACCGACGTGTCGGTGAAGAAGCCCTTGCGCGGCTGGTCGCCCGGCCAGCCCGCGTCGGCTGCGACGTCGTGCTCGGGACCGTACAACTCGTTTCCCATGCCGCTCATCTCGCTACGTCCTGGGACGGACTGGCTTGCCGCACGTCGGTTATCTGATGGCTCTTCCCACCCTGGACGCATTAGTCACCCTGTGCAAGGGTCGAAGAAGACGCACACATGCGGCGGCGACCGCCCGGACCAGGTCAGCCCATCCCTGCCGGCCCCGCTGCGCACGAGGGGCTAGTGGATGAAGCGCGATTTCCTGCAGTGGCCGGTCCTCCGGCAGGTCACTGGTCCGGACCGGCTGGGCCGCGGTGCGGCAGTCCGCTCACCGCACACCGCCGCCGTCCGAGCCCGCACGGAAACCGCTGACCGAGTCGTCGCCAGCGTCTGCCCCTACTGCGCGGTCGGCTGCGGCCAAAAGGTGTTCGTGAAGGACGAGAAGGTCGTCCAGATCGAGGGTGACCCGGCCTCGCCGATCAGCCGGGGGCGGCTGTGCCCCAAAGGCTCGGCGAGCAAGCAGCTGACCACCGGCCCCGGCCGCCAGTACACGATCCGGTACCGGCGCCCGCACGGGACCGACTGGGAAGACCTCGACCTCGACACCGCGATGGACATGATCGCCGACCGGGTGATCAAGTCCCGCCGCGACTTCTGGCAGGAGGAGGTGGACGGCAAGCGCGTCAATCGCACCATGGGCATCGCCAGCCTCGGAGGAGCGACCCTCGACAACGAAGAGAACTACCTCATGAAGAAGCTGTATACGGCGATGGGGGCGATACAGATCGAGAACCAGGCCCGTATTTGACACTCCTCCACCGTTCCCGGTCTGGGAACCTCCTTCGGTCGCGGCGGAGCGACCACCTTCCAGCAGGACCTGCAGAACGCCGACTGCATCGTCGTCCAGGGTTCCAACATGGCCGAGTGTCACCCGGTCGGGTTCCAGTGGGTGATGGAGGCCAAGGCCCGCGGCGCGACGATCATCCACGTCGATCCGCGCTTCACCCGGACCTCGGCCGTGGCCGATCTGCACGTGCCGCTGCGCGCCGGCTCCGACATCGCGTTCCTGGGTGGCCTGGTCAACCACGTGCTCAGCGGTGGTCACGACTTCCGTGACTATGTCGTCGCATACACCAACGCGTCGACGATCCTGCGCGAGGACTTCCGCGACACCGAAGAACTCGACGGCCTGTTCTCCGGGTTCGACCCGGAGACCGGCCATTACGACCCGACCAGCTGGCAGTACGAAGGCACCGAAGTCACCTCCGGATCTGCCGACGACCCGCAGGAGGAGCCCACCAGCGCCGAACGCAGCACCGGCAGCAAGGAGTCCGGCCGCGCCGAGTCGCACGGCAGTGGGGGTCCCAC
>JAOPWD010000164.1 GCA_025965875.1 Pseudonocardiales bacterium
TGGCCTTTGCCGGTTCCCGTGGGCTTTTCGCATTTGATCACCAAGGCCGCCCGACCTCCACGACCTCCGACCGGGAGACCTCCCACCACCGCTCAATCCCCAGCCCGTCAAGGAACAGCTCGTCATGACTGGCGACGACCAGCGCACCCTGGTACTCCGAGAGCACCCGCAGCAACTCATCCACACTGTCCAGATCCAGGTTATTGGTCGGCTCGTCGAGCACGAGCAACTGCGGCGCCGGATCAGCCAACAAGACACACGCGAGTGTCACCCGGAACCGCTCACCCCCCGAGAGCGTCGAGACAAGACGCGAGACCCGATCCCCCCGAACGAGAAACCGAGCCAGCTTCGCGCGGACCTCGTTGGGCGTCGCCGAGGGCGCCGCCGCCCGGACGTTGTCGAGCACCGTCCGTGCAGGATCCAGAACATCGAGCCGCTGCGGCAGATAGCCGATCGGGATCGCGCACCCGAACAGCTCCGGGCGGGTAACAAGGGATCGCAGCAAGGTCGTCTTGCCCGACCCGTTGCGACCGAGCAGCGCGATGCGCTCCGGCCCTCGCACGACGAGCCCGTCAACCGACATCATCGTGCGCCCCGCCGGCACCGCGGTGCCCGGCAGGTCGATCCGGATCCGCCCGTCATCGCGCACCGCTTCCACGGCAACGGCGAGGGCGCCGCGGGCCGCCGACACGCGCTGTTCCTGCACGATGCGGTACTTGCCCGCCGAGACCTGCGCCTCGCGTTCGCGTGCGTTGGCGATGATCTTCGGCACCCGTTTCTGCTCCTGTGCGGTCCTGGCGTAGCGCTGCCGTCGTGCCAGCTTGGTCTGCGTCTCGGCCAGCTGACGACGCTCCTGGGCGAGGACGCCCTCCGCGGCACGAACCATGCGCTGCGCCCTCTTCTGCTCGGCGGCCAACTGCTCCTGGTAGGCGGAGAACGTCCCGCCATAGGTGCGTACCGCTGCGTCCCGCAGGTCGGCGACCTGCTCCACCCGCTCGAGCAGGCCACGATCATGACTGACGACGATGAGCACGCCGGGCCACGCCTCGACGGCAGCGTAGAGCCGGGCCCGGCCGTCCCGATCCAGATTGTTCGTGGGTTCGTCGAGCAGCGTGATCTCAGCCCGGCGCAGCAACCTGCCCGCTACGCCGGCCAGCACCGCCTCACCGCCGGACAGCGTTCCCACCGTGCGATCGAGCGCGCCGGAGTCGGACGGCAGGCCGAAACGGGCCAGCTCGGCCCGCGCGCGCTCGTCGACATCCCAGCCGTCATCGAGCGCGGCGAAGCTTGCGAGGGAGGCGTCGCCTGCTGTGATGGCCTGCAACGCCCGTCGGCGCGCGGTGATGCCGAGCAGGTCCGCGACAGTCCAGTCGAGCGTCAGCGGCAACTCCTGCGGTAGGTAGGCGACGGCGCCCGCTGCCGTGACGCCCCCGCCCGTCGGTGAGAGCTCGCCGGCGATCAAGCGCAGCAGCGTGGACTTTCCCGAACCGTTGAGGCCGACGAGGCCGGTACGCCCGCTGTCGAAGGCGGCGTCGAGATGCTCGAGGACGGATGTGCCGTCGGGCCAGTGGAAGGACAGGTCGTCGCAGACGACAGAGTGGGTTGTCATGGAGGTCTCCGGGGGAGGTGTCGACGGGTTGCTGGGCACCATCGCGACACCACCTGCACCGGCGGTGTCGAACCTCAGATCTCCACTGACCGGCCTTCCCGGAAGTTGACAACTGGTTGCCACGCTACGGCGGGCAGCCGCAGACGGCCAACCAATATCGGTTGGCCGTCCTCGGCTGCGTGTTACGCGGCGGTGGTGAAGCTCCAGCTCTGTGTCACCAGTGCGTTTCCTGCACTGTCTCGGATGGCCGCCGCCGATCCGGTGAGGGTGACGGTGAAACGGGTTCGCGGCGCCAGGGTGGCCTTCGGATTGAGAGTCCAGAGGTTGGTGCCGACCTGCTTGCTGAGGACCGCTGGAATCACGGCACGCGTTGTGGCATTGCGTAGCACGAACGTCGTGGTGCTCACCCCGGCCACAGGGACGCTGAACCTGACCAGCACGTTGCCGAGCCGGCTCACCTTGGCCGCGTTGAGGGCGGGCGCCCTGCCGATGACCGTCGGCCCGGGGCCGGTGGCGAACGACCAGGTCGAACTTGCCACCGGATTGCCGGCGCCGTCCCGGATGCTCGACGGCAGGCCACCCGTCAGCGTGGCGGTGTACTTGGTGTTCGCGGCCAGGCTGCTGTTCGGTTTCAAGACCCATTGGTTGGTCGAGCCGGGGGCGACACCGGCGGCCACCAGAGCGTGAGTCACGGCGTTTTGCAGCGTGAAGTTCGACGTGTTGACGCCGGTCACCGCGTGGCTGAAGGTGACCGTGACGGAGCTGGCCTGGCTCATCTTCGTGGCATTGACCGCGGGTGTTCGGGCGGTCACGGTCGGCGCCGCCAGCGGAGTGACGTCTGATGAAGGGATTGATCGCGGGCTCGGGCCGGTGTTGTTCTGGGCTCGGACCGCGAAGTGATAGGCCACTCCGTTGGTCAGATTGGGGATGGTCCAGGCGGTCGCAGTTCCTGCGTCCTGGCCAAGGGTGGACTGCAGGCCACTGACGGTGAAGACGTCGACCAGGTAGCTATTGATCGCCGAGCCACCGGTATCGGTGGGTGGCGTCCACGACACGGTCGCGAGACCGTTGCCGGGGGTCGCGCTGACCGCGGTGGGCGCACCGGGCACGGTGGGGGTCGAGATCACATAGTTGGTCGTGAGTACGGTGCTCGCGTTCCCGGCCGGATCGAAGGACGCGGCTTTCAGTTGCTGGCTGGTCGTCACCTGGAGCTGGCCGCCCGCCACGGTGCTGGACTGCGTGGGATCGGGCGCGCCGCCACTCGAGACCGTGTACCTGACCGTGTCGTGAGCCGGGTCCGAGGGGGTGAGCGTCACGCTCTGCGGGGCGAAGTACGTCCCACCCAGCGGGCTCGCCGTCGGCGGCTGGGGTGCGACGACGTCCTTGAGCACCGGGTGCGGCGCACCGGTGAGAGCTGCGGTGTCTCGCAGCGTCGGGTCCGCATTCGTCGTCGTCAGGACGCGGGTGAGCGTGACGCCTGACGTGAGATTGCCGTCCAGGAGGCCGCCGACGCCAGCCATCGGAATCGCTGCGGTCCACGTCTGGGCTCCAGGCAGCGAGACCGTCGGATCGGTGGAGGCCACCGTTGACAGCGTCACCGACGCCGTCAACGGCGCGTTCACCCCGTCAGTCAGAGAGACGGTGCCCGCCGCGGCGTTGAACGACGTCCCGGTGAGCACCAGGTTGCCACCGGCCTGGACTCCGGCCACGTTGATCATCGAAGGCGCGGTGGCGGTCACCGCGTCTGACGCGCTCGGCGCGGTGCATCCCGCCGCCGGCCCACCGGCCAGGCCTGCTTCATAGATCGTGTTCTCCGCCGGCACCGCCAGTCCGGGATTGCGTCCGAGCCACATGCCGCGCGACTCGCTGGCGACTGCGAGGTCCAGGTCCGCCGGGGTGAGCGGCGTCGCGTTCTTGGTGACGCTGAACGTCGCCGTCCAGGCGTCGCCGCTCGGCCCGTCGTAGGCAGCCGGAGTGCGGATGGTCCGTGTGCCGTCCGAGAACGGGTTCTTCGTGCTGGCGACGACCCTGGCCTCGAGTTGTCCCGCGGGATATTGCGAACCGTCGGCCTGCGCGGCGGTGCCCTTGATGACGACGGTTGAACCGACCTTGGCCGCCGTTTGGGTGACGATCACGTTGGCGGTGGGGGTCTGGTCGATCTCGCCCGTGTCGAGGTTCACCACCCTGATCAGATCGCCGGGAAGGATGTCCGGTGTCACGCTGGACCAGCAAGGGTTGCCGAGGTGGTTCAGGTCGAATCCGGCGGCACTGGTGTTCACGAAAGGATCGGACACCCCGACCTGGACGCCACCGCGCCAGTCCTCCACGGTGAAGTGTCCGCCGATCGCGAAGCCGTCCCCGTGGACGAAGTCCCGCTGCGGGAACACGATCACGCCATGCCCGTTCGCCGGAGGATCGTTGATCACCGCGGCGGATGCGGGCGTGGCCACGAGCGGCACGAGCACGACAGCGGCGGTGGTCGCGGTGAGCGCGGCTACAGCCAGCAAATGGCGGCGCGACGTCGAAAAGCTAAACATGTGCCCTCCCCAGGCAGCCCTTAGCTGCACGCCTCGCCGGGAGGTCGTGTAAGCCAGGCGCGATGACAACATTCACGATGCGTGTCAAGAAAATGTGAAAAGGTGTAAGAGATGTGCGAGTTGTCTTGCTCAGCATGCGATCACGCTCGGATGAAGACCCAGCTCCCGCGCGCGCAGCGCGGCACTGGTCCGGTCGGGCACGTCCAGCACTTGGTAGACGCGGGTGAGGTGCGCCTTCACGGTGGCCTCCCGGATACGCAACGTGGTCGCGATCCGCGAGTTGGTCAGACCATCGGCAAGCAGGCTGAGCACCTCCCGCTCGCGTTCAGTGAGCGTGCGCAGCGACGACCGGGCCACGCGGGAGCGCAACAGCGCGGCCGCGGCACGCGGCGCGAGCGGCGATTGCCCGTCGACGGCCACCTTGATCCCACGGATCAGGTCGACAGGTTCGTCTTCCTTGAGTAGGTAGCCGCACGCCCCGGCATCGAGCATCGCGATGACCCATTCCTGGTCAGAGAAGGACGTCAGGCCGATGACTCGCGTGTCCGGCCAGCGCTTCATGATGTGCCGGGTGGCTTCGACGCCATTCATCCTCGGCATCGACAGATCCATGAGCACGACCACAGGACGGTAGATGTCGACCAGTTCGATCGCCTCCGAGCCATCCGCGGCTTGGGCCACGACGTCGATGTCGGGATCCAGGTCGAGCAGTCTGGCCAGCCCTTCGCGCACCGTCGCGTGATCGTCGACGACCATCAAATTGATCATGTTCGCAACTCGAATCGCAGTGTCGTGCCGCAACCAGGCGCTGATCGGAGGTGCATCTCGCCGCCACTGTCGTTGGCCATGTCGTCGAGCAGACCCAACCCGAAGTGCGCGTGAGCCGGGTTGGGGGTGCCATGGTCGGTGTCGAATCCGACCCCGTCGTCGGTGATCGTGAGCACCACGAGACGAGCCTCCTGTTCAAGCTTGACCTGCACTGTTGTCGCGCGCGAATGGCTCAGGATGTTGCGCACTGCCTCCTGCGCTGCGCGGTACAGAACTGTCGCGCGCTCCGCAGAGACCGATACGAACGAGGGAACATCGACGCTCACCGCCATGCCGGCCTCGGTCAGCGACGCCGTCAGCTCGCGGACGGCTGACGCCAGTCCGAGCCGATGCAGGCTTGGCGGGTTGATGTCGAAGATCAAGGACCGCAATGCCGCGATGTTCTGCCGGGTGCAGCGCGCGGCGGCTTCGACAGTGCCACTGAGATGCGCGGCCTGGCTGGTACTGAGCTCCGCGCCGACCGCCGCCAGCGCATAGGAGACGCCGGCGAGCGACTGGACGACGCCATCGTGCAGATCTCGGGCGATCCGCCTTCGTTCGTGGTCGGAGGCCTCCAGCGCGCGTCGGCTGAGTGCCTGCCGCTCGCGGTGGCCGGCCCCGATCCGCCGAACCAATCGCCAGGCCAGGGGCACTTGCAGAATCTCCAACGCGAGCAGAGCGAGAAGAAATGCGGGGACGACCGCGGTGGTGAGTGCGCGTGCACTTTCAGTCACACTGTCGAAACGCAGGTAGAGCTCGAGGAGCATCGGCCGGCCGCTCGGTGTTTGCACCCGGACATAGACCTGCAGCAGGCGCCCGAACTGCCGTTCGTACTGATTCTCCGGGGCGTGCAGGTCAGACAGCGAGGCGTTCGACTTACCTCCGTTCAGGGTCGCGAGATCGTCTGCGCTCAGCGGAAACACCGCGTCGATCAGTCGCGGCTCGTCGGAGTAGACGATGCGACCTTCCCTGGTCCAGAGCTTGATCCGCGCGACCCGGTCGCTGAGCAGTTGCCCGCGCGCGATGCGGTCTGCCACGGCCACCGCACTTGGATCTCCGTTCGCCAGTGCGTCAGTCACGGCAGGCGCGAAGCGGTGATTCGCCGCAGCTGTCGAGAAGATCGTCGCCTGACCGATTGCCTGGTCCACGGCAGCCGTGTGCAATTTGCTCACCCCGATGGCGGCAAGGAGTAGCAGCGCAACGATGCCCGCGGCCGCGAACTGGGCAAGTGCCAGACCGGCCGACAGGCGAAGGGAGCGCTTGTGATTTCGACCCCACGGCATGCGACGCCGGGCTCGAACCGGTTGGGCCGCCGGCGTGCCGACCGGGGCGACAGTAGGCAGCGGCGCTTGCTCGGTCGCGGTCGGGGAGGGGGCATCGAGGACGGCGACGCCGAACTGCGACGGTCCGTCGATCTGATCCTGCTCGGCGCCGCGCACGTCAGGATCCACCTGTACTGGTCGCCGCGCCACGACTGATTCGCGCTGCGTGCAACGCCGGTGGGCTTGCGCAGAACTGGCGCATCACGCGAAGCCGCACCGGCGACACCGTGTCACGCAGCAGGGTCCGTACGAGCGGGTTTCGGAAAGTGAATCCATCCGCAACGGGCTCCAGCACCCCGACACCGCACAGCCGGTCCTGCATCTCGACGACATCCAACGGGTCAGCGTTCAAGACCGCCGCGACGCCAGTGGGCCCGCACGGCTGTTCGGCTACCGCCGAGGCGACCGCGACTCGCCATGCCGTTTCGCCGAGTGCGCGGACACGGTCGAGCACTGCCCTGCGGTAGGGCTCGGGAATCTCGGCCGGCCCGCCTGACGCAGCCTGAGTGTGAGCAACGACCGCAACCGGATGACCGCCCGTCGCAGCATGCAGGTCGGCCATGCCGAGCGGGTCGAGGTCCTCGGCGGACAGCGGCCCCAGCTTGATTCGACATGACGCCCGGCGCGCGAGCCGTGCGTATTCGGGCCGCAGCTCCGCATCGTCGACGGCAAGGACAAATGCACCACGGACGCCTTCACTGCGGCCAGCCAGGTAGGAGAGCAGCCGGACGCTGAACGCATCTGCCCACTGCGCGTCGTCGATCATGACCACGAAGCGGTCGACGGTGGCCAGCAGCCGCTCCAACTCCCGTACGGCGGCGAGGCTGACCGAATCCTCCTGGACCGCGTTGCTGAATCCGTTCGCGAGCATCGCAGTCCTGGCGTGGCCACCCAGGACAGCCGTGACGATTTCCTCGATCAGGGCGCCGCGCACGTCCTGCATGCCCGGGTCGCAGCTGACCGTGCGCACCGCGTGCTCGGCCATTCGCGCGGCGGCCTCGTGCAGCAACCGCGACTTTCCGAGTCCGGTGCCGCCCTCGACGACCGCGATCACGGGTCCGGAGCCTGAATCTGCCGGCCCTTCGGTGCAGGCCGCGTGCAATGCCGTCAGCTGTGCGTCCCGGCCGAGGTAGGGAACCTGGTGCGGTGCGGATTCGAGATTCGGCTGCCGCTGCGGCACATCGATCGCGCTACGACGGGCCGGTAGCAATTCGTCGAAGGGAACCTCGTTGAGTATCGCCGTGTGCAGCGCCGTCACGGCACGTGTCGCATCAACGCCCAGCTCGTCGACAAGTGCACGAGACAGGTCCGCGAACACCCGAAGCGCCTCGACTCGATCGCCGCGGGCGTAGTGGGCCAGCATGAGGCACCGATGCGAGGCCTCGTTCAGGGCATCGACGCCCACTGCCGCGCGACTCCAGCGCGCCGCGGCGCCGAAGTCGCGATCATGCAGGGCAAGGTCGGCGGCGGTGCCCAACAACTCGAGGCGGCGTTGCCCATAATGGCTGCGAGCCGTGATGGCCCAATCCGCGTACGGCTCGTCCTCCAGCAGTTCGGCCGGCATCAGGGCCAGGGCGCTCTCGACCAATGGGCGGTCAGCAGCTGTCCCGCAGGCGCCGTCCAACGCGTCAAAGGCAGAAACGTCGACCCAGACGCCGTCGGCGGCTAGCCGGTAGCCGCGGTGCTCCGTGAGGACGATCGCCGGTCCGGGTTCATTGCCGACCCGCAGCTGGCGCCGCAGCAACGAGACGTAATGCTCGAGACACCCTGCGACGTCCTGCGGCGTGTCGTCGTTCCACAGCGAGTGGATCAGCTTGTCCTTGCTGACCAAGCGGCCCTGACTGAGGGCGAGGATTTCCAGGATCTGCTTGGCCTTGCGGCCGCCGAAGTCGCGGGGGCCGAGGCGGCGATCGTTGATGATCACGCTCACGGGGCCGAACAGCCGTAGCTCTGTGCTCACTGCGCCCCCCCGGGTCCCACGACGCACGCGTACTCGTAACTGAACGAGCAACCGCCCTGAGTCTGTGCTCAGCGCGACCACCCGCGTAGCCCCGAATTGGCAATCCGGGCAGCCCAAAAATTGATGAGCGCCAGACCAGGGCAGGCCCGGATAAACCGGCCAATAACCACGTCAGGCGGGAGGGGGGCCACCGACCTGACGTGGTTATCGGTTCTGCCGATGCTGCCGTCTACCCACGGCGACATCCAGCAGGAAGGGCGGACCGGGCGATCGGGGCACTGATCGCACCGGCCCGCCGGCTCATGGCACGGCGGGAATGGCGATGCTCTGCCGCCTCACCTCGTCGTCACCGCAATAACCAGGTTGGTCTCGTTGGCACTGTGGTCGCGGTTCTCTGCCACCAGGGTGAGCTGACGGTTTCCTTTGTTCAGGATCGAGTCCGTGACCGCCGTGAAGCCCGCGGCCCGGTAGAAGGCTGCCGTCGAGCGGAGCACCGCGGCGGCCGAGCCTGTCGCCAGGATGAGCACGGTCCACCGACCTGCCGACCCGGTGGAGCCGCTGATGTCGCCCTGCGGCACGGGGACGTCGGGCGGCCAGTCGGCCGGCAGCCCGGCTGCCACGCCCGACGATCCGTGGCCCGAGCCGACTCGCCCGCCGTGGCTGCCCTTGGCGGGAGCCGCCGGGATCGGTTGTGTCGTGGGAGCGCTGGTCAGGACGGGAGTGGCGGAGGCACTGACCTGCACTGCCTGCTCCATTCCAGCCCCGCAACCGGTGGCCAGCACTGCGGCGGTGAGCGCCGCGGCAAATGCTGTGCGGGAGTGTCTGAGCCGATCCATCCGAGCGCCCTCCTTCCGTCCGCGGTGTGAATGAACACAGACCGGGCCGGGGACTGTTGAAGGCCCCCGGCCCAGTCTGCTGATCGTGCTCCTCGGGTCTTACCAGGGTGCTGGCTCCAGCGGGCCGACGCCTGGGGTGACCGGTGGGGCTGTGACGGCGCCTTCACCCTTGGCGATGAAGGGCAGGTGCCAGAAGTCGAACGGGACGAGCAGGTCACCGGGTTTGACGTTCTCGGGGAAGATGAACTCGAAGGTCGGGGCGAAGTACTGCCCGGCGGCGAGTCCGTTGGCGACCTGGTTCGCGGCGTCGTTCTTGTTCAGGCACGTGTCCAGGGTGGTGAGCCCCGGGTTGCCTTGGGCGTCGTTGACCGGTGCCTGCGGGGTGCACAGCGAGCGCTGGGCGACCCGGATGGTGCGGGTCGGCTGGCTGAGCAGCCCGGCCGGGGCCTTGCTGGCCCGGATCCGGGCGCGCTGGGGTTGGGGTCCGGTGTTCTGGGTGGTGATGCCGCCGCCGATGGGGGTGACCCCGTCGGCCTGCATCGGGCCGTTCTGTTCGCCGGTCATGGCGAACGGGGTGGCCCAGCGGTTGCGGACTGCACCGGTGAGCGGGTTGATGTCCATCAGGTAGATGTCGACCGCGGTCTTGACGTCGGTGGTCTGAGCTTCCAGGAAGATGCGGTCCTGGGTCTCGGCGGCCAGGCCGTTGATGGAGGTGGGGCTGGGGTCGGCGGTGCCGAGGCCGAAGGCGCCGATGGCGACGTAACTGGGTTGGCTGCCGGGCATGGTGTAGATGCCGAGGTTGGCCTCGATGGTGTGCGTGGAGGTGTAGTCCGGCCCGCCACTGCCTTTGACCAGGGTGCCGGAAAAGGTGATGGAGTCACCCACTTCGAAGGGTGCCTGCTGGCGCGGGTCGGGATCGGTGGCCGTGCGGGCTGCGACCGTCTTCATGACGTACTGGCTGCAGTAGGCCTGTCCGGCCACTGGCCGGCTCAACTCGCCGCTGGCTGGTGCTGCGATACCGGCGACGCTGAAGTTGCGGCAGCCACCGGCGACCGGTGCCACGACTGCTCCGTTGACGGTGACCGCGACGAGGTTGGGGCGGTTCTGCTGCGGGCACAGGGCGTCGTCGGTGACGGCGGGGTCGGTGCGCGGGACGCACATCGGGTAGCCGGTGCCGGAGTGGATGG
>JAOPWD010000203.1 GCA_025965875.1 Pseudonocardiales bacterium
CCGCGGCGGCGTACGCGGCCTGGAGTTCGGCACCCGCTCGCGGGCCGGTGAAAAGCACGCGGTCACCGATGCGGCCGTCGCGGGCCTGGCGGGCCAAGTGCTCGACGAAGTCCGGCTCGCGGCTCAAGGTGCCCACGCACACGCAACGCCACGGCAGATCCGTAATCGTCGACAGCGCGGCGAGCAACATGTCGTGTCCCTTGTTCGCAATCACCGCCCCGACGCACAGCAGCTCTGCGCCGGCCGACGTCCCGGTAGTGAGATCGGCGGCGTCGGCACCGGGCTCGGCGACGTGGATGCGGTCTTCCGGCAGGGCGTAGCGCTCGAGCAGCCAGCGCCGGGTCCAGGTGCTCGTCGTGACGACCGCCGCGGCGCAGGACAGGGCCGCGCGTTCGCGTGCTCTCGCGTCGACGGCCTCGTCATCCGGCGCGTTGCCCAGCGGCATGTGCACCAGGACCACCAGGCCGAGTCGGCCCGCCTGGGGCACCAGCACCTCGGGGACCGCCGACGCGATCAGGCCGTCGAGCAGCACGACGGCGTCGTCGGGGATTGCGGTGATGACGCTCACGAGCGTGTCGCGTGCCGGCGCGTCCGGCCCGGGCCATGAACCCGCCACGGCGTGCTCGTGCACCGACCAGCCGATCTCGGCGAGCCCGGTACAGATCCGGCGGTCGTAGGTGTTGCCGCCGCTCGGTCGCGCGGGATCGTCGATGCAGTCGGGGACGACGACATGGACGGCGGTCACAGCGTTCGCTCGTAGCTCGCCCACGCGATGTGCGACTCGTGCAGCGTGATCGTGATGCCGGCTATCGCTCGGGCGCTGTCGCCCAGGGCGCCGGCGTGCACTCGGTCGGCGAGTCGATCCGCGATCACCTGGGCCAGTGCCTCGGTGGAGGTGTTCACCCCGGCGAACTCTGCTTCGTCGTCGAGGTTGCGGTAGCTCAGCCCGCCGACGACGGAATGTAGCTCCTCGGCCGCTCGTCCGATGTCGACCACGATGTTGTCGGCGTCCAGGGCCGCCCGCCGAAACGTCGCGTCGACGACGAAGGTCGCGCCGTGCAGGCGCTGGGCGGGTCCGAAGACCTCGCCGCGGAAGCTGTGGGCGATCATCATGTGATCGCGGACGGTGACGCTGAACACCGAATCAGCCCGTGCCGTAGGTGATGGTGTGGCAGAGCGCAGGCAGGCTGCCGTCGGCCAGCTTGGCCATGACATCGGGCAGTTCGTCGAAGCGCGACGTCCCCGTGATCAGCGCGTCGAAGGCGGGATCGCGCAGCAGGTCCAGGGCGAGTGCCAGCCGGTCGGCAGGGGTGCGCCGCCCCCGCCGGGCCGCGGACACCTGGCCCACCTGGCTGGCCCGGATGCCGAGCCGCCCGGAATGGAAAGCGCCGCCGAGCGACAGGCGCACCTCGGCGTCGCCGTACCAACTGAGATCGATGACGCTGCCCTCGGGGGCGAGCAGGTCCAGCGAAAGCTGGAGCCCGGCCGACGTGGCGCTGGTGTGCACGACGAGGTCGCGACCGTCGGCCGCATCGGCGGGCAGCGCGAAGTCGGCGCCGAGCGCGGCCGCAACCTCGGCTCGGGCGCCGTCGATGTCGACGACGGTGACACGGATGCCGGGAAACCCGGCGAGCAGGCGCGCGACGCAACAGCCGACCATGCCGGCCCCGACGACAGTGATCCGGTCGCCCACGAGTGGGGCGGCATCCCACAACGTGTTGACTGCGGTCTCGACTGTCCCGGCGAGTACCGCCCGTGTCGGCGGCACGTCATCGGGCACGACGGTCACCGCATCGGACGGCACGACGTAGGCGGTCTGGTGCGGGTAGAGGCAGAACACGGTGCGACCACGCAGTTGTGCCGGACCCTGCTCGACGACGCCGACGTTGAGGTAGCCGTACTTGACCGGCCCCGGGAAATCGCCCTCCTGGAACGGCGCCCGCATCGTGTCGTACTGGCTGGCCGGAACGCCGCCGCGGAACACCAACGTCTCGGTGCCGCGACTAACGCCGGAACGCAGCGTGCGCACAAGCACATCGTCCGGGCCGGGGTCGCGCAACGGGGCCGGCCGGAGCTCGCCCGTGCCGGGTTCGCGTAGCCAGAACGCCAGCGCGTCGCTCGTCACCGGCCTCATCCTCCGCGGGGTCCACGATGAACCCGACCGTCGCATTTTCCGTAGTACAGCAGTACCACACAGACCACGGAGGCACAGTGCGCGCGGTTCATACTCGCCCGGTGATCGGACTGAGCGCCGGGTTCGCGTTGCTCGCTGTGCTCGCCCGGACGGCCGGCCTCAGCGCCGTCGGCTGGGCTGTCGGCATCGTCTGCGTAGTGATCATGAACGCGATACTGGCTCGGGCCCTCGCCTACCACGGCGCCGGCGTGCTGGGGCCAGCCGGGCGGGTGACACTCACCCGGGCCACGCTCACCTGCGGCGTGGCGGCGCTGACCGCGGACTCGTTCTGGCGGCCCGCATCGGTGACGACCCTGCTGGCGCTCACAATCGTCGCGCTCGTCCTTGACGCCGTCGACGGCTGGCTTGCGCGGCGCACGCGAACGGTGTCGGCGTTCGGTGCCCGCTTCGACATGGAGGTCGACGCGTTTCTGATCCTGGTCCTCAGCGGGTACGTCGCGCGTTCGACCGGTGCCTGGGTGCTGGCGATCGGCGCAGCGCGCTACGCGTTCGTCGTCGCGCGCTGGCTGCTGCCGTGGCTGCGCGCGACGGTGCCGCCGCGTTACTGGGGCAAGGTCGTCGCGGCGATACTGGGCATCGTGCTTACGGTGGCGGCGGCCGACGTCCTGCCGGGGTACGTGGTCGCCGCCGCACTCGTCGCCTCGTTGGCCCTGCTGGCCGAGTCGTTCGGCCGCGAAGTGTGGTGGCTATGGCGACACCGGCCCGTCGAGCAGCGCCCGGCCGTGACCGCCGCGGCCCAGCTGCGCCAACCACGTGTCGTTCGGCGAGGTCGCGCCGCCGTCGAGGTACGCAATGGGTGACCCCCCGGTGGCTGAGGAAGCGACTGACGGTGCGGACGCCGGCGGCGGACCTGCCCCCGAGGGCGGCCGATCGCGGGGACGCACCGTCGCGGCGTGGGCGCTCACGGTGCTGGCCTGCCTGCTCGTATGGTTCGCCCTCGTCGCTCCGAACCAGCTTGGTCGGCTGACGCCGCTCTCGTTCGTCCGTCTCCCGCTCGAGGGTCTCGCCGTCGTCGGCCTCGTTCTCGTCCTGCCGCACCGGGCGAAACGAATAGTGGCGGCGATCGTCGGAGTAGTGCTCGCCCTGGTCGCGATCCTGAAGATCCTTGACATGGGCTTCTTCGAGGCACTGGGCCGGCCGTTCAACCCGGTGTACGACCGGGGCTACTTCGGGTCCGCCATGGGCCTGCTGGGCGACTCGATCGGTCGGCGTGACGCGGTCTTCGTGCTGATCGGAGCCGGCATTCTGGTCGTCGCCATCCTCGTCTTCACCCCGCTGGCGGTCCTTCGACTGACGCGGCTCGCGGACCGGCACCGAACGACGTCGCTGCGAGCGGTCACAGTGCTTGCGGTCGTCTGGAGTCTCTTCGCCCTGACGGGCGTGCAGATCGCTTCGGACACTCCGGTCGCCTCGAGAAGCGCGGCCAGCCTCGCCTTCAACCAGGTGACCCAAGTGCGCACCAGCCTGCGGGATGAACGAGCCTTCGAGGCGTTGGCTGGCGTTGATCCGCTGCAGAACACGTCCGCCGACGATTTGTTGACGGGCCTGCGCGGCAAGGACGTCATCATCGCCGTCGTCGAGAGCTATGGCCGCGTCGCGGTACAGGATTCGGCCTTCTCTCCGCGGGTCAACGCCGTGTTGGACGCTGGGACCAGCCGGCTGCGTTCGGCGGGGTTCGCTGCGCAGAGCGCGTTTCTCACGTCGCCGACCTTTGGCGGCATCAGCTGGCTGGCCCACTCCACTCTGCAATCCGGGTTGTGGATCAACAACCAGCTGCGCTACGACAACCTCCTCAGGAGCGACCGGCTCACCCTCAGCGGCGCCTTCAAGCGTGCGGGCTGGCGGACGGTCGATGATGTGCCGTCAAACAGCAACGACTGGCCGGAGGGGAAATCCTTCTACCACTACGACAAGATCTACGACGCCCGCAATGTCGGGTACAAGGGTCCGAAGTTCAGCTATGCCACCATGCCCGACCAATACGTCCTGTCGGCCTTCCAGCGCCATGAACTGGCCAACCCCGACCACGCTCCGGTCATGGCCGAGATCGATCTCGTGTCGAGCCATACGCCGTGGGCGCCGCTGCCCCGGCTGGTCGACTGGAACAAGGTCGGTGACGGCTCGGTCTTCAACGGCATGCCTGCACAGGGCCAATCACCGGACGTCGTGTGGCGCGACCGCAGCAAAGTGCGGGCCGCCTACGGGCAGTCCATCGAGTACTCGATGAACGCCCTGATCTCTTTCGTGCAGAACGCCCACGACAACAATCTCGTGCTCGTCGTGTTCGGCGACCATCAACCGGCGACGATCGTTTCCGGGGACCACGCCAGCCGCGACGTGCCCATCTCGATCATCGCCCACGACCCGGCCGTGCTGAAGCGGATCTCCGGATGGGGCTGGCAGGACGGCCTGCGGCCGCACCCGAACGCGCCGGTCTGGCCGATGGATGCCTTCCGCAACCGCTTCCTCACCGCATACGGGCCGCAACCGCCGGGACTGTCGCCGCCCGCGCTCCCTGCGAAGCACTAGTGGTCACGACCGGAAGTTCGTCCGGTACAACTTCCGGTCGTCACCACTAGTCCCGCGATCCGCGGAGGACCGCGGTCAGGTGAACCTGCGGCGGTATGGTCCATCTTCACGGGAGGTGGCTCATGAAGGATGTAGTCCGGCCTTATCCGGCGACCTTGGCCTTCGATCCGCCCGAACGGGTCGCGAACTGGCGCCCGCTGGTGAACTGGCTGCTGGCGATCCCGCACCTGGTGGTGGTCGGCGCGCTTCGGTACGTGTCTGAGGTGCTGGGCGTCCT
Organism: Pseudonocardiales bacterium; assembly: GCA_025965875.1. Lineage (GTDB taxonomy): Bacteria > Actinomycetota > Actinomycetes > Mycobacteriales > Jatrophihabitantaceae > QHCC01. Next base: position 5,001 of record JAOPWD010000203.1, read on the forward strand.
GTCGTGGTTCATCATCTTGTTCACCGGGCGGTTGCCGGCCGGAATAGCGAACTTCCAGGTCATGTACATGCGGTACTACGCGCGTACCGGCCTGTTCGCCGGGTGGCTGCGCGAGGAGTACCCGCCCTTCGACTTCACGATGACGCCCACCGACCCGGGCAACGACCCGAGGGTGCGCGTGGATGTGGTGCCGCAACTCGAAGGGCGAAACCGGCTGACCGTCGCGTTCCGGCTCATCCTGGCCATCCCGCAGCTCGTCGCGTTTGCCGTCGTGGCGATCGCGAACTTCGTCGTGTTGCTGGTCGCGTTCTTCGCCGTGCTGTTCACCGGCCGGTGGCCGGCCGGCCTGCGCGAGTTCACGGTGGGCTTCATGCGGTGGTTCTTGCGTCTCGAGGCGTACCTGTTCCTGCTCACTGATGAATATCCGCCATTCACGCTCAAGTGAAAGCAGCGGCAGACGGTTTCAAACCTGAAGTGTCCTTCCACTGGACCAGCTGAGCAGCACTCTCGGCTCGCTGTTTCTGGTATCAGGCGACTTGGGACAGGTTCCTTCTTGAGTGACACGATCGTTGTCCAGGAGGAACCATGACCACATTGCGCACTCGTGCTGCCGTGCTAGCCACATCCGCCACGCTGGCGGCTGCCGGACTAGTGGGAGCCGCAGCAAACGCCAGCGCCACCGCACCTGCGTGCCGCAACGCCGCCTTGGCCATTTCGCATACGCCCAGCCAGGGCGCGACAGGCCACGGCTCGTTCGTAGTGCTGTTCAAGAACATCACCCACTCCACGTGCAGCCTTTACGGGTACCCGGGCCTGGACGCCCTCAATGCGTCCGGGCAGGTGCTGGCACACGCCCAGCGCACGTTGCACGGATTCGCGGGCGGCGCCCACACCGAAACGACTGTGAACGTCACCCCGGGCCACTACGCCTCCGCAAGCGTGGAGTGGATGAACTTCAACCCGGTGACCACCGGCCCCTGCACGTTCTCCAAGTCGGTGGCGGCAACTCCAGCGAACACGACGCACACCGTGCACCTGGCCGTGTCGGTAAGCGTCTGCCGACTGCAGGTCCATCCCACGGTGGCCGGCTTCACGGGCAACAACTGAGCGTCAACAAACAGGTCAAGATCGACTGCGCCGCGAGTGGTCACTGCGGAGTCTCATTTGCGGTGAACCCGAAGGTAACGCCGAGGGGACGCCGCAGAAACGCGCCGGTCCTAGCGTCATGCCATGTCCATCACGACCCTGGGACTCGTTCTCGCGGCCGTAGGGCTGGCGCTCGGCGGTGCTACGGCGCAGCTACGCCCGTCGCGAGCGTCTGCCGTGCAGGCCGTCGCGGGTGGCCTGCTGCTCTCGCTGGTCGCGTTCGACCTGCTTCCTGATGCGGTCGGCGACGGCCGTGAGGTGGGCCTCGCGCGTTGGGCGATCACGGCAGTCGCATTGACGGCGTTCGCGGTCGTGACGGCAGCGATGAGCCGAATCGCGGCGCCAGACACCGTGGGTTGTTGCGCCACGCCGGTAGGACGGATGGCTGCGATCGCCCTGGTCGCGCACGGCATGGCCGAGGGCGCTGTGCTCGGCCTTAGCTCCGGGCTCGCAACTCACACCGGGCCGCTGTTGCTGATCGCCTTCTGCCTGCACAAGGCGGGGGAAGGCTTGGCGATCGCCTCCAGCGTCCGGAACGGCTCCCACCGGCGTCGGCGAGTCGTCGGTTGGCTCACCCTCGCCGCGCTCGCACCCGTCGCGGGCGCCCTGCTTGCCCAGCACGTCAACCTGGCCGGTGGCCGGCTACCCCTGACGACCGCGGCGGTGGCCGGGGTTCTCGGCGCGGTGGCGCTGCGGCTGCTGCGGCCGGCGCTGGCCAGCGAATCACACCGCCCGCGCGTCTTTGCCATGTCGGGGCTCGTGGCGATGACTGCCATCATCGGCGTCGGGGCGTGATGGGGTCCGGCTCACGGCGTCCGGCCGCGGTGCGGACCCTCTCGCCACTCGCCGGATTGAGTCGGCGCAGTCTCGGCGAGCGTGAGGTGACCGCGCAGTCGCTCGGCACCACGGCTCCCGCGGCCGCGATGTCGTCCGTGCCGGCGATCGTGGCAGCCCAGGCCGGCAACGCAACGATGTATTCCTTCGTCGTCGCCACCGTCGTCATAGTCCTCGTGAGCTTCTGCATCAACGAGTTCTCCCGGCGGATGGCCGCATCCGGCTCGCTGTACAGCTTCGTGGCTCGAGGCCTGGGACCAGTGCCCGCGCTCACGTGCGGCGCCGCCTTGATCGTCGGTTACGGCGTGCTCGCCATGGCCACCTTGGTACTCGCCAGCACCTATGTGTCGGCGCTGCTGCCCGGAACACCCGGCGCGCCCGTCGCCGTTGCGGTGATGCTCGCGCTGGCCATCGCCGCCGCGATCATCATGATCCGCAGCGTGTCACTGTCCTCCCGGGCGACGCTAGTGATCGAACTCGCCGCAATCTGCGCCGTCGTCGTCGTGATCGCAGTGCTGGTCATCCACTCGCGCGCTCCGATCGCATCGCCGTTCGTCCGGCCGACCGGCGTATCGGCCGGTGGCTTCGGTGCTGGGGTCGCGCTGGCGATCACGGCATTCATCGGTTTCGAGAGCGCAGCCGCATTGGGCCCCGAAGCCCGCCGCCCACATCGGACGGTCGGGCGCGCGATCCGTCGGACGGTCGCCGGCGCGGCGATCCTGTACCTCGTTGCTTCGTGGGTGGAGCTCAGCGAGTTCCCTGGTGGCGCTCGCGGCCTCGCGGCCACCGTGACCCCGCTCCCCGACCTCGCCGCGCGCACGGCTGGCTGGCTCCCGCCGATCCTGGACCTGGCGATCGCCGCCTCCGCGTTCGCCTGCGCCACGGCGTCGGCCACGGCGCTCACCAGGCTGCTCTTCTCGATGGCTCGTGAACGACTCGTATCGCGCTCACTCGGCCGCACATCGCGCAGGTTCCGCACCCCGCACGTCGCCGTGCTCGCCACCTGGGTAGTGGTCGCTCTCGTCCCGACGTGCCTGATTGCCTTCGGTCTGGGGCCCAACGACGCCTTCGTGTCCCTCGTGACGATCGCGACCTTCGGGTACATGCTCGCCTACATCTTGGTGTGCGCAGCGCTGCCATGGTTCCTGCTTCAGATCGGCGAGCTCACCCGCCCGGCACTTGCCGCGGGTCTCGTCGCGGTGCTGGTTCTGGTCGCCACCTTCGCGCTATACGCGTGGCCGTCAGGGCGCACGGACCGGTTGCTGTTGCTGCTCGCTTGCGCAGCAGTCGCCGCGGGCACAGCCTGGCTGGCGACCCGGGTGCGCCGACGGCCGGACGATCGGACGCGAATCGGCCTGTACGACGAGCCGATCGCGTCCGACCTGCTTGGGACCGCGGCGCGGAGAGCATCATGACCGGCGGGCCTACCGGCATCACCGGCCGCCAGCCGCAGGCCATCCGTACGGCGCTCGCCGTGCTGCGGGCTGTCGCGCGGGCCGGTCCAGGCATCACGGCGCGGCAGATCTCGACCGAGCTCGACCTACCGCCGGCAACCACGTACCGCGTCCTCAACTTGCTCGTCGGCGAGGAGTACCTGGTTCGCTTACCAGACCTGCGCGGCTTTGCCCTCGGGGCGCGGCTCGCCGAGCTCGTCGGAATGTCGATCGAGCAGAACGCCGACGGCCAGGTCACTTCCGTGGTCGCGGACCTGCGGGCCTCGACCGGCCTCGCCGTGACGATCGCTACCTACACTGACGATTCCGCGCAGATCGTGGTGTGCGACCCGGGACGCCCGGTGCCTGCGGATGATCTCGCTATTGGCAATCTGCATGCGTCGGCGATCGGCCGGCTGCTGCTAGCAAGCTCCCCCGTCTGGCGAGACCTGCTCGCCAAGCCGACCCTGAACCGGCTGACCCCGAAGACCATCGTTGATCCCGACCGCCTCGGCACCGAGCTGGCCCGGATCCGAGACGACGAGCACGCCGTCCAGATCGAAGAGGTACACCTCGGTTTGGCCTGCATCGCCGTTCCGATCAACGACGGGGCCGGACGCCTGCGCGCCGGGCTTACCGTGTCGGCCGGCGCGGCCGTGGTCGAGCGAGGACTCGTCGGCCTGGTGACCCAGCTACGCGCCGCCGCCGCTGACCTGCGTCCGCTGCTGCCGCGACTCGAACGACCTGCCGTCCGCGAATTCTCATTCGGCGTGCGAGCTCCGCAATGACAGAGCAACGACCAAGTGACGCCAAATTAGCCGATGGTTAACGTGCAGACCTTCAATCGCAACACGAGCGTCCGAGGATTACGGCCATGACGGCGTTGGTCGATTCCCCTGCTACGACTGGTGGATCCAACGCACTTGGGTCGACGCCCAAGGCTGATATCGCGAAATCGGACGGCGGCAATGGCGGGCGGCTGCTCAAGTTCGCGCTGGCAAACCTCAGGCGGCGACCGGAGCAATTCGTGCTCTCCACATTGGGAATCGCGCTGGCGATTACAGCGGTTGTGGTGGTGCGCACGATCTCCATCGGATTCGCCGGGTCGGGCACGGCCTCGCTGGGCGATGTGCTGCACGGCGCGCCGCTGTGGGTGGTACCGAGCCAGGGCGTCCATTACGACGCCGAGCTGGGCGTGTTGCTGCCAGCTGGTCCGGCACCACGGCTCGTGGTCCCCGACGGCTGGACGGCACAACGCACGATCGCTGGGATCTGGGCACCGCCCGCCGGACGCGTCGCCGTCTATGGACGTCCCGATATCGCGGGCGGTAGAGCAGTGGTGGGCGCGGCAGCCGCCAAAGTGCTCGGGGTTCGTGCCGGAAGTCGGCTGGCCATCGGTGGCGTGAGCCTGACGGTCGCGGTCGAGGGCAGCTCACGAATCGTCTCCGTGGCGACGCCCGTAGCGATGAACGTCGTCGGTGACAGCAGTTGGCTGACAGTGCGCCAGCCGGCGAGCCTGGCCGGTCGTCTCGACCTGGGCAAACTGCTCAGCCGAGCGACCGGAATTCCGTCGAGCACAGATCCCGCCGTCAAGCCCGCCGCGTCCGGCCTCATCTACGACACGGTCGGGGGCGGCGGATCACTGACGTTCCAGCAGCGGTACTCCGCATTGTTCGCAGGCAAGGTCACCGGGTCGGTCCTGGGCATGGTCTCGACGGTCGGTCTGCTCCTCGGCTTCGTCATCGCGGTGACGTCATTCCTCGCTTCGGTTCAGGAGCGGCGCAGAGAGTTCGGGATCATGGCCAGCATCGGCCTGGCCGACGAGGTGTTGTACTTCTTCCTCGTCGAATCGGCGGTCGTCTTCGTGATCGCCTACCTGGCCGCCGCCGCGCTGGCCGGCATCGCGGTGCTGACCCTCGTGCCGGACGTCGCCTCGGTGAGCGCGTGGCTGCAGGCATGCGGCATGGCCGCGGCGTACGTGCCGGCGATGGCGATCATCGGCGCCCTCGTGCCGGTCCACCGTCTGCTGCAGCAGCGCCCGGTTGCCCTGCTGGCGGAGTCGACATGATCCGCCGCGGGTTCAGCTACGGCTTGCTGTCGACGCGCCGCCGGGCCCATGCGCTGCTGCTGCCGATCCTCACCACCGCGACCGGAGCGTTCCTCGTAGTCCAAGTCTTCTCGCTCACCGGCAGCGTGAAGAAGCAGGCGACGACGCTGGGCAACAAGGACGAGATCTTCCGCGCCACGCTGCTCATCGCCGTCGTCGTGCTGCTCGTCGGAGTGGTCGAGGTCGCGGTGTGCTCAACGCGCACCATCAATCAACGCACCCGTGAGATCGGGCTGTTAGGGGCAACCGGCGTGCCTCGGTCACCAGTGGTCAGCGCGCTCATGGTCGAGCCTCTGGTCGCCGCCGCGGCGGGTGCCGTCGTCGGGTCAGTACTTGCGATCACAGTCGATTCAATGCTCGCCGCGATCGGCGCGAGCTCGACCTCACCGCAGCTCGGACCGACAGCGCTCGGTACCACACTCGCCATCGCCATCAGCATCGCGTCGGCAGCGATCACCAGCATCCTGCCGTCCTGGCGCGCCGCGTCCCGGCCGCCGATCCACTCCCTGAGTCACGGAGGCTGACCTTGACCATCGCACTCGAAAAACCCGCCGAGATCGCGAAGTCGACGGCCGCTGTAGTCGAGGTCGACTGCGTGTGGAAGTTGCACAAGCTGGGCGACGAGGTCGTCAAGGCACTGTCGAATGCCAGCCTCACCGTGCAGCCCGGTGAGTTCGTCTGCCTGATGGGCCCGAGTGGCAGCGGCAAATCGACCCTGCTCAACATGATCGGCGGCCTGGATCGCCCCACCAAGGGACAGGTGATCATCGATGGCACAGATACCGCGACGCTGTCCGAGAGTCAGTTCGCGGCGCTGCGGCACGACACCCTGGGCTTCATCTTCCAGAGCTACAACCTGATTCCGTTCCTGTCGGCTGTCGAGAACGTCGAGCTGCCGCTGATCTTCGAGCCATTCGACCGCGCTGCGTTGCGTACCCGCGCGCTGGACCTGCTCGAGATGGTCGGCCTCTCGCACCGGGCTGATCACACGCCGACCAAGATGTCGGGCGGTGAACAGCAGCGCACCGCGATAGCCCGCGCGCTCATCAGCCAACCCCGGCTCATCCTCGCCGACGAGCCCACGGCAAACCTGGACGGACGCACCGGCGCGACCATCGTCCGCCTGCTTCGTGACCTCTGTTCCCGCCTCGGCGTCACCGTCGTCGCCAGCACCCATGACCCGTCCGTTGCGGAGGAAGCAACGCGCGTGATCCGCATGCAGGACGGCCAGATCGTGCACGACCCCGCTACCCACGACACCCCTGCGGAGGCCTGACATGACCACGCTCGATACGAGACCCGACACGAAACTCGCCGCCGAACTCGTTCCCGAGAAGGTGCTGCCGCGCGTCCTGAACACGTTCGGCCTGACCGCTGCCTACGTGTTCATCATCTGCTGGATCAGCGGTAGTTCGGTGATGGCCACCGGCGGATGGTCCTCGATTCCCATGTGGGTGGCCGGCATCGTCGTGTTTCTCATCCCGGCTGGTCTCGCCGTCGCCGAACTCGGCAACCTGTGGCCCGCTCAGGGCGGCGTCTACGTCTGGGCGTACCGGACGTTGAACGAACCGCTCGCCTTCATGGGCGGATTCCTGTCGTGGATTCCGGTGATCCTCAACGGGGCGAGTGGCCCGTCCGTCGTGCTCGCCTTCACACTGTTCGCCTTGCACGCCCACGTCGGACTGACGGTGTCGATCATCCTGCAACTGCTCATCCTCTGGCTGGCCGCTGGCCTGGCGTTGCGCAAGCTCGTCGCGACGCAGCGCATCATGAAGGTCGCCCTCGTCGTTTATGGCGCCGTCGCGGTGGCCGTACTGCTCGTGGGGATCGCGCACGCCACCCGCCACGGGTCCGGCACGCCGTTGCGCACCCACGAGCTCACCAGCCTGAACTTCGGGACGTACGGCTGGATCTTCGGCCTGGTGCTGCTCTACCTGGTGGGCGTCGAGACGCCGTTCAACATGGGCGCCGAATTCCTGTCGGTGCGGCGCAGCGCGACTCGCATGATTTTCTACGGCTCGGTCGCATTGTCGCTGATCTACGTGCTAGCTACGGTGGGCACGATGCTGGCGTTGCCTACCGAGAAGATCGACCCGATCACCGGTGTTGTCAGCGCGCTCAAGTTCGGCATCCCCGGTACCGCCGAGATCGCCGCCCTGGGAATCGCGCTCATCCTTGTGGTCGCCCTCACCACATATCAGTCCGCGTATTCGCGGCTGGTGTTCGTGTCCGGTCTCGAGCGCCACCTGCCCCGCCTGTTCACCCACCTCAACCCGCGCACGCGCAATCCCGTTACCGCCATCCTGGTCCAGACCTGCATCTCGTCGACGCTGATCGTCGTGCTCTTCTCGCAGGCGAGTCTCACCAACGTGTTCCTCTACATCAACGGCGCACTCAGTGTGGTCTGGCTGTTCTCGGGATTCTTCTTCTTCGTTCCGGTCGTGATCGCCCGCCGCAAGTACAAGGAGCGTTACGAGACCGAGGACTTCTGGCGCATCCCCGGCGGCATGCCGGTCGTGCTGCTCGTCGCGTTGATCGGCAGCGTCGGTACGGCGGCCGGGATCTACTACTCGTTCACGCTGCCGTTCGGGCCGGGCATCAGCAAGAGTTCGTGGATGACGTGGGTGGGGCTGATCGTGGCCGGCACGCTGATCGCCGCTGCGCTGGTGTACTTCTTCGGCCGTCGATCCGCATCGAAGCTCAATCAGACCGATTCCCTCGCCCATCTGGCCGTACTCGAAACCACCGCTCCAACCGCCTGACCCTCGTCGGAAAAGAGGACGTGCTCATGACCACTCAAGTGCTCACCGAACCCATCGAAGAGGCTGCCGTGCCGCAGCCCAGCCATCCTCTCGACCCGCTGAGCGCCGACGAGGTCGCGGCCGCCGTCGCGATCCTGCAGGCACAGGTCGAGCTGACGCCCTCCTCGCGCTACGTCATGATCTCGCTCGCCGAGCCACCGAAGCCGGCCGATCTCGAATTCGATCCCACCCTCGCACCGGACCGCACCGCATTGGTGATCACCTACGACAGGGCGGCCGGCCTCATCCACGAAGCGGTCGTATCCCTGACCAGCCGGACCGTCCTCAGCGCGACGCCGGTCCCTGACCGGTTCCCGTCCTTCCTCATGGAGGACATGTTCGCCATCGAGGACTTGGTGCGAGCAGATCCGCGTTGGCAGGACGCGATGCGCAAGCGCGGCGTCACCGACTTCTCGCTCGCCATGATCGACCCGTGGCCGTCCGGCTTCGTGCTGCCGTCCGACGACCCGAAGGTCGGCCCCCGGCGGTGTCGGCCGCTCACCTGGATGCGCGCAGCGCCGAGCGAGCACGGGTACGCACGACCGATCGAGAACCTGCTCGTCACTGTCGACATGGACGCGATGGTGGTGACTGACGTGGAAGACCTGGGGGTCGTCCCGATCCCGAAGCACCCGGGAAACTACTCCCCGGATCTCATGTTCGACCCGATGAACCGCCCTGCCTTCACCGAACTGCGCACCGATCTCAAACCGCTCAGCATCACCCAGCCCGAGGGTCCGAGCTTCACCGTCGACGGATGGTCGGTGACGTGGCAGAAGTGGCGGCTGAGGGTCGGCTTCAACCCGCGCGAAGGGCTCGTGCTGCACCAAATCAGCTACGACGACCGCGGCAAGATCCGACCGATCATCTACCGCGCCTCACTGTCGGAGATGGTCGTCCCGTACGGCGACGCCACGCCGACGCAGTGGAACAAGAACGTCTTCGACATGGGTGAAGTCGGGATGGGGCTGATGGCGAACTCGCTCACGCTCGGGTGCGATTGCCTCGGCGAGATCTACTACTTCGACGGTGTCGTCAATGACTCACTGGGCCAGCCGGTGACCATCAAGAACGCGGTGTGCATGCACGAGGAGGATTTCGGCATCGCGTGGAAGCACACCGACTTCCGCACCGGTGAGGTGGAGGTGCGACGGTCGCGGCGGCTGGTCATCTCGACGATCGCCACGGTCGGCAACTACGAGTACGGCTTCTACTGGTACCTCTACACCGACGGGTCGATCGAGTACGAGGTGAAGCTCAGCGGCGTCCTGACGACGGGTGCGGTCGCCGATGGCGAGGTGCCGCGCTGGGGGCAGTTGGTGGCGCCCGGGATCTATGGCCCCAACCATCAGCACTTCTTCAGCGTCCGCCTCGACATGTCGATCGACGGACCGAACAACAGCGTGTACGAGATCGACTCGGTGCCTGAGCCGAACCCGGCTGACAACCCGCACAACAACGCCTGGATCACGCAAGCGTCCCTGCTCGAGACCGAGGGAACAGCCGCACGAAATGTCGAGTACTCGACCGCACGGTACTGGAAGATCGTGAATCCGTCGGTGCTGAACGAGCTGGGCCAGCCGGTCGCATACAAGCTGATGCCCGGGGCGTCGGTGCCACCGATGCTGCAGCCCGGATCCGCCATCTACGACCGGGCGCGATTCGTCCAGCACAACCTCTGGGTGACTGCCTATGACCCGGACGAGAAGTACGCGGCGGGGAACTACCCGTACCAGTCACCGGACCCGCAGGGGTTACCCGAATTCGTGGCCGACGACGCCTCGATCGCCGACACCGATCTGGTGGTCTGGTACACCGTCGGCGCACACCACGTCGTGCGTCCCGAGGACTGGCCGGTCATGCCAGTGAACTACGCCGGCTTCCACCTCAAACCCGTGGGCTTCTTCGACGGCAACCCGGCTCTTGATCTGCCGCGGTCCGAGGCGTGCCACACCGACGGTGCCGAGCATTGTCATTGAGGGGCCCCGTGCGTCCACCCGCCGTAGGTCGAGGTCGAAGCCTGTGCGGTTTGTCGGGACCGTGCGGCGGCGGTCCGGCTAGGAGGCGTCGTTGGAGATCCGGGCGAGTGGCCAGTACAGCTCGTAGGCTGCGCTCGGGTCACAGTGGCCAGATCCGGAGCACGACCCGTCCGACAATGTCTTTGAACGGGACCGGACCGAACGTTCGTGAGTCGACCGAATCGGATCGGTTGTCACCCATGACGAACACCGTCCCCGGCGGGATGTGGACGGGTCCGAAGTAGGTCGCGTCCATCAGGTTGTAGTCCACGAATGACTCGCGCAGCGGCTTGTCGTTCACGGTGAGGACGCCGTCCGCGATACCCACCGAATCACCCGCGACGGCGACGACGCGCTTGATCACCAATTCAGAAGAGCCGGGAACGTGGAATGCGATGACGTCACGACGGTGCGGGTGATTCGCACGAGTGCCGAACTTCTGGACCAGTACCTGATTGCCGGAGTGGAAAGTCGGCGACATGCTGTTCGAACTCACCCGAACCGGCTCGGCAAGGACGATCAGGGTGAACGCCACGAGCAGCGCGATGAGCACCAGCGGCGCGATCGCGCGCAGCACGTTGGGCCGCCGCGCTGCCCGGCGTGTCTTGCGCCGCTGGAGGGCATCCCGCAGATGCGCGGCGGCGTTGACGGTCGTCAGTGCAACCCCGCCGTCGCACGGAGGGCCACCATCGCGAGTCCGCAGACGAAGATTCCGTTGCTGGTCCAGCGCCGATACTTGGCTGGCAGGAGCAAGACCAGGAGCGCGATCACCGCGAGCTCCGCAGCCAAAGCGGCCAGGTCGAGCGGGCCTACCGGCTCGGCGCTCGTGGGTGCCGCTTGGCCGGGGAAGATCGGCTCGCCGTTGCCGTGGCCACCGACCGCATGCGCCACGTGGGAGCCGCCGGCCCCGTGACCCTCGCCGTGGTCGACGGGCGCGAACGGTAGACCGGCTGTCCGGCTCCACACATAGAGGGCGACGACGCCGACACTCGACCAGATCGCGACGAGCAGCGTGATCGGGTGTGGACGGCGGACCAACAGGACCGCCATCGATGCCTGCCCCACGGCAAGGAAGCCAAAGAACACCGCTGCCGGCAGCCATTCCTGCACGTGGGCAGGAATGACATCCAGATGGATAACGGCGGCCAGGACCATGAGTGCCGCGGACGCCAGCAGCGCGAGTCGTCGCGCGTCGGCGCGCGAGCCGTCGACAGGTTGGCAGGCCTCTGTGGTCAGCGTCATGGCACGCCTACAACTGACCGTCAGGCAGCGTGGTGCATGGGTCGGACAACGGATCGATGGAGGGCGTCGTGTCGTCGAAGACCTGGAACTGCGCCATCATGTCGTGGTCCTCGTGGACGGTGTTGTGGCAGTGCATCATGTACTTCCCGCGGCCCTCGAATTTCATCAGCAACCGGACGGATTCGTTCTCGCCGACGTAGACGACGTCCTTCGGGCCGTTTTCGTAGGCGAAGGGGGGCTTCCCGTTGCGGTCGACGATCTTGAAGTCGACCAGGTGGATGTGGACCGGATGGAACCAGCCGCCGGAGAGGTTATTGATCACCCACAACTCCGTATCGCCATGCCGTGGATTGGCCTCGATGCGGGTGAAGCCGCTCTTGACGACGTCCTCCCACGTGTGGCCGTTGATGGTGAACTGACCGTGGCTCCGCCCGAAGTCGAATGTGCGGGTCTGCACCGCATCAGCGACCTTCAGCGCCATGACCGGGTCGTCTGGGTTCAGCACGTCGGGGACCGAGTTGTTGCTCGGGTCAAAACCGTCGCCGATCACGTCGAAGGCCATGATCTTGTCGACGTTCGGGTAGCCGATGTTGTTCTTCGGGCTGCGGTTGCCGAGCACGACGCGACGTCCGGCCGGGTACTTGCTGAAGTCGATCACGATGTCGTACCGCTCGGCCATGCCCTGTCGCATGCTCGACACAGACATCGGACGCGGCATCAGGCCCCCGTCCGTTGCGATCACCTTGAACTGGTCGCCGGAGTCGAGGAACAAGTTGTAGGACCGCGACACGGAACCGTTCAAGACCCGGAAGCGGTACTTGCGCCGCTTCACCTTCATCGCGGGCCACGGCCGGCCGTTCACCAGGATGACGTCGCCGTAGATACCCGATCCGTCGTGGTTGTCGACGAGCAGCGATCCGTCCGTGGTGAACATCGCGTCGCTGATCGTGAGGGGTACTTCGAACTCACCGCGCGGCAGCCCCAGCGAATCCTCCATCGGATCGACGACGTGGTACTGCGCCGCCAGGCCCATATATACGTTCTCGGCCGTGTGCGACACACCGTGGTCGTGGTACCAGATCGTGCGACCGGGCTGCGTGTTCGGGTAGTAGTAGTCCTTGAATTGGCCGGGATTGGTCACATCGCTGGCGTAGCCGTCGAACTGCGGGGCCGACGGGGAACCGTGCAGATGCACTGACGTCCACGGCGTGTAATTCAGGACCGGGTGTTTCGCGGGGAGCTGGTTGATCATCCGTACTACAGTCTGGCGGCCTCGCTTGACGCGGATCGTCGGACCGGGGACGGACTGGTTGTAGGCGAAGAAATTCGTCTGGAAGCCCGGGATGACCTCGGTCCGCAACGGCGCCATCACGACCCGGTAGAAGTCGGTGGTGCTGTCGGTGCGAACCGGATACAGAACCGGAGGCCGTGCGAACGGGATCGTGAACGGGACGGGTAGCGAGCTCGACGGCATTCGCGGGGGCAGAGCCGTGCTGGCACCGACCGTCCGCTCCAACGGCAGCAAAAGTGCTGCTCCGCCGAACACTCCAACCTTTAACGCAGTTCTACGAGAGACGTCCATGCCCCGGCCTCCTGGCTCGCCAATCGCAAAATGTAGGACGGGGACGTCAACAGAACGTGAAACGGCGTGGCATGCCGCCGATCAGTCTCCGGGCCGACTGAAATCGCCGAACGACCAGCCACGCATCAGGAGTGCGTGGTTCCCGCGTCAGCGCCGGAGGGGGATGCTGACCCGCAGGACCGTCTCACCCGGGTGGGAATCGATAGTGATCGTGCCTCCGTGCCGCTCCACGACGATGCGCCGCGCGATGTCGAGGCCAAGGCCGGTGCCCTTGCCTACGTCCTTCGTCGTATAGAAGGCCTCGAACGCGCGAGCCACCACTTCCGGCGGCATGCCCGGACCCGTGTCGGCGATCTCAACCACGACCGCGTCGTCTGCAACGCGGGTCGACACCCGGAGGGTGCCGTCACTGCACATGGCGTCGACGGCGTTGTCGATGAGATTGATCCATGCCTGGTTGAGTTCACCGGCATACGCCTCGAAGCGTGGCACGTCGGCGGCATAGTCACGCACGACCGTGACCCCGTCGCGCAGCTTGTGCCCGAGCATTACCAGGCTGCTCTCGAGACCCTCCGTGACGTCGATGGTTTGCATCGACCCACGGTCCAGCTGCGAGTGCGACTTGACGGCGGCGACCAACTCGGAGACGCGCCGGGTCGACTCCTTCACCTCCGAGATCAGCGTGGCAGTCAACAGCGTGCTCGCCACCCATTCCAGGCCTGGCTCCAGGGCCGCTCCGTCGAGCACGGTCGCGGCCCGCTCGCACCAGGCCAGGTCGACACCGGCCGCGGCAAGCGGTGGGGCGATCGTCCACCCTTGTTCGACGCCGTGGCGGCTGAGCCATTGCGAGAGGTCCTGCTCGAGGTCGGCCCTGGCCAGCGCGTCCAATGCCGCGGAGCCGGGCTCGATCTCACGCCGCAGCGCGTCGAGCGCGGTGAACTGCCGCGCCGAGATCTCGTCCTGGGATAGCCGGGTGAGCGACGAGAGCAGCGTTCGGCAGGCGCCCTCCAGCGCGCTGACGGCGCGGGTGGCCGCCGCCGCCGGGTTGTTGATTTCGTGCGCCAGTCCGGCGGCGAGCCGGCCGAGGGTGACGAGGGACTCGCGCTGCCGTGCCGTCGCCTCGATCCTGCGTGCGGTGCCGTACACCCCCTCGATGAGATGTGCGGCGAACGGGAACCAGGCGTTGGACCGCTCCCGGAGCGTCTCGGCCGGCACCCGGAGCACGCGTCCCTCGATCACCCCTCGACCGGTAGCGAGGTAGACGCCGTGCTCGTCCCAAGCGCGGAACCCGCCGGCCCACCGCCCCGGCTGGTCCATCCTCCCCACCACAGTGTCCTCGCGGCCGACATGCCGGACCAGGTCGAGCGCCCCGTCGACGAGCACCCACCAGAAGTCCGCGTGCTCACCTTCGTGGAACAGTTCGATGCCGGGCTCGACGCGCACCTCGGTGCCGGCCGCGACAAACTCCGCGAGCTGCTCGTCGGTCAGGCCGTCGAAGATGCTGAGTCCTCGAAGCTCGTCGACTCGCATCAGATCGTGGCCAGGTAGCGGTGCACGAGATAGACCGACATCGCACCCTCGCCGACGGCCGACGCGACGCGCTTCATGGAGTCGAGTCGTACGTCCCCGGCGGCGAACACGCCGGGCACGCTGGTCTCGAGGTTGAACGGCGCACGGGGCAGCGGCCAGCGCTCGGGGTGGTCATGGCCGGCAAGGTCCTGACCCGTGACGACATACCCGTTGTCGTCGCGGGCGACGTCCGGGCCGAGCCATTCGGTGCGCGGCGAGGCGCCGATGAAGACGAACAGCCAACTCGATAGCACCTCGTCCGTGACGCCTGAGTCACGGTCGGCGAGGGTGAGCGCCTCGAGGTGGCCGTCGCCTCGCGCCGCCACCACCTCGCTGCGGTAGCGCACCTCGATGTTGGCCGCCAACGTGATTCGCTCGATGAGGTATTTCGACATCGTCTCCTTGAGCGTCGCAGCCCGGACCACGAGGACCACCCGCTTGGCGTAGCGCGACAGGTTCAGCGCGGCCTGGCCAGCCGAGTTGGCGGCACCGACGATGTAGACGTCGTCGCCCTGGGTCTGGCTCGCCTCGCTGGCGTTGGTGCCGTAGTAGACGCCCCGGCCGGTGAGCTCATCGAGCCCGGCCGCGTTCAGCCGCCGGTAGGACACGCCGGTTGCCACGATGAGCGCGCGGGCCTCGATCTCCCCCGATCCGTCGAAGAGCACCGCACGCACGGGCCCGCGCGCCTCGAAGCCGATGACGTCGCGCGCAAGGACCACTTCGGCCCCGAAGCGAGACACCTGCGCCACGGCGCGCTGGGTCAGGTCGGAGCCGGTCAATCCCTTCGGAAACCCGAGGTAGTTCTCGATGGCCGCGCTCTGCCCGGCCTGGCCCCCGGGCGCCTCGCGCTCGACCATGACGGTGCTGAGCCCCTCCGACGCCGCATACACCGCGGCGGCCAGTCCGGCCGGGCCGGCGCCCACGATGCACACGTCGTACAACGGCTGTTCGGCTCTGGTGCGCAGGCCGAGCGCGCCGGCGAGATCGAGCGTCGACGGCGAGCGCAGCGTGTCGCCGTCGGGGATGAGCACGAGCGGCAGGTCCGCGGTGGTCGCGTCGGCGAGGTCGCGCAATCGCCGGGCCTCGGCGTCGCGCTCGATGTCGTACCAGCGATAGGGCACGTAGTTGCGGGTCAGGAAGTTCTTGATGTCGTGGCTGCGGTCGGACCACCGGTGCCCGACGACACGAACGTCGGACGTGTGTTCAGGGTGCGCCCGCCGCCAGTCCTCGAGCAGGTCGTCGGTGACGGGGTAGAGCCGTTCCTCGGGAGGGTCCCAGGGCTTGAGCTGATAACGGTCGAGGCCGATGTCGTTGATCGCCTTGATCGCGACGTCGGTATCGGCGTACGCCGTGAGCAACAGGTACTTGGCGTCCGGCGCGTGGGCACGAGCCTGCTCGAGCATCTCGATGCCCGTCATCTGCGGCATCCGCTGGTCGGTGACGATCAACGCCACCGGTTGGTCACGCAGCGCAAGCTTGATCAGCACACCCAGCGCCTCGGCCCCCGACGTCGTGCGCACCAGGCGGTAGTCGGCGGCGTAGCGGCTGGCCAGATCTCGGGTAATCGCCGCGGAGACCATCGGATCGTCGTCGACGGTCACGATGGTCGGTTTGCTCATGACATCAGCCCCCAGGTGGCCTCGCTGCCCACCCGAAGGAGCGTCTGGAGGGGACAAAGAACCGGCAGCCAGCATAACTTCGAGGTCCGGGCACCGACAGCCCTTAGAACTCGTGACGCGGCGCCATCGGCCGGTACGGCTCGTAGCCCACCCTGAGATCGCGCGCGCAACATCAGGGCAAGAGCCAGGGTCGGCCCCGATGCCTCGAATGGAATGGAGGCACATGCTTGCTACATCAACTACAACGATGTGAGAGGCAAAGCCAATGATGGAGTCAATTCACGCCGCGTTCCGACGTGAGGGCCTGGTCCGAGTGCAGGAAGGACGCGTCCTGGGCGGCGTGGTCGCCGGCCTCGGTCGCCGCCTCGGTATCGATCCGTGGCCGGCCCGGCTGCTGTTCGTACTGCTGCTCATGCTCATCCCGGGCAGCCAACTGCTGATCTACCCGATCCTGTGGATCCTGATGCCCCAAGCGACCGAGGCGCCGGCGCCGACCACCGCGTGGACCAAGCCCGCCGCCTAAGGCCCGCGAAGCTCGCGGTCGCGAGGACCCAAGAACCGCGATCCGCCCAGGGTGGACGCGACCGAGGACTGACCTCAACGTGACGTGAGCAGGTGCAGCAGGGCAAGTCCGTACGCCTGCTCGGCGTCGGGGTGCTGGTTGGCGTGCACCGTGCCGTTCACCTGGGTTCGGACCTGCCAGTCGTCGCCCGCGCGGTCGAGCCCGCGGAACGCCGCTGCCAGCAGTTCGCGCAACTGCGTCTCGCGGGGGAGCCAGACGGCCTCATCGCTGACGACGGAATCCAACGCCCACTCGGTGGTGCCGTTGAATCCGATCACGCGGGCGTGCGGCAGGTCGTGCACTTCGATCGTCATGTCGCTGAGGACGAAGACGTCGGAGTCCATGTCGCGATCGGCCACCACGAATCTGTCCCCAGGAGCGGGCGACCACTCGAGGCCGGCGTCGCGAAGCCGGCGCGCCAGATCTAGCGAGATCACCCGACCAGTGTGCGCTGCCGCATTGTCTTGCTCGATGACTGATCCGCCACGTCGTGCGAGGGGTGCACCATTGGCCAGTTGGTTCATCAAGCCAGCCGCTCTTGGCTCAGTTGCGCCTCATGCGGCGACTGCCTCGCCAGTGCCGGCTGCAGCGGCTTGCATGAGCTCGTTGCGCCGGTCCAGCAGCACGTCGATGGCGGCCCCGGCGCGGTAGACGGCGTCGAAGTCTCCTTCCCACGCGCTGTGCAACCACCGCCAGCGGGCGCTGACGATCTGGATGTCAATATCTGCGATGGTTTCAACAGTCATGCGGCGCATGGCACCTCCCCAGTGCGTCTTGTGGGGCCACCTTCGAGGCAATCTCGAGGCAACTCCGACTGTGCGGCATGCGGGTTGCGGTCTTGTGTTCCCGGTGCGTCAGCAATGTGACGTCACTGATTACCCTGGTTGAGGACCGGGACCGGACCGTGGTGCAATGAGCGGCGTGAGCCTTACAGAGGGCGATGTCGCCCAGCTCGCTCGCCAGGCCGTGGATCTCGTCGACCCAGATATCGAGATCCAAATCGAGCCGGCGAAGGTGGACGACCCTTACCGGTTCGGACCGCACGCGTGGCTGGTGTACCCGCTCCTCGACGGCCGCCGCAGTTTTGGCGTGTATCTGGTATCGAGCGATTCGGAGGCTGAGGCGTCGGAGAAGTTGCGTGACGCGATCGCTGGGCACCTAGGCGAGGCAGACCCGGACGCCGGCTGACGGCCGAGGACGTTGCCGTTGATCACTCCGGTGTGTGCGCTTCCAGTGGTGTTGCTGGCGCACGGGAGGTGGGCGCGGGGCCGCCCGCCACCGCCCCGGAGCCGGAGTCGCTCAGTGGGCATCGCCGCGGGGCCGGCGCAGGGTGAAGGTCTCGAACTCGGCCAACTGACCCTCGGCACCCAGCACGTCGTAGTAGGTGACCCGCATTGTCGTGACGCCACCGTGGCGGGTGCCCGGGTCGACGGTGAACGCCGCGAACCCGTATGAATGTGCGGCGTCGCGGACCGCTGACCACGGTGCATCCTCGCGTACGTAGAC
Source organism: Pseudonocardiales bacterium (assembly GCA_025965875.1). Lineage (GTDB taxonomy): Bacteria > Actinomycetota > Actinomycetes > Mycobacteriales > Jatrophihabitantaceae > QHCC01. Next base: position 23,420 of record JAOPWD010000203.1, read on the forward strand.
GGGCGGCCGCTTGCCGGTGGTGGGATCCGGCGGTCCGACGGCGGTGATCACCCGGCAGGCCGGTGGGTTGAAGAACAACTGGTTCGACGGGGCGGAGGTCCCACCGCCGCCCAGCACCATGTGGACGGTGCCGCGCGTCGTGTCCACCATGTCGGTGCGGGTGCTGGCCGGGATCGGCGTGAGCGTGGGGTTGGACTGCTGGCCCCGGATCGGGTGGGAGCGCTCGTAGTGGTGTTCGTGCCCGCACACCACGAGGTCGACGCCGTAGCGGTCGAACAGCGGCAGCCACTCCTGGCGGATGCCGAGGTCGGCGCCGTTGAACTGGTCAGCGGTGCTGATCGCGACCTGATGCATGCAGACGACGATCCAGTCGATATCGCTGTCGCGGCGCGTCGACCGTAGCTCGCGTTCGAGCCAGTCGCGTTGTGCTCCGCCGGAGTAGCCCCGGACGTAGCTGTTGCCGCCGTCCTGGTAGCAGATGTCGTCGTTGTTCAGGCTGATCACCCGCACTGCTCCGACCGTGAAGGCGTACCAGAGCCCACGCGTGACATCGGTCTGGCCGGCTTGATGGGGCACCTCGAAATATGTCTGGTACGCCTGGTAGCCGATCGGGCCGTTGCCGAGTTCGTTCTCGTGGTTGCCCGCGGACGGCATCCAGGGCCGGTGCCGGGCGCTGCGGGAGTTGTTCTCCCAGAAGTCCGACCAGGTGCGGACCCGGTCCTGGGCAATGTTGGCGTAGCAGAGGTCGCCGTTGAACAAATGGAACAGCGGCTGCACCCGCTCGACTCCGACCGTGACGTCTCCGGCCGCCGGAGAGCCGAGATTGTCGTTGACGTAGGGCGGGTTGGGCAGAGTCACGCCAGGGGGCGGGATGAACCGGGTTCCGGTGGTCGGGGTGCCCTGGTCGCCAAAGCTGGTGAACGTGAAGGCAGCCCGGCCACGTGGCGCGGTGTGCAATGAGCCGAATTCCGGCTGCGCACCGTCGTGAACGGCGGCGTAGACATAGTCGCGGTCAGGCCGCAGGCCGTCGAGACGGGCGTGCTGCGCGTAGACGGTCTGCCCGGACTTGGCGTCGACATAGCGCCTCTCGCGCGCAACCGCGGTGCGCTCGAAGCGCCCGCCGCCGTCGCCGAGCAAGACGCGGGCGTGGCGCACCGGTTGCAGGGTGTGCCAGGACACGACGGCTTCGGTGCAGGCGTCGCTTCCGAACTGCAAGTGCAGTCCGCCGACCCTCGGGGTCGACTCGGCGGCACCCGCGGCCCTCGAGACCGGGGCCGGGGCGGCCTGCGCGCTGGCGCCCAGCAACGGAGCGATGGCGATGCCCGCGCCGGCTACTCCGGCTGTTGCCAGGAAACCCCGTCGGGAGAAGCCCTGCTTGAAGATTTGCTCGTCTTCGCTCATGAGTCCGTACGCTTCTGGTTGCAACAGACATAGCGCCCATATCGCGATGAACGTTACGTGAAGATCGATCGGCTTCCCGATGACCGGCCGGCCCGACGTGCGACATCACGACCTGCGGCCCGCCGCACATGACGAGACGATGACAGCCCAGTCATGGGCGTATCGAAGATCCACAACTAGCGTCATGCTGGCACCGAGGCCCGAGTCCTGCCATCGACCGGGCCATGCATGACTGAGCCCCGCCTCCCAACCCCTCCCCTCGGAGGCGGGGCACAGCTGCCGTTCGGCCCTCGTGGGGCTGCCAGAGATCACGGTCAGAGCGCGACCCGCTCTGCGGCGGGATAACGGTTGAGACACATTTCCTCACATCGCTTGACGCGAATCTCACCTAGACGCTGCGCTGTCCTCGTAGCGCATGGCCGTTCGCTGGACTGACGGGCTCCGGGGGGAACCCCTCGGTCCAGCGGACGGCTGAGCCACGGCCGCGGGAACCGGGTTGGTGTCACCGGGCTGATGGATCGGACGCCGCAATATGCGTGTTGGCGTTCGACAGACGAGCCTGTTCCGGCTACAGCATTGGCGAGTCCGATGCGCGCCGGTGTGCCGGTGAATTCCCACGCTGATCGTCCGTGGCTGAACGACGTCGACGCGACAGGTCGGGAGAACACCAGTTCTCACGTGCGCCCGATGCGGCGG
>JAOPWD010000227.1 GCA_025965875.1 Pseudonocardiales bacterium
GCTCTGGCGGTGGCGCGGGCTGCCGTTTGCGGGCAGCCGGGCGCCTGGGCTTCGGCTCGGCCGCAGGCGCATCGGCCGCCGGCGTGGGCTTGGGCCCAGCCGCGGTGGGCGGATCTGCAGCCGGCGTGGGCTTGGTCTTGGGCTCGGCCGCTGGGGTCGCAGCCACGACCGGCGCGGGCTTCGGCTCGGCCGCTGGGGTCGCAGCCACGGTCGGCGTGGGCTTGGTCTTGGGCTCGGCCGCAGGCGCATCGGCCGCCGGCGTGGGCTTGGGCCCAGCCGCGGTGGGCGGATCTGCAGCCAGCGCGGTCTTGGGCTCGGCCGCTGGGGTCGCAGCCACGACCGGCGCGGGCTTGGGCTCGGCCGCTGGGGTCGCAGCCACGGCCGGCGGGGGCTTCGGCTCGGCCGCCGGGGCGGACGTCGCCGGCGCTACCGCTTTCTCGGCCTGTGATTTTGCTGCCGCTGCCGCTACCGCATCCACGCCCGCGGGTCGCTGCGACTGGGTGGCCGGTTTGGACGTCGACTTCTCGAGCGACGTAGCCGTCGACTTGGCCGGCGTGGGCTTGGCAGCCCGCTCGCCCGACTCAGCGCTGGACGGCCCGGGCGCGGTGGCCGGCTTGCGTAGCCGGGCGATCTCCTCGTCGCGAGCGCGCAACTCCTCGACCAGGCGGTCGAGTAGCAGGTCGGTCTCGGCGAAGCGATAGCCGCGCAACGCCACCGGCAGGCGTACATCGGCGACGTCGGCCGCGGCGAGCGCGCGCTCGGGGGGCAACGACCAGATCGGCTCGTCGCGCACCGGCGGCGCGATCTGCTCGCCGGTGGGCAGTAGCCACGCGGCCAGCAGATAGATGCCACCGATCAGCAGGACTGCGAGCAGCCCGTACAACGCCAGCGTCAACACCTGACGATCGTGTCATGCCCAACGCTCTGCCAGGGTGGGCGGGTGATGTTACGGCTGGGCCCACGCGTGTTCGCCGACGATGAGTGCGCCGTGATGGCGATCGTCAACCGCACGCCTGACTCCTTCTACGACGGCGGTGCGAACGTCGAACTCGAGGCCGCCCGGGCTGCCGTCGCGCGAGCCGTCGACGACGGTGCCGACATCGTTGACATCGGCGGAGTGCGGGCCGGCTACGGGCCACCGGTCGAGTCCGGGGAGGAGATCGCCCGCGTCCTGCCGGTGGTGGCTGCCGTGCGGGAACAGTTCCCGCAGTTGGTCATCAGCGTGGACACCTGGCGGGCCGAGGTGGCCGAACAGGTGGTCGCGGCAGGTGCCGACCTCATCAACGACACCTGGGCGGGTGCCGACCCCGGGTTGCTCGCCGTCGCGGCCCGGACCGGGGCGGGCCTGGTGTGCAGCCACACCGGCGGCCTGCGCCCGCGCACCGACCCGCACCGGGTCCACTACAACGATGTCGTGTCAGAGGTCCTCGCCGCTCTGACGTCCTCGGCCGAGCACGCCGTCGAAGCCGGGGTGCGGCGCGACGGGATCCTCATCGATCCGACGCACGATTTCGGCAAGAACACCTGGCACTCTCTCGAGCTCACTCGGCGCCTCGACGAGTTGGTCGTGACGGGCTGGCCGGTGCTGGTTGCCTTGTCGCGCAAGGACTTCATCGGCGAGACGCTCGACCTGCCGCCCGCCGAGCGCCTCGAGGGAACCCTCGCCGCAACCGCGATTGCCGCATGGCACGGTGCCCGGGTGGTGCGGGCGCACGATGTGGTTGCCACCCGGCGGGTACTCGACATGGTCGCGTCGATTCGCGGCAGCCGCGCTCCGTCAGTCGCCCGGCGCGGCCTGGCCTAACGCCCCCGATTCCGCCGATGTGTCAGTCGATCTCCTCCACTCGCAAACGCGGGGATCTCGCGCCACTCGCGTTGTAGTCAATCGGCGATGGCGGCCAGCGCGATGATCTTTTCCGGCCGCAGCCGGACGAGCAGCTCGGGTGGCACCGCGTTGCGCTTGCCGAACGCCTCACCCTGCCCGGGCCCCATGTACCGCTCGCCCAGAATCGTGGCCCACTTCAGCAACTCGTCCATGTCCGAGGACAGCTCGGCACGACCCTCGATGATGACGAAGCTATACGGCGGCGTGGCGTCGTCGACGGCAAGCACCGCCCGGCCGTCGCGACGCAGATTCTGGCCCTTCACGGTGTCGGCAGCGGTCGTGAACATCACGTCGTCGGCGTCGATGGTGAACCAGATCGGTGCGGCGTGCGGTCGGCCGTCCGCGCGCACGGTGGACAGGATGCCGGTGCGGGTGCCGGCCAGGAGGAATGCGCGGCGCTGCTCGTCGGTCATCCCTCGGGCCATGGACTCAGGCTACGGGTGTGGTGAACTGACGTCCGTGGAGAACATCATCACCGCACCGGTGCTGCGGGACCGGTCCGACGGTGTGGAGATCGTGCGCCTGAACCGTCCGGACAAGCGCAACGCCCTCGACTCCGCCGCCCTGGAGTTGCTCGTCACGATGCTGGCGGAACTGGCGACCGACCCGGAACTTCGGGTCCTGGTGCTCTCGACGACGAACGTGCGCGCGTTCTGCGCCGGCGCGGATGTCGGCGAGGTGCTCGACCGCGATGCGGGCCTGGCCCGCATGAGCGCTTTCACCCGCCTGTACGAGCTGATCGAGCAGTTCCCCGTGCCGACGATCGCGGTGTGCGTGGGCAACTGCGTGGGCGCGGGCGCCGAGATCGTCGCCGGCTGTGACCTGCGCGTCGGCGGCGCCAACCTGGCCCTGTCGTGGGCCGGTGCCCGGCTGGGGGTCCCGGTCGGCCCGGCCCGCCTGGTGCCGCTGATCGGGCTGGCCCGGGCCAAGGATCTCGTCCTCACCGGGCGGGTGCTGGGCATGGCTGAGGCGGAGTCGTACGGGCTGCTCCAGCGCATTGCGCCCGCGGCCGCCGCGGAGGCCACCGCCCTCGAACTCGCGAGCACCCTGGTCGCTCAGTCCCCGGCCGGCATCCGGGCCGTCAAGCAGATGTTCCGCGACCTCGAGTCCACCGCGAACCGGGTGGCCTATGAGAACGAGCGGCTGATGGACTTCCAGCGCGACGGCTCGGGTCTACCCACCGGCTGACCGACCCGCTCACTCCACGAGGTCGAACGCCGCCTCGACGGTCGTGACGCGGTGCAACAGATCCAGCGCCGCCTGCCGCACGAAACCCTTGTCGCGCAATGCCTCCAGGTACACCCACAACGGCTCGTAGAAACCGACGGGGTCGAGCATGATGACCGGTTTGTCATGCATCCCGAGCGAGCCCGCCGTCCACATCTCGAACAGCTCCTCCAACGTGCCGATGCCTCCGGGCAGCGCCAGCACCACGTCGCAGCGTTCGTCCATCACCCGCTTGCGCTCGCGCATCGTGTCGACGACGACCAGCTCGTCTGCGTCGGAGTCGGCCACCTCGAGGGGCATCAGGTGCGCGGGGATGACACCGACCGTGTGGGCACCGCCGGCCCGCGCGGCGACCGCCACCGCGCCCATCATCGAGACCCGACCGCCACCCGACACCAGCGAGTGCCCGCCCGCGGCGAGGCGAGTGCCCACCGCCTGCGCCAGCGACAGATACGCCGGGTCGATCTCCTGCGAAGACGAGCAGTACACGCAGACCGCCGCCACCGCCTACTCCCCGTCGTGCACGGCGGCGCGCGACGCCTCCGCCACCGCGCGGCCCTCCGCGGCGGCCTGCTCGGACCGGGCTCCGGCAGATGCGACGACCCGGGCCACGATCTCGTCGACGTCGTCGGTGACAGTGAGCAGTTCCAGGTCGGCCTCGCCCACCTTGCCTTCGGCCAGCATCGAGTTGCGGATCCAGTCGAGGAGGCCCTGCCAATACTTCGTGCCGTACAGGATGACCGGGAAACGGGTCACCTTGTTCGTCTGCACCAACGTCAGCGCCTCGAACATCTCGTCGAGGGTGCCGAACCCGCCGGGCATGATCACGAATGCCTGGGCGTACTTGACGAACATGGTCTTGCGGGCGAAGAAGTAGCGGAAGTTGACGCCGAGGTCGACCCAGTCGTTGAGGCCCTGCTCGAACGGCAGCTCAATCCCCAGCCCGACCGACACTCCCCCGGCCTCGGACGCGCCGCGGTTCGCCGCCTCCATCGCACCCGGGCCGCCACCGGTGATGACCGCGAAGCCGGCCTTCGCGAGGGCCGCCCCGATGGCCATACCCGCCGCATAGTCGGGGTGGTCCCGCGGCGTCCGGGCCGAGCCGAACACCGACACGGCGGCAGGCAGCTCGGCCAATAGCCCGAAGCCCTCGACGAATTCGCTCTGAATCCGCATCACGCGCCAAGGGTCGGTGTGCACCCAGTCCGACGGTCCCCGCGAGTCGAGCAGGCGCTGATCGGTGGTGCCTGATTTGATCTGGTCGCCGCGCATCAGCGCCGGACCGCGATGCTGCTCGGTGCGGTGCTCATCGGTGCGCTTGTCCGCGGGGGTCACAGCGCAAACGCTATCCGCAGGTCCGACCGCCGAGGCGGGCGGGCGTGATTCGGACAAAGACGTCCGCTCCGGGTCAGAACGTCATCAGCTCCAGCAGATTCACGGGCCGACCTGCGGATTTCCCTTGCGCTCTCAAAGGAACGACGTTTACCTAAGCGGCGCGAAGAGAGCCCGGCTCCGTCCGAATCATGCCAATCGCGGGAATTGTCATGGCAGGAATCTTGCGCAAGTCACTCATCGTCGCCACGACCAGCGCAGGGTTTCACCTCGGTGACCGGCGTCGCCGTCGGGCACGACGGTGAGCTCTACGTCAGCCAACTGTTCGCTGACCCCTCCACTCCGGGGCTGCCCGGCGTGCTCACCCGGGTCAAGGGCGCTCAGCGCACCAACGTCGACGTGCCTTTCCCGGCCGGTGTGGT
>JAOPWD010000322.1 GCA_025965875.1 Pseudonocardiales bacterium
TGCCGGTCGGCGATCCAACGCCGGCCTCGGACGGTGCCAATCAATGCATAGCCGACAGCGGTCGGCAGCAGGATCGCCACAGTCAACTCGATCGCCGTGCCCACGCAACCAGTGTCGGCGTGCGAGGACCAAGGATCAACCCTTCACGCTCCGACTAGCAGGTCACGCACGAAACACGCTCCCGCGCCCGCTCAGAACCCCGAGCCGAGGCATTTGAGCCCCGCGGGGTCGGCAAAGGCGATCATCGGGTCGGTAATGCGACTTGAGGCTGGAGATGTTCGGCCCTTCGTTACTGGAGTGGCAGGATGGGTAGCCTGCTGGCGCGCGCTACCGAGAGAAGAGGTCCTGGGTGAGCGAAATGCGGGCAATCGTCGATGTTCCTGGCACCCCTTCAGCGGTTGAGATGGCGGTCGAGGTCGTCTCGGCGATCCTGGGCGGCTGGGGACTGTCCGAGCTCGCCGAAGACGCGCAGACTGTGGTGCGCGAGCTCGTGAAGAACGCGCTCCAACATGCCGGTGGAGCAGACAGCTATGAACTCGAACTCGTGCGAAAGCCTTACGGCGTCCGGCTGTACCTCGCTGACGGCTCCGCCATTCGTCCCGTCGTCGCGGAGCTCAACAACGACGCACCCAGTGGACGCGGCATGCGCATTGTGGAAAAGATCGCCGCCGGGTGGGGCAGCGACGATCACCACGGCGGCAAGCGGGTGTGGGTTGACCTCACCACCAACGGTCGACCGCCGTTCGATTGAATCGTCCGCTCAGCTTTGGAGGACTGTTGTGGCGACCGGGATCGGTCGAGACACGTGGATCGAATACGAAAGCGCCGCTCACCGCGCGCGACGCCCTCGTTCGTGAGCCGGAGGATCGGACTGCCTGCCCCCTGTTTGGATGGTGACTGATGGCGCAGCTTCGAGCGATCGTGGACCTACCCGCGTCGTCCCGGTCTGCGGCAACGGCTCGGGCGCTGGTGTGCGCGATCCTGCCGGCGTGGGGCCTAGAACCCATCGCCGAGGATGCTGCGCTTGTCGTCAGCGAGATGGTGGCTAACGCCGTCCAACACGCACCCGGCTCCGCGAGCCACGAGCTGGAGATAGTCCGCCGGTCTCGTGGCGTGCGGATCTACATTTCCGACGGCTCGCCCGCCGTACCGGTCGTCGCCGAACTCTCGCAAAACAGGCCGCACGGCAGGGGCATGCGCGTGATCGAAGAACTCAGTTCTAGCTGGGGCAGCGACGAGCACCACGGCGGCAAGCGGGTCTGGGTGGACTTGGACGTCCAATAGCACCCCGAATTTCGTGTCGCTGGAAATCCAACGCCAAGCACTGCCCGCAAGAGGATCAGCGGGACACGCACGGCCGCCGTGTTGGGTCGAGCGTGTGCCGTGTCAGGGCCGGTCGACGCGGTAGATGTAGTGCAAGGGGTCATCCACCGGGTTGTCGGGTGACATCGCGCCTTCGGCTATCCGCGACAAGCCCGCCTTCTCGAGCGCTCGCCACGACGCTGTGTTCGCGGCAACGACAGCGACGAGCACGGCAGGTGCGGCGGCGTAGTCCCGCCACGTGGACTGGACCGCCGCGGCGATCATCCGCGAGCCGAGCCCGCGACCCCGCGACTCGGCATCGGCGATGAGATAGTCGAGTTCGACGGCGCCGTCCGGCACGTCGATGACCGCCTCGAACTCGGCGAGATCCTCAGGGTAGTCGCGGATCACTGAGCGCTGCAGCAGCCCGATCGGGCGGCCGTCGAGCGACACGACGAGGTCCTCTCCTGGCTCTTCGCCCCTAACGCTCGGCCCGAAGTCGCGATCGACTGCCTTTGCGGTGTGCTCGTGGTTCCACCACCGTGCGACCTCTGGCTCCCGAAGCCAGTCGGCCAGCATGGGGAGGTCGGCAGCGGTCAGCGATCGCCAGGTCAGGGCCCCTTCACCGATCGGCTCCACGCCAGCACTCTAAGGACCTACGCATCGCAGAAGGAAGCGTTCCGACCGGGGATCGGCTCGCGGCCCGTCGCCACAACCGACAGTCCGGCTCGCGATCATCGCCAACTCGGCAACGGATGAACGCTACGATCTGCGGCCCATGAGAGCCCGCTTGGCATGGCCGCTCGTCTCAAACGCGCCGCAGCGCCGTGACGGCTACGCGTCGGCGACCGGCTGCTGAGCGTCTCGAACGGTCGAGTCGGTGTCCGAGGCGCCCGTCGGCTTGTAGGTGAGTGAGATCACCCCGTTGTTGTAGGCCTGTGAGTCGACGAGCGCGAACTCGACGGGGTCGCTCTCGGCGTCGAACAGCCGGCGCCCGGATCCCACGACGACCGGGTGCACGAAGAGCCGAAGCTCGTCGAGCAGATGGTTGCGCATCAGCGTCCGGACGAGGGCGCCGCTGCCGTTGACCATGATGTCCTTGCCGTCCTCCTGCTTGAGGCGCGCGACGGCCTCGGCGACGTCGCCCTCGATCACCGCGGAGTTGTTCCACTCCGGCGACTCAAGCGTCGTCGACGCCACGTACTTGCGCGTGTTGTTCATCCAGTCGGCATTCGGGACCTCGCTGCCCCGCTCCGGCCACGAGGCAGCGAACGTCTCGTACGTTCGGCGACCGAGCAGGAGGGCGTCCGAGTTCGCGTAGTCCGCCTCCACGGCTGCGAACATGTCGTCGTCGGCAATTACCCATTTCTCCGGCGCCTCGATGACGCCGTCCAGCGTCATGAACAGCCAAGCGTTGATCTTCCTCATCGGATCCTCTTTCGCTCAAGTCCGACCGCTTCGCGCGCTGCGCCCTCGGGTTGGCCCGGACCGAATGGGTCACGCCGTCGGGCCGCACTAGCAGGCTAGGGAACGACCGGCTCGCAGGTAAGGTCCATTTCGATGACGGAACCTTGGGCTACTGGTCTCGATCTGCATCTGGTGATCGACCGTCGACGCGTTCGCTCGAGTCTGGAGGCCGCGCTTCGTGACGCCGTCAGCACGAGTCGGCTCCGACCCGGTGGCTCGACCGGCGGCCTGATCATCGAAGCCGACTACGACGGCGAATTTCGTTACGACCGGCGCCCGGTGGGCGCGCTGCAGGCGCTCGGCCCGGATCGGGTCGTGCACGCCGGAGCGACCTCATCATCCTGCGGACACGCGATCCCGGAACCGATCTGCGCCGACGAGCAGCGTGACGTTCTTGGTTCGCCGGTACTCGCGCTCCGCCGCCTCGGTCAGCTTGATGACGTGTTCGTCGCCGTTCTCGATCGCGCGGGCGTCGAGCGTTTGCAGCAACGCGCCGGCGTCGGCTTCGGCGGCAACGCTCTCCTCCTCCTGACGCGGCGATGCGAACGCGGCGACGATGCCGCCGACCACCTGCCAGCTCGCCGCCACGCTCGCTCGCTGCAGCTCGCTGGGAAGCTCGGGCAATACCAGGCGTACGGCCGCAGGTGCGGTCACTGCGTGGCAGAACGCGATCGGTGCGTCGTCACGTGCGACCACCACGCGGGCGGCCGCACCGATGAGGTCGTCGAGCGCGTCATCTGGCGTAAGCGGCAGGCCCCACTCGTCCAACCCGTCGGCGAAGCCGTCGAGCCGGCGCAGCGACACCAAACGACCGGCGATGCCGAGGCCCTCGGACGGTATCGCCGGGTCTAGACGAGGTAGCCGGCGCAGGGCCGCGATCGAATCGGAACCGCCGGCGAGTTGCGGATTGCCTGGGATGGTTTGGTAGCGCGCTGCCCAGAAGCCGAGGCCTTGGGCGAGTTCGTCGACAAGCAAGGCGTGGGGCTCGGCGCCGGCACCGCGCAGTGTCCGCACCGCATGTGCGGTGCGGATCACGCCGTGGGTCGCGCTGGCGGCCAGGCCGGGCAGCAACCGCGGCCACCACTGCAGCAGCAGATCACGCCAGGGCATCTCTTGTGCTTGGTTGCGCAGGTACGCCGTCCAGTCGCCGAGCGACGCCTCATCACCGAGGTACTCCCGCCAATCGTCGTCGCCGATAGCGCGGCGCACTTCTGGCGCGGAATCGAGCCGGACAAGGTAGCCGTCGACCCAGCGGGGAACGGCGTCGGCACGGCCCAGCCGGGTCAGCGCTTCGGCCGCCATCGGGCCGTGGTTGGCGAGGAAGCCGTTGAACTCGGGACCGGTGCCACGCAAGCGGTCGAGGGCGTCGAGTAGCGCTTGATCAGTCATCGTTTCTATCTTGCGACCTCGACCCGGCTTTAAGTCAACCATCGACCCAAGGCCACGTCGCGCTAGGAAAACATTTCCACCGAAACGACCGGCCCGAACTCTCAAAGGACGACGGCGGCCCACATCATCGGCACACCCGGCATCCCCACGTGGTTTTCTCCGACCTTGGAGCGGGTTTCGCCGCACTCAAGCAAGCGGTCGACTGGCCACTGTCCGAGCGCGTACTCCGAATTTGCCTCTGTGCCTCGGCTCGGTTTCTGGGTCGGGTTTACCCACGAGCAATTCATCGGCGGGCGGCGTACTAATCAAGATGTGCGCCGATGCCATGCGGTGCCAACGTCGCGCGGCGAAGGTCGTTCGCCGACTCGTCACGCGTACTGTTCGATTCCGTGCTGGTCCGATATGCATCGACGGTGACGCTTATCGCGTAGTGCTCGACGTGCATCAACCGCGACGCCTGGGGTAGCGGCAAGCACCGAGGCCGCGGTCAGCGCCCAAGTGCCACCGAGGGGCTTGTAGGCCAACGGGGGCGGTCAGAATCCGTCCGGTGTCTGTTCGGCCCGGAATAGGGTTATCGTCACTTGTGCGAGACGTCGGGCGCTCGACCGGGCTCGGCCAGTCATCCGTCAGGGACAGCTGCGAGCATCCATCGCTGCGTATGGGGGTGACAAGGTTTGTGACTCGACATGGGGCGGATGACATTGCGGCTCGGGCTGCATTGTCGCGGCCAGCCGTCGCCGAGCCGCCCCTGGACAGCACCGCCGGCGTTGCGCGGGACGGGCGTCGCGACGACGAAGGGCCGATCCGGTTCATCGACGTTCTACGTTCGCGCGTCTTTCTGACGCTCTACGTCGCGGAGACGCAATCCATCATCGGCGACCAACTGGCTCGCGTGGCCCTGTCCGTCCTCGTTTTCCAGCGCACTCATTCGGCATCGGAAACCGCACTGACGTATGCCCTGACGTTCCTGCCGGCCATTGCCGGTGGCGCCTTGCTGTCGGGGATCGGTGACCGCCTCCCCCAGCGCACCGTCCTGGTGTGGTGCGACGTTGCCCGCGCGGCATTGCTCGCTGCCATGGCGGTGTCCGGCCTGCCGATCGGCGTGCTGTTCGCCCTCTTGACCGTCGTCGTCTTTCTGGGCCCCGCGTTCACCGCCGCTGAGGTGAGCCTCGTCGCGGCCGTTCTCGACGGCGAGCGTTATCGGGTCGCTACGGGTCTGCGCATGATCACCAACCAGTTGGCGCAGGTCGCCGGCTTCGCGGTCGGCGGCGTGATCGTCTCCTTGCTGAGCTCGCAATGGGCGCTTCGACTCGACGCCTGCTCCTTTGCACTGTCAGCTCTGGTGGTCGCTTACGGAACTCGCACTGCCTCTGCTCGGGTGTCTCACACGCGGAAAGGGCCGGCGACGCCGAAGATCGGACTCGGAGTCATCCTCCGCGGCCTGCGCGCGGATCGCCGCCTGCGCGCCAACGTCGGGTTGGCCTGGCTTGCGGGATTCTTCGTAGTGCCAGAAGGGCTCGCCGCGCCGTACGCCTTCGCGATCGGGGGCAACACGGCGAGCGTCGGCATCCTCCTGACGGCGATACCTGCAGGCAGCGTCGTCGGGGCCTACATCGTCCTGCGGCGGGTGCGGCCGCTCGTTCGCACCCGCGTCGTTGGGATCATGGCTGTCCTGACCGGCCTGCCGCTGGTGGCGTGCGCCGCCAAGCCGAACCTGCCGGTGTCTCTCGCCCTGTGGTGCTTGTCGGGCGTGTTCGCCGCCTATCTCCTGGACGTCGTGACGTCGATCGTCCAGCTGACGCCGCCGGATCGGCGCAGCCGTGTGGTCGGCCTGGTTGGAGCCGGCCTGATAGGCGTCCAGGGAGTTGGCCTGATTGTCTTCGGCGTCGCGGCCACGCACATCGGCGCGGGCCCGGCAATTGCCGTGGCCGGTGGCATCGGCGCAGTCTTAGCCGTGCCGCTCGCGGTCGTGCTGCGGCGAAATTCGGGGGTGAACTCGCCGGAACCCGGAGGAACCTAGCAGGCCAGGCCGCCTACGCCAGATAGATCTTGCATCCATCCTCCGGTTGTTGCCTACCTGTTGTTTAGAAGCTCCAGCCCTGCATTTCCATCACCTCCTTGCGTGCGTTACGGATCGGTTCGCATTCGATTTCTTAGAAGCTCCAGCCCTGCATTTTCATCACCTCTAGCGTGTGCTGCGGTTGGGTTGACGTCCGATTTCTTAGAAGCTCCAGCCCTGCATCGGAATCAACTCCTGCCTCTGCTGGCGGCGCAATTCGGCGGTCTGAGACGCTCGGTGGCTAACGGGTGCATCACATCACTACTTTGGACAAATAGCGAATATCCCGCGCGAGCTTCGAAGACGGCCGCGTCGCCGCCGGGCTCCCGAGATTCTGCTGCCCGTGTACCCACGAAGGTCGCGACGATAGCGTCAGGCAGCTTTTTGAGCACCAAAAGACTCCTCTCCCGGCTGAGGGGGTCTAACCTTGAACTTACACCCGACAACTGGCCGGGCTGGGCAGCCCAAAACGATCAAACACGAGACGCCCACACAGCCGTGGGTTAGCCTCCGTGAACCCTGTGACACGCGGAGGGATGGATGGTTCCAGATACCACCTCGAGTCCCAGCCACCCCACAACCACTCGATCATGGCGGGCCTGGGCTTTTTGGTCTGAGCCGTCGGGCTTGATCGCATACCTGTTGGCCATCGAGGTCGTCGCAGTGGCTGGGACGATCGCGGCGTCGATGTCGGTGACGCTCACAGCGCGGGCGGTGGGGCGGACCCTATTGTTGCTGGGGCTCGCCGTGCTGTTCGAGGAGGTGACCCGCCGAGCCGGTCGGATGCGACTGCGGCTCAGTGCGTACCTCAAGGCTGACATGACCTCTGTGTGGTTCATTCCCGCCGCGATTCTCCTGCCAGCGACGTACGCGGTTGGGACCGTCATTGCGCTGCTCTATTACATGTGGTTACGACAGCAACGTCTTGCCGGCGAGATTCCGTACCGCAAGATCGGTTCCGCCGCGACGTTTGTCATCGCCTGCCTGGCCACTGGCTGGGCGGTCAGCGTCATCCAGGCCCATCGCCTCGGCATGTCGGGCGGCGTCACCACTGCGTTCGCCATTCTCGTCGCGTTGGTTGTCTACACGGTGGTGAACCGCGCCCTCGTCACGGTGGCCCTAACATTGCTCGGTGTTCGCGGCCGGGGCCTGCTAGGCACGTGGGAGGACAACCTGCTCGAATTGGCCACCCTGTGTCTGGGCGGTCTGGCCGTGCTGGCCGTGCGCGATGAGCCCTGGTTGGCCGTACTCGTGTTTCTCCCGATGGTTCTGCTCGAACGGGGCGCGCTGACGCACCAACTCGAGGTCGCGGCCACGACCGATTCGAAGACGGGACTGCTGAACGCCACCGCGTGGGAGCACCTTGCCCAACGTGAACTCTCCAGAGCGCAGCGTGAGGGATATCCCACAGTTGTCTTCATCATCGACCTCGATCGGTTCAAGGCCGTCAACGACGTGCACGGGCACCTCGTCGGTGACGCGGCGCTCAAGGCGGTCGGTCAATGCCTGCTTCGGGTGCTGCGCGGATATGACACCGTCGGGCGCTTCGGGGGCGAGGAGTTCGTGGCATTGCTGCCGAATGTCGGTGAGGCCAAGGCGTTGGACATCGCCCAGCGGGTGCGGGCGGAGATCAATGAGATCCGTATCTCGGCCCTCGTCACGATCGCGGACCCGAGCGCCGACATCGTGCTCGCCGCGTCGATCGGCGTCGCCGTTTCCCCCACCGACGGCCTCGAACTCATGGGCGTGTTGCACGTCGCCGACGCCGCGCTCTACACAGCCAAACAAGCCGGCCGCAATCGGGTGCAACTCGCTCACCGCGGCACAGCTAGTGGCGCAGCCATCCTCCCTAGTTGAGCGACACCCGCGTCTGCGCAACTTCGAGCGGTCTCACGCCGCAAGAATTCGCCCAACGGGCCGGCAAAAGTCCGGACGCGAACAGTCCACCCTGATTCGACTGCCGTCAAACTGCGAGCGCGTCGGGGGCCTGTGGACCCCCGAGCGGCTATCGTCATGCGGGTGACGGAGCCCGACATCGGCGACGACGACCTCGTCGCGCGGTGGGGAACCATCGTCGATGGCGTGGCAAACACCCAACGACAGATCCTCAAGCGGATCGAGGAGTCAGGCGTGTCCGCGCAATGGTTCGCGGTCCTGCATCTGCTGCTGCGCGCACCCGACCACCGGATGCCGATGAGCGTGCTCGCCCGCGACCTGTCAATGACCTCGGGTGGTTTCACCAAGCTCGCCGATCGGATGGCGAGCGAGGAACTGATCGATCGGCGCGGGTCCTCGGGTGATCGACGTGTCGTGTACGCCACGCTGACCGATCGAGGTCGCCAGATCGCGCTCCGAGCCACCCGCGAATACCAACGAGCGCTACGCGCGCACGTTCTCGATGTGCTCTCGATGTCCGACCTGGATACGCTGACCGACCTCATGGGTGCCCTGCTCCGAGCGCACGCGACTGTTTCCGATGAGGGCGTCGACGTGTCCGGCAACGACGGCCCCAGCCGCGACCCAGCTGCGCCCGACAGGCGTAAGCGCCGTCGCGAGCGCACTCCAGCATCGGCGGACAACGCCACGCCACCTGCCCACGTGGCGGATCGGGCCTGACCCGACCTCGCACCTGTTCAGCCTGGCTTGCCCTCCTGGCCGAACGTTGCTGTGCGACTCGAACGAGCCCCGTTTCTCGCCATCGCATCCATCCGCGCGTGAACCCTCGGGTGGGAACGGTGCAGGTAGTAAAGGTCGATCGCGACGGGAACCCCGGTGCGCGGGAGATGAGCTTTTCGTTCTCAAATGGCCCGTCGGCTTCGGCGGGTGTCGATCAGGGTAGCGCCGAGATCGACGGCACGATTGAGAGTGGCGATGGACTCCGTCTCGTCGCGGGCGCCGTAGCAGGGGCTCATGCCCATGGCCCCGAGCCCTCGACCGATACCCGCAGGCGCTGGCTTGCGAGTTCGACGGACTTCGTCGTGTCTTCTGTCTTTGTGATGGTCCTGCGGTGGGCACTGATTGGCTTGTG
>JAOPWD010000332.1 GCA_025965875.1 Pseudonocardiales bacterium
GCGAAGCCCCCGGGAATCCCCGGGGGCTTCGCCATGCCTGGGCGCCGATCTTCCTGCGCTGCGAACGTTATGGGTGCCGCTGACGCAGGAAGGTCACTCGGGTTGCGCGGTGCGACTGCAGCAACCAGCGAGACACGCCAGTTGCGCGTGCGTCGCGTGCCATGCCGACTTGGGCGCCGTCGATACCACGCCGGCACTGCAGGGACGCTCTCGCGAGATCACATTTCCATCTACGGACGCCGGGCATTCCCGCGATCCGTCTCGATAACCACCGCGCGAGGCCGAGCCCTGCGCCCACGTCTGATGACACGACAGCGTCGCTTGGACCGATACCCTACCGAGCAACGAAACGAAGGGATTCGCGTCATGGTGACCAAGTCCGAGCGAGGTGAGCTCACCAGAGCACGCGCTCGCGTCGTCGGGGCCAAGTTGTTCGCGGAAAAGGGCTACCGCGAAACAACGACGCGGGATCTCGCCGCGGCCATGAACGTGACCAACGGGACGTTCTATTACTACTTCGACAGCAAGGAAGACTTGCTTTACCAAATCTCGCTGGAAGCTCTCAGCGACGTGACAGCAGCGGTGACGAGCGCTCTCGATGGCGAAGTTGACGCCGAGGCTCGGATCAAGACGATGATTGCCGCACACATGAGAACGATTCTCGGGAGTCCCAACTCCCACAAGACGGCGCTCGAAGTGAACTGGCGATCGCTCGCGGGAGAGACGCTCGAGCAAGTAATCGCGGCCCGAAGAGCGAACGAGGAGTTAATCCAGGACGAGATGGCACGCGCGCAAGCTTCCGGTCTCCTTCGCCTAAACACCGAGGCGAAGGTGTTCACGCTCCTGCTGCTCAACACGATGAACTGGACGATCTTCTGGTACCGACCCGATGGTGAGCTCGCCATTGACGACCTGATCGAAGAGATCCTCCGCGTGTTTCTTGACGGCTCGCGCGCCTCGTCGTGATAGGAGCTGTCGGCCTCGAGTTACCTGCCCTGTCGGCTCCCACGCTGCCGACCCGCCGAACGAATCCTGATCAGGCGCCGGCGTATTCGATGACCTTTACCGGCTCGATCCGGACGACCACACGGATGTTGTCGGTGCCGTCGTCGTAGGAGTATCGCTCGTCCTCGGTATACCGGCGGGAGAACGCCTCGATGAGCTCGCGGCCACCCTCGGTCGTCATGGTGACGGTGCCGCGGACCTCGACGTAGATCCAGGGCGCGTCCTTGGGCGACAGGAGCACGGTGGCGCGAGGGTCGCGCTGCAGGTTGCGGTGCTTGCGGGTGCCCACGATGGTCGAGATCAGGATGTCGTCACCGTCGCGGCCCACCCAGACC
This sequence comes from Pseudonocardiales bacterium, assembly GCA_025965875.1. Lineage (GTDB taxonomy): Bacteria > Actinomycetota > Actinomycetes > Mycobacteriales > Jatrophihabitantaceae > QHCC01. Next base: position 1,341 of record JAOPWD010000332.1, read on the forward strand.
ACCGACAGCTGGGGTTGGCCGTTCGGTTCGATGGTCGCGATCGTCGCGTACTCGGGCGAGTCGAACAGAGCCCGCGCGTCGGACGAGAGGGTCGCGGTCACGGTGCCACCCGCCGCGGCGCCATGACGACCTCGTTGGTCGCTACGAACTCCGATCGCGCCAGGTCGACGAATGTCTCGAGGTCCTCGCCGATCGTGCGGCGGGACGGCAGGGCGAGGTACGCGGCGAGATCGGCGACGGACGCGAACCCGATCTCGGCCACGCCCGCGATATCGGTCAGGCCGATGGAGATTCGGGTGCGTACATCGAGGTTTCCGTCATCGACGGCGTCCTGTTCGATCGGATGGTTGTGCGAGTAGCGCAGCACCAGCCGCTCGGTCTCCTCCGCTCCGAGCACCAGGCCGACGTGCCGGTCCCAACGCCGGCGGAAGGTCGCGGCGTCGACTCCGTCGCGCGCCCGCAGGAAGGCGATGAGCTTCGCCGCGACGCCCGAGCGGCGCCGCAACTCCTGCTCGGTCGTCATAACCGCCGTGTTGGCGACGGCCTCGCTGAAGGCTCCCGATTCGTCGGCCAGCAGCGTCGGGAACTCCGGGTGCACGCCCAGCTGCTCCATGTCGGCCGGCGAGTCGAAGTACACGATCCCGACACCGTCGTAGTCGGCATTCCACGCCGGCGCGATCTGCGCAGCGGCGTCGGCGGGCGGTGCCGCGAGGACGTCGCAGTGTTGGTAGCCGTTGGCGTAGCGCCACAGCGGCAGGCTCATCGCCAGCTCGCCATGCCGGCGCCACCGCCGCGCGAACGCGTCCGCTGACAGCGCGGGGTTGCGCCGCGCGAGATAGAAGTTCTTCAGCGGCTGGCTCATCGGGATCGGTCGTAAGCCAGGTCGGAGCGCTCCCGGCGGCCGGTCTGACCCATCGGCAGCGTCAGCTCATGACGACCCACCGGGTCGTACCGCCCGCCCTGCCAGGCCAGGCGACGGTCTGCGATGCGCCACTCGCCGTCGCGCCGCTCCATCCGGTCGATGTAGCGGACGTTCACCACGAGGTCCATGGGATCGGGCAGCTCCTTCGACGGAACGCTCCGGTGCGTCGCCAGGCAGTAGGACTCCACCCAGGCAACGTCGCCGTCGAGCTCCACGAGCTGGTTCATGATGTAGTGCGTGCTGAACTCATAGTCGACGGAGTTCTCCTCCAGCCACGGGATCATCTCCTCGACCGTCCCGCGGAACGGACCGTGGTCGTCGATCGCATCCGGTAGTAGCAGGAGCGCAGCAACTCCCAGTCCATGCGGTCGATCGCGCGTGCGTACTTCAGCACCACGTCACGCACAGCAATGTGGTCGATCACCCGCTGCAGGTCGGGCGAGGTAGCGAGCTCAGTCATCAGGTTTCTCCTCACATCGCAGGTGCAGTGATCGGGCGGTGGCGTTGCCCGTCGAGACAGCGAAACGCAGCAGCTTGGCGCCGTGGACGGCGTCACCCACGAGCGATGCGGGCACGCCGTACTCCTCGGCCAGCCCGGCGACCGACTGCTCGGGAAGGTTTCGGGACACCATGACCATGGTGTCGGCCTCGACCCGGGTCGACCGCTCGGGGGCGTCCTGCGACGCGATCATGACGCTGGCGCGGTCCATCGACTCGAGGTAGCTGCGCGGGTAAAGCGAGAACTTCGACTGCCGGAGCAGGTGGGCGAGGTGCGGCTGGCCGAGGACCTCCCAGCCCATGCCACCGCCCTCGAGCTGACTACCGACCGTGTGGCCGCGCGTGACGAACGCGACCGCCACATCCTTGGCCAGTAACGCCTCGGCGACGTCGATGGCTTCGTAGTGGCACAGGTCGTCGTAGACGACGGCCGACGTGCCGACCGACGTGCCCGACTCCAGGCCTTCGAGCACCTCCCAACTCGTCAGCACCCGATCTGCTTCGAAGCCGCCGATCGAATTTCCCGGCACCATCGACTGAAAGCCGTCGCGGCGCGGCCGAGAGCCGGTCGCGACGATTACCGCGTCGGGCGCGATCCGGGCCAGCGCCGCGGCGTCGACCTCGCTGTTCAACGAGACGGTCACGGCAAGTCGCTCGAGCTCCGCGCGCCAATAGTCGACGACGGACGCAGTCTCGGCACGGGCGGCGTTCGCGCGGGCCCGACGCAGCTGCCCGCCGAGCTCCGAGTCGCGTTCATGCAGCACAACGTGGTGTCCGGCGAGCGCTGCGACTCGGGCCGCCTCAAGCCCGGCCGGGCCACCACCGACGATGAGGACCCGCAGCGGCTGCTCGGCGATCTCGATCGTCTCGTCGGTCAGGGTCAGCTCATGTCCGACCGAGACGTTCACGGTGCACTGCACGAGCCCGCCACCGAGCAGGCCGCCGATGCAGGCCTGGCTGCAACCGATGCAGGGCCGCACCTCACCGCTACGCCCCTCCTTGACCTTGCGCACGTGCTGCGGGTCGGCGATCAACGCACGGACCATCGACACGAGGTCCGCGTCGCCGTCGGCAAGCACGCGTTCGGCATCGTCGAGCGACAGGAACCGTCCCGCGAGGATCGTCGGCAGCTCGATCGCCCGCGTCACCTGACGGTTGAACGGCACCTCGTATGCGTGCGGTGCGATGGCCCCGTCGAAGACCCGCGCCGGCTGGTAGCCGCTGTTGCCGGACGACATGCTGACGTAGTCGAGCTGCCCGTCGCCGGCCAGTGCGGTCGCGATTTTTACGCACTCCGGCGTGTCCGTGCCGTTCTCGACGCCGTCCTCGGTACTCAGCCGGATCCCGACGACGTAGTCGTCCCCGACCTCTCGACGGACCGCGGCGATCACGTCGCGGACGATTCGCAGCCGGTTGTCGAGCGAGCCGCCGTACTGGTCGGTGCGGACGTTGGTCGCGCGCGACATGAACGAATGCAGCAGGTAGCCGTGCGCGCCGTGTATCTCGACGCCGTCGACGCCGCCTTCCCGGACGCGGCGCGCAGCGGCGGCGAACCCAGCGATGACCTCCTCGATCTCCTCAGCCGTGACCGAGTGGGACAACATGCCACCCATGTCGGTCGGCGCATGGAACGCGCCGGCGCCGGGAACCTCCGAGGCCGCCCAGCCCGGGCCGCCGCGGGTTGAGGCCGCGTGTGGACCGGGATGAAAGAGCTGTTGGAACAAGCGCATTCCGAGGGGTGCGATGCGACTGACGAGCCGTCGGTAGTCGCTGATGATGTCGTCGCTCAGCACATCGGGCCCGTACCGCGCGCTGTCGTGGATGCCAGCTGCTTCGATGATTGTGAGCGCGACGCCACCCTTGGCCCGCTCTTCGTGAAACCGGATGAGCGCATCCCCGATACCGGGGTCGGCACCGGGCCAGGCGCCGGCCAATGCGGTGGTGTGCGGGGTTCGGACGATTCTGTTGCGCAGCTCAACATTCTTGATCTGGAAGGGCTCCCACACCTTCGTCAGTTCGCTCAATCGATCCTCCTTCTGGCGCCGAGCTACTCGGGCTCGTCGCCGACGATCGGGGCGGCGGCGACCAACGCCACCGCTGGGTGGGACATCGCAAGCTGCTGCTTCTGCCGGGCGTCGCGCCGGATATGCGTCCGCGGGATGAGCAGGCCGGCGAGCGCGGCCAGCACGGTGACGGCGGCGAGCATGACGAATCCGGCCGTGTAACCCGCCTCGGTCGGCAGGCCGCCCGGCAGCGTCGTCGACGTCACGATGCTGGCCATGACCGCGACCCCGATGGACCCACCGATGGTTCGGATGTTGGCATTCATCCCGCTGGCGACACCGGTCTGATATGACGGGACGGAGTCCACGATGATGTTGGACATCGCCGAGAAGGCCAGCCCGAAGCCAGCTCCGAGCAGGGCCATCGCGGCCGAGACCTCCCACACGTGCTCGTGCGCGAGGCCGAGTGCGAGGTAGGGCACGACGCACATGGAAGACCCGAGGACGAGCACCCTGCTCGCGCCGAACCGCGCCGAGAGCCGCCCGCTCAACCCGCCGAAGATGAACATCATCGCCGCGAGCGGCAGCAGGATGAGGCCGGCCTGCGTGATCGTGGAGCCGAAGCCGTAGCCCGCCGATCGTTGCGTCTGCACGAATCCCGGCAGGAACGCCAGTACGGCGTACATGCCGACGCCGAACAGCAGCGCGACGAGATTGGTCGTCCAAACCGCGGGTAGCCGCATCATGCGCATGTCGATCAGCGGGTACAGCGTGCGCCGTTCGACCGTCACCCAGACGCCGAACAGAACGACGGCGAGCAACAGCAGGCCGAGGACCCGGCCGGAGGCCCAGCCCCACGATGGAGCCTTGCTGATGGCGAGTAGCAGCGCGACCAGCCAGCCCGACAGCGGCACGGCGGGCCAGAGGCTCATCCGGCCGGCGCGGCGGCCGGGCGACTCCGGAACGACGAAATGGGTGGCGAGCGCCGCTGCAGCCACCAGCACGCCGGGGATCCAGAACAGCCAGTGATAGTCGAAGATCCGCACGATCGGGCCGGCGAGCACGAGGCCGGCTCCACCGCCCGCTGCGAGCAGCGACGCGAGCACGCCGATGGTGCCCACGACCTTGTCGGGCGGGAACTCGTCGCGCACGATTCCGAACGACAGCGGGATCACGCCGCCGCCGACGCCCTGGATCACCCGCGCGGCGATCAGCACGCCGATCGACGTCGCCAGCGCGGCCAGGATGGAGCCGACGGCGAGCACGACCAGCACGGCGACGAGGACCTTCTTCTTGCCGATGATGTCCCCGACCCGGCCCAGGATCGGCGTGAACACCGACGCCGAGAGCAGGTAGGCGGTGAGGACCCACGTCACGGTGCTCTGCGTCGAGCGCAGATCGGTCTGCAGAACGGGCAGGACGGGGGCGATC
>JAOPWD010000341.1 GCA_025965875.1 Pseudonocardiales bacterium
AGGTTGACCCCAGCCGAGGCGTTTACGGCATCTCGGTCGCCGCTGAGCTCGTCGGGATGGGCACCCAGAACCTGCGGCTGTACGAACGCCGGGGTCTGCTCGAACCGGATAGAACCGGCGGCGGCACCCGCCGGTACAGCAGCGATGACGTCGAACGGCTGCGACGGATCGGTGAACTGCTCGACGCCGGGCTCAACCTCGCCGGCATCGCCGCCGTACTCGACCTCGAAGAGGCCAACGCACAACTGCGGGCCGAACTCGACAACCAGACGTCCTGACCCATCCAGCACCCATCCAGCGCCAAACGCGCGGTTTGCGAACGGGCCGAGCGGGTTATGCCTCCGTCGACCGCGCCCCCAGCAGACGCGATTGGTGATGGCGACGTTCAGCCGCGGCGGCGGAAGCCGACTTCCGTTCACCGGCTGTCGGGATCGGCGGATCGCACGCTCCGACGTGCGTGCTGCGATCACGGATGGTCCACGTTGCCGCGCCATGCTCCGGTCTCGGCGCCACGCTTCTCGATGAACGTCTTGAAACGCCGCAGATCGCTCTCGACCTGCCTGTCGTCCACCCCGAGTGCGGCGCCAACCTTCTCCACGACGCTGTCGGGCTGCCAGTCGATCTGGGCGGTGACGCGGGTCTGGTTGTCACCGAGGCGGTGGAACGTCACGACCCCCGCATGTGACGTGCCATCCGTGCTCTTCCACGCGACTCGCTCGTCGGGGTGCTGCTCGGTGATCTCTGTGTCGAACTCGCGTTCCACGCCGCCGATCGACGTCCGCCAATGCGTGCGGGTGTCATCGACCTGGCGGATCGATTCGACGCCGTTCATGAACTCGGGAAAGGATTCGAACTGGGTCCATTGGTTGTAAGCGGTCGAGATGTCGACGTCGACGTCCACGGATTCGGTGACCGAGGTCATCAGAACTCCTTACTGAGGCGATGGATCCTCGTGGCCTACCCGCGTCAGGACCTCGTCTCTACAGGCCGCCCAGTAGGTGACAAACCACACATCGACTGGCAACTCAGCTCGAATCTGGTCGGCTACTCGACTAGTGCAGCAACGTGACGGCGGAGCATCCGAAAAATCCTTGCTGACGTATGCGGGTTGGCGTCACTCAGACGACGGCGTGGGTCGAGGCGTCGAGATGAGCCAGTATGTGGGCCATCCCGGCCGCGCCGTCATCACCGACCCTGTTGAGCAGGCTGCGCAGGACTGATTCACCTGCTCTGGCCAGGCCCTTGAAGCTTGCCCTGGTCGTATAGGTGACAGCTGTCCCGCCCGAGGCGAGCACGTCGAAGGTCATGGTGTCGGTGAGTTCGGCGGCCCTGGTGCGGCTGCGCAGCGTGATCGAGCGTCCATGGTGAAGGTCAGTCACACGGTAGCGACTCGACGCGCGCATGACTCCCGACCGCCGAACGCTGAACTCACTGCCAATGCTCAGCGGGCCGGAGTCCAGCCGGGAACAGCCGATGGTGTGCGGATGCCATGAGGCAGTAGTCGTGAAGTCGCAGAGGTACATCGCCACCTGCTCGATCGGCCAATCCGTCTCGACGTGACGACGGATCTCGATCACGGGTGTGGCACGGTGCTGCGCCGTCTTCCGGCGTTCACCCACTCAATCACCGAAGCCATCAGCACTCCCCGAGTTTCGCGGTTGATCTCTGTGCGCCTTACCTACCCGCCGCACGCAGGGTTCTCCCCACTTTGCTCAGGCGATACACGTTCTCGTCGACCAAGCCGTCCGACATAGACGGTCTAGGCCGGTTATGTGATAGCGGTTTCGCCCTTGCGATGTCGGGGCGTGACGCGGCAAGGTGACTGCTCATGCATGCCGAGACAGAGGCGCACGCGCCTAGCCAGAGCGGGTACGCCGACGTCAACGGTCTGCACATGTACTACGAGATACACGGCGAGGGCTCGCCGCTCGTGGTGTTGCACGGCGGAATGCTCACGATCGAGCTGAGCTTTGCGCCTGTGATCCCGACCCTGTCCGCCAGACACCAGATCATCGGCGTCGAGATGCAGGGGCACGGCCGCACCGGTGACATCGACCGCCCGATCACACCCGCGGCGCTGGCCGGCGACGTCGTGGCGCTCCTGGACGAGTTGGGGATCGACCGAGCCCACGTCTTCGGGCACAGCATGGGCGCGGGTGTTGCCCTGGAGCTCGGCGTGAACCACCCGGACCGGGTGCGCTCGCTGGTGGCGGCCTCAGCCTCCGTACGGCCGGACGGGATGCACGAGGATCTCACCGACCCGGCCAAGATGGCCACGTCGACAAGGATGCCGACCCAGCAGGACTTCGCCGACTTCAAGCAGGCCTACGAGCGGCTCTCGCCGCATCCGGAGCACTTCACTGAGTTCCTCGCGATGCTCTCGCAGTCGAGCGCGGATCTACGCGGCTGGTCGGACGAACAGCTGGCCGGCCTCACCGCGCCCGTCCTGCTCGTCCTCGGCGACCGCGACTTCACCACGATCGAGCATGGTGCACTGATGCAGAAGCTGATTCCCAATTCGCAGCTCGCCGTGCTGCCCGACACGACGCACATGCAGGTGACCAGGCGCGCCGACCTGCTACTGCCGATGCTGGCGCGGTTCTTGGACTAGGGCGGCCGGCCGACGCGACGGATCCGCACTCCAGCACGCGCCGGCCTGCTGCGGTGCGAATTCAGCTGGGCACGCTCCGCGCACCTAGGACGGTGGGACCTGGCGGGCACGCTGACGCGGTCTGAGCTTGATCAACTCACGTCTGCTGCGCGGTTTGGTCCTACTCCGCGCATCGAACGTGAGTTGATCAACGAGTGCCGGGCCGGGTTTCCCCAGCAGGGACGTCGGACTCCTAGGCGTGTTCGCTGACGGGATAGATCTCGTCGGCGACGAGCCCGTGGGCCTCGCGGTGCACCGTGTTCGCGGCCTCCGCGTCGGGCGCCTCGACCAGGCAGAAGATCTTGCCCGCCTGCTCGTCCACCCAGTAGCGCAGGTAGTTGACGCCGTGCGGCCCTTGGGTGGCGAGATCGGCCTGGTGAGCACCGGCGACGTCAGCCGCCGACACTCCTCCCTCGATGTTGTGCACGTCCATGAACAGTGACATTTCCGTTGCTCCCTATCTGTTGTGAGTCCGACGCCTGTCGTCGAGATCTCCGTGCTGGACACAGGCAACAAAAGCCCGCGTTTGACAGTTGGAACTGTTCGGGCCGAGACATCAGGCGGGTGGCGCGAAGAACTCGAGCGCGATGCCGTCCGGGTCGCGGAACGAGACCCCGGAGCCGTAATGGGCGTCCACGATTCCGCCGTGCATGATGCCGAGCATGTGCAGGCGACCGGCC
>JAOPWD010000361.1 GCA_025965875.1 Pseudonocardiales bacterium
CCCACCCCCTTGACCGAGTATTTGATCAACGCCTATAAGCGAGCCGGGCCGCATGAGGTTTTGTCGAACAAGCTGAGCAATCTCGCCACCCCGTTCCGCGACACGCTGCGCTATCCGGGCGAAGTGCTAGCTGCCCTGCGTGACTCGCTCGCCGGTGCGCCGGATGCAAGGGTCACGCGCTATCAGGTCATCGTGTCGGAATTTCACTACCTGATTCCCGCGCTCAGCTTGATGGCGTTGGGTCCGGTGCTGCTGCTCGTGCAATGGTTGCGGTTGCGCCTACGTCCAAACGGCGAACCGCGCCCCGAGTACCTGCGCATCGGTCTGCTCGGCATCGTCTGTCTGCTCGTGAACTATCTGATCTGGGCGATGATCCTGTTCGGTCCGGGTACCACCACCAATGTTCAGGGTTCGTACTTCATGGAGTTGTGCGGCTTTGCTCTTGGTGTCGTGGGCTGGTACACGTTCGCGCCGAGGCTGTGCATCGCGTTGGTCGCCGGGCAGTCCGTGTTCGCACTGTGGCTGTATGGCGTGGCCACTCCGCAGATCGCGCTGCACGTACCGCCGCCGGGGGCGATCAGCAAGTCGGCCGCACTGGGAGCGGCAGCGGCATTCGTCCTGGCGATGGGTGCGCTGTACCTGATCTGGGTCGGCCGCGCCGACGATGGCGAGCCGTCCGACGCCGAAGGGGTGTCCGACGACGGGGCAACGCCGGACAGGTCGGCCTCTCGTAGGATCACCGAGGCCGACGCGGAGGTCGTCTCGGCCTGAGCACGGGCCGCGCCGCCTGCGCCCGCTCCCCGTCCTGCGGGGTCCCACCAAAGGATGAGGAGTGACCATGGAACTCGAGTCGGACGGACTGGAGACCCTGTACACGAACCGATTTGGCGTCGAGTCCGAGCAGCGCCAGGACATCTGGGAGGTCCTGTGCACCGACTTCTTCCAGAAGTGGGTTCCGCGCGATGGGACCGTTCTCGACCTCGCGGCCGGCCATTGCGAGTTCATCAACAACATCGTCGCGGGACGGCGGATCGCCGTCGATCTGAATCCCGACGTGCAACGTCGTGCCGCGCCCGGCGTGCAGGCGCTGGTCCTGCGCTCGGACTGCCTCGAGGGCATCGATGACGGCTCGATCGACATCGTTTTCGTGAGCAACTTCTTCGAACACATCACGCGCGACGTCATCCTGACGACCCTGGTCGAAGCGAGGCGGGTGCTGAAGCCGACCGGCCGCCTGCTCGTGCTGCAACCCAACGTCCGTTTCTGTGGACGCGACTACTGGCAGTTCTTCGACCACATCACGCCAATCGACGATCGCGCGCTGGCAGAGGCCTTTGCCGCCACTGGGTTCGACGTCGAGAAGTGCATCCCACGCTTCCTGCCGTACTCGACCAAGAGCCGGCTGCCGAGTTGGCCCTCGCTGGTACGGCTCTACCTCAAGCTGCCGCTGGCGTGGCGAATTCTGGGAGCTCAGGCGTTCATGGTGGCGACTCCGGCCACGCGCTGAGCAGTCAGCAGGTGGGCGTGCCGACGTCCGCGGTGATCCGGTACACCTGCCGCAGCGGGAAATGCTTGGTCCGCGTGAGCACGCGGCTGGCCAGCAACTGCGTCCGGTCGCCGAGGGCCGGCCGGGTGGCGTTCAGCTCGATATCTGTCGCGTGGTACTTGGCGGCGACGCGAAGGATGTCCGACAGCGGACCGTTCGGGATCTGTACGGTCGGAAAGCCGGTCGCCTGAGTGATCTCCCACGGATTGCGGGTCATCAGAACCACCGGGCGATCCAGGCATTTTTGCTCGGCCTGCAGCATGGGCCTCATCTTGGCCGCCGCGGCGCCCTTGCGGTTGTTGAAGTGCAGGTCAAAGACCGTGATGGTCGCAACGCTGGTGGCAGGCACCAGAACAAGCAACACGCAGACGACCAGCTTGGCCCGGCCGGGCACCGTCAGCCGGTCAAGCTGGATGAGTGCCGCGATGACGAGCACGGGCAGCACCGTGGCCAGGCTTTTCGACAGCGCTCCACCGCTGGAGATCCGTGGCGCGATCAAGGCCCAGAACCCGAACACCGCGACGGCGAAGCCGACCGGCACGAACCAGGCAGAGTTCGCGGCACGCCGCGACCAGGTGGCGGGCGGACCCACCACAACGGGGCCGGCGAGTTGCATCGCGCGGCCGACGAGCAGGATCACCAGCACCGCGTCAATCGCCGCGAACGCCTCGAACAGTGAGCCCAGATGAATCTGCAGAGCGGCCAGACGGTCCAGGACGAACCGGTCGATGCCTCCGGCGAATAACGCCCCCACCGAGGCATGCACGTGCAGCGCATAGATGTCCTCGAACCGGTTGATGAACGGCGACAATGAGGTCGTCCGCGGTAGCGGAGAGCCCAGGCGCTGCACGTTGACCACGAAGAGCGGGGCCATCACCACCAGGTAGCCCGCCGCCAGGCTCAGCAGACTGCGTACCCGACGGCCGCTCTCCGACGAGCCGATCGCAGCCAGCGCCATCACGAGGACGAGCAGCAGGCCCTCACTGCGGGACAGGTTCGCGAGGCCGCCTAGGGCACCGGCGACCAGCCACAGCCAGGGGCGCTGGCGTGCGCCGACCGCAGCACACATCGCCAACACGCCGAAGGCGGCGAGATAGATCCCGGCTTCGGACTGCACGGTGGCGTGTGAGACGTTCGGTTGCAGAACGACGATTGCCATTGCCACCGGAGGCACCCACCATGAGCGACTCAACTGCCGGGCGAGCATGAAGGTTGCGATCGCGAGCACGACCGACATGGCCACACTGACAGCAAGGGCGGCGGACAGGCTGTGGTGCACCCGCAGTGCCGCCGCCATCAGCAGGGGCGGGCCGGGCAGCCAATAGTCGAATGCGTAGTGATGCAATGGTGGAAAGCCGCCGAGGAATTGCCAGACGTAATCCACCGACGCGCCTCGGCCGGTGGCCAGGTTCTGCGCGACGTAGTAGTAGAACGCCGGGTCGGCGTGGCCGGGGTAGCGCGCAATGCTCAGCGATTTGAGCCGGTAGGCCGTGACCAGTACGACGACGAGTACCGAGCAGGCAAGTGTGAGCCGGGAGCGCCGGACGGAATACTCGGTCGGCGGCTCGAGGACTTCGGCCTCACCGGGATCGTCGGGCGGCAACCGGTCGTCGATACTCGGCCCGCCGGTCAGATCCGCCCGTCCTTTACGGCGTCGGTAACCCAGGGGATTACTTCGTCGAGCATCTGGTCCAGCGAGGTGAGTGCCTCGAAACCGAGCACCTCCTTGGCCTTGTCGACCGCGGGTACCCGCTTCTGCACGTCGTACTCGTATGCCGGGTCGCACACGAGGTTCAGCGGGGCGTCGCCGTTGATCTTCTTCCAGATGACCTCGGCCAGGTGCCGGACACTCGTGGCCTCAGCGGTGGAGATGTTGAAGTCCTCGTTGTGTGCGGCGTCGGCCTCCATGCAGGCCACGATGCCCTTGGCCAGATCGCCGCCGTACGTGTAGTGCCGGATCTGGTTGCCCTCGCCGAGGATGTGCAGCGGATCCTGCCCCTTGACGATTTTCTGCACCAGGTCCGGAACGACGTGACTCATCGCCAGCTTGACATTGCCTGACTCGATCTCCACGTCGCCGAGCGCACGTCCCTCGCCGATACCGACACAGTTGAACGGCCGGACGATGGTGTACGGCAGACCGTATTGATCCCAGGCGGCCTTGGCGAAGTACTCCACCGCAAGCTTCTGGAAGCCGTAGGACGACAGTGGCGGGGGGATCTTGCGCTCATCGCCTTCGGCCGACGGCCAGTGGTCGGTGGATTCGAAGACCATCGAGCTCGACAGATAGGTGACCTTTTTCAACCTGCCGGCGCGGTGCGCGGCGATCGCGGCGTCGCACTGAGAGGCCATGATCCGTTCGTTCGTGGCCAGCAGGTCATAGGCGTAGGCATGGAAGTAGGAGATACCGCCGATCAGCGCGGCGCCGGCGATGAAGTGATCGCAGTCGGACAGCAGCTCTGTCATCAGTGGCACGTCGCGGGCATCGCCCTCGACGAAACGGTAGTTCGGGTGATCGTCATAGGACTTGATCACCTTGCCGTACTTCGAGTAGTTGTCGATGCCGACGACTGCGTACCCGCGCCCCAGCAGTTCCTCGCAGATGTAGCCGCCGATAAAGCCCGCGGAACCAGAAACCAGGACCTTGGTCGGGCTGTCGGTCGCGCTCATGGGGTCCGCTCCGTCGAAGTGGGATTGCTGTTGAGTTCCGCAATTGCGGCCGCGGCTTCGGCGACCTGTGCCGGCGTCAGCTGAGGGCC
>JAOPWD010000387.1 GCA_025965875.1 Pseudonocardiales bacterium
CGCGAGCGATCTTCCTGCGCCAGGTCCGCGATGGGTGCCGCATGCGCAGGAAGATCGGGCTGGCGCCATCTGCCGCGCCCTAGCCGCGTCGGGCGCGGGCCTGTGCGGCCCGGAGGTGTAGCTGGTCATCCGGCGGGTAGCGCACCTCGACGAGGGTGAGGCCATGAGCCGGCGCGACTCCGACGTCGTCGCATCGCGTGTCGTAAGAGAGCAGCTCGGCGGGCCATTCGACGGGGCGACGCCCCTCGCCGACCGCGATCAGCGCGCCGACGAGCGAGCGCACCATCGAACGGCAGAACGCGTCGGCCTGGACGGTGCACACGATCTCGCCTTCAGTGCGGGTGATGTCGAGGGACTCCAGGGTCCGAATGGTGCTGGCGCCCGCACGCCGCCGGCAAAAGGCCACGAAGTCGTGCAGGCCGACGAGCGGAGCCGCCGCAGCCGACATGGCCGCCACATCGAGGGGACGGCGCCAGGCCAGGACCTGCCGGCGCTGCAGCGGCTCGATCCCGCCCTCGGCATCGGAGATCCGGTACACGTAGCGCCGCCACAGCGCACCGAAGCGGGCGTCGAACGTGTCCGGGACCTGCGTCACCGCCGCCACCCGGACATCGCGCGGCAGGATGCCCGAGAGCTTGTGCACCAGCCGGCCGCTGGCCCCGGCCCACACGTCGGCGGGCAGGTCGCCATGGGCAACCTGCCCGGTGGCGTGCACACCGGCATCCGTACGGCCGGCGACGGTCAGCGTGAGCGGCGGCACCCGCAGCGCGGTGCTCAGCGCGTCCTGCAAAACGCCCTGGACGGTGCGCTGGCCCGGCTGCACGGCCCAGCCGGAGAAGTCCGTCCCGTCGTAGGAAACGTCGAGGCGCACGCGGACGAGCGGCTGCTCGTGCGCGTGCGCCGCAAACACGTCGAGTGACGCATCCGCAAGATCAGAGACGGCGATTTCTCCGTCACTCATCCGCTAGATCCGTCACTCGACGAGTGTGTCCGGTTACTTCGTCTCGGAGTCGTCGTCCTCCGGAGCCGCGCTGAGCTCGGCGCCGGCCTCGGGGTCTTCGGTGACCTCTGCTGCCTCGTCCACGTCGGCCTCCTCGAGGCCGATGGCAGCCAGGCCACCCTCGTCCTCGCCCGCGTCGTTGGACGCCTCGTCGGCAGCCAGGACCGAAGCGGCCGTCTCGGACTCGTCCGCGGCGTCCTTCGCGATTTCCTTGGTGCGTCCGGTCGGCGCCTTCTTCGGCGCAGACTTCGTGCCGCGCGCCTTCTCGGCCTCCTTGACGACCGACGTCGCGGCCGAGAACTCCTCGACTATCTCGATCACCGCCATCGGGGCGTTGTCGCCCTTGCGCGGGCCGACCTTGACGATCCGGGTGTAACCACCCGGCCGCTCGGCCATCTTCGGACCGATGTCGGCGAACAGCTTGTGCACGACGTCCTTGTCACGGATGACGCTCATGACCTGGCGACGGGCATGCAGATCACCGCGCTTGGCGAACGTGATCAGCTTCTCGGCCAGCGGGCGCAGCCGCTTCGCCTTGGCCACGGTGGTGGTGATGCGGTCGTGCTCGAACAGTGATGCCGCAAGGTTCGCGAGCATCAGCCGCTCGTGCGCGGGGCCGCCACCGAGGCGCGGGCCCTTCGTGGGCGTAGGCATGTCGTGCTCCTCAAGGTCGTCCGGCACGGAGGTCGGACGGTGGTCGGGGACTGTTAGAGCTGCTCGGTCTCGGCGAAGTCGGTGTCGCCACCGTCGAAGTCGTCGTCACCGTAGGAATCGACCGTCGTCGGCAGCTCGAACCCAGGCGGGCTGTCCTTGAGCTGCAGAGCCAGGCCGGCCAGCTTGACCTTCACCTCGTCGATGGACTTCGACCCGAAGTTGCGGATGTCGAGCAGGTCGGCCTCGCTGCGCCCGACGAGCTCACCCACGGTGTGGATGCCCTCGCGCTTGAGGCAGTTGTAGGACCGGACCGTGAGGTCGAGCTCCTCGATCGGCATCGAGAAGGCGGCGATGTCGGCGACCTCGGCCGGCGACGGGCCGACGTCGATGCCCTCGGATTCCTCGTTCAGCTCACGGAACAGGCCGAACAGTTCGACGAGGGTGTGCCCGGCACTGGCGACCGCGTCACGCGGGGTGATCGAGTTCTTCGTCTCGACGTCGACCACGAGCCGGTCGAAGTCGGTGCGCTGCTCGACGCGAGTCGCCTCGACGCCATAGGTGACCTTGAGCACCGGTGAGTAGATGGAGTCGACCGGGATGCGGCCGATCTCCTGGCCGGGCTGCTTGTTCTGCACGGCGGTGACGTAGCCACGCCCGCGCTCGACGATCAGCTCGATCTCGAGCCGGCCCTTCTTGTTGATCGTGGCGATCTTCAGGTCGGGGTTGTGCACGATGACGCCGGCCGGCGGCGCGATGTCGGCCGCGGTGACCTCACCCGGACCCTGCTTGCGCAGGTACATGACGACGGGCTCGTCACTCTCGGAGCTGACGACCAGTTCCTTGAGGTTCAGGATGATGTCGGTGACGTCTTCCTTGACGCCCTCGACGGTCGTGAACTCGTGCAGCACGCCGTCGATGCGGATGCTGGTGACGGCCGCGCCCGGGATGGACGAGAGCAGCGTGCGCCGCAGGGAGTTGCCGAGCGTGTAGCCGAAGCCGGGCTCGAGCGGTTCGATGATGAATCGTGATCGGTTGTCAGCGATAACTTCTTCGCTGAGCGAGGGGCGCTGAGAGATCAGCACAGTAGTGCTCCTTGTTGGGTCGTGGGGCGACCGCTATATGACGCCCACTGACTGGACTTGCTGGTGGTGCTAGTTCTTCGAGTACAACTCGACGATCAACTGCTCCTGGACCGGGATGTCGATCTGGGCCCGCTCCGGGAGGTGGTGCACAAGAACCCGCATCCGGGACGGCACGAGCTGCAGCCATCCAGGTACGGGACGATCGCCCAGCGTCTCCTTGGCGATCAGGAACGGCGTGGTCTCCAAAGACTTCGGCCGCACGTCGATGATGTCGTGCTGGCTGACGCGGTAGCTCGGCACGTTTACCTTCTGGCCGTTGACCACGAAGTGTCCGTGGCTGACGAGCTGACGCGACGCACGCCGGGTACGCGCCAGGCCGGCGCGGTAGACGACGTTGTCCAGGCGCGACTCGAGGATCTGCAGCAGGTTGTCACCGGTCTTGCCGTGGCGACGCACTGCCTCCTCGTAGTAACGGCGGAACTGCTTCTCCAGCACGCCGTAGCTGTACTTGGCCTTCTGCTTCTCCTGCAACTGCAGGAGGTATTCGCTCTGCTTGATGCGCGCCCGGCCGTGCTGGCCGGGCGGGTAGGGGCGACGCTCGAAGGAGCTGTCGCCGCCGACCAGGTCGACGTTGAGCCGGCGCGAGATGCGCGTGGCAGGTCCGGTGTAGCGAGCCATGACTAGATTCCTTCGTTCGTTCCGCAAGCGTCACTCATCAGACCCGCCGGCGCTTGGGGGGACGGCAGCCGTTGTGCGGCTGCGGGGTGACGTCAGAGATGGTGCCGACCTCGAGGCCGGTCGCCTGCAGCGAGCGGATCGCAGTCTCGCGACCGGAGCCGGGGCCCTTGACGAAGACGTCGACCTTCTTCAGGCCGTGCTCCTGCGCCTTGCGGGCGGCACTCTCGGCAGCCATCTGAGCCGCGAACGGCGTCGACTTACGCGAGCCCTTGAAGCCGACGTGGCCGGCTGAGGCCCAGCTGATCACATTGCCCGCGGGATCGGTGATCGACACGATCGTGTTGTTGAACGTGCTCTTGATGTGCGCGTGGCCGTGCGAGATGTTCTTCTTTTCCTTGCGCCGTACCTTCTTGGCGCCGGCCTTGCGAGCCTGTCCAGGCATTACTTCTTACCTGCCTTCTTCTTGCCGGCGATGGTCTTCTTGGGGCCCTTGCGGGTACGGGCGTTGGTCTTGGTGCGCTGGCCGTGAACAGGCAGGCCCCGGCGGTGCCGGATGCCCTGGTAACAGCCGATCTCGACCTTGCGGCGGATGTCGGCGGCAACCTCGCGGCGGAGGTCACCCTCGATCTTGTAGTTGGCGTCGAGGTACTCGCGCAGGGCGACGACGTCGTCGTCGCTCAGGTCGCGAGCCCGCAGGTCGGGGCTGACGCCCGTGGCTGCGAGGGTCTGCTTGGCGCGGGTACGGCCTACTCCGTAGATGTAGGTGAGCGCGATCTCCATCCGCTTTTCGCGGGGGAGGTCGACGCCGGCAAGTCTTGCCATGCGGGCGGTTCTCCTGGTTCTGTTCATCGAAGGTTTGCTGCGCACCCGTTCTCACCCGCCCTGGGTGAGGTCCGGCCTTCGCCCGGACGTGGCCCACTGCTTGGCGTCGCGGCGCTTCGCTCGGTGGGTTGGGTTGCGCTTAGATGGGCAGTTGCTCAGCCCTGGCGCTGCTTGTGGCGCAGGTTCTCGCAGATGACCATGACCCGACCGTGGCGACGGATTACCTTGCACTTGTCGCAGATCGGCTTGACGCTCGGCTTGACCTTCACGGCCGGCCCTTCTTGGTGGCGGTAACGAACAAAAGCGGTTGCGGCTACTTGTAGCGGTAGACGATGCGCCCGCGGGTGAGGTCGTATGGCGACAGTTCCACGACGACCCGGTCCTCCGGGAGGATGCGGATGTAGTGCTGACGCATTTTGCCGCTGATGTGAGCGAGCACCTTGTGTCCGTTGCTCAGTTCCACACGGAACATTGCGTTGGGTAGTGGCTCGACCACGCGGCCTTCGACCTCGATGGCCCCGTCTTTCTTGGGCATATCCTCCACATTTCGTAGCTACTATGTACCGAAACCAGGCGCCGCCCTGAGGATCCGCATCTCCGATCCACGGCCAAAGCGGACATGAGAGATCGGCGGCAGGCGCCAGTCGTCCAGTCTACCCATCCCCGTGGATAGATGCCAAAAACGCCCTATCTCACAGGGGCGCGGCTACCCCAGGCCGGCGGCGCGGCCAGGACCAACGCGACGGCCAGCGGGAACATGACCTGGCGGCTGCTGTGGCCCAGGGCGAGTGCCAACGCGATCGCGAGCGCCACCGTGGCGATGCGGGCGAGTCGCCGGGTGGCTGGGGTGCGGGGCCGCCATGCCGCGACGAGCAGGCCCAGGACGGCCGCGACGACGAACAGCCGGATCGCAGCTTCCTTGGCCGCAACCGAGTAGGACCAGGCCATGCCCAGGGCCAGCGCGCACAGCACCGCCGCCGCCCACAGCCGCCGGGTGGTCGGTACAGCGGCGAACGGGTCCCCGGTCACCAGGTCGGCGCGTCGGACGTGTCGGTTGCCGGCTTGCCGGGCGCGATCCAGGCCGCGGCGATGCCAGCGACGACACCGACGGTGGCCAGCAGCGTGGTGTTCGAGCCGACGCTGGGCAGCACGAACAGGACCCAGAAGAAGCCCAGCGCGCCGGCTCCCGCTACGGCAACCTGCCAGCAGCGCACCGCACTGACGTGGGCAGCCGCGCCGAACGCCGGGGCCGCGGTCAGCACGGCACCGATGATGGCGACGGCGCCCCAGGCGTGCACGTTGCGCCAGGCGTTGACGTTGTGCTCCTTGAGCGACAGACCCAGCACGACACCCGCGACGCTGAGAGCGGCCAGGGTCCAGATGGCGATCATGACCCGTGGCATCGGCGGGCGCGGCGGCGCATACCCGGCCGGCGGATATCCGGGCTGCGGGCCGGCGTACCCGGGCGGCGGACCCTGCGGTGGTCCCGGTGGCGGGCCCTGCGGGGCGCCGTCGTGAGGCAGCACGGCGCGCGGGATGGCCTGCGTCTCGGTGCTGGGGTGTGCGTAGCCGGGCCCGGGGTCCGGATTGCCGTACTGCGGGCCATTCGGCGGGTAGGTCATGGATGGTCTCCAATGGGGTGGTGATGCGGCACGTCAGGCTAGCGTCGCGACATGGGCGCCGACTTATCCCCCCTCCGCCAACTCGATCGCGCGGCGATTGTGCTGTGGCTGCAGAAGTGGCGCTGGTACCAGCGCTCTCGCCTGCCGTGGAACCGATTGTGGTTGCACGCCGAGTTGGCCCGGCGCCAGGCTTTCGCCCGCGGCCCGCTGCACGGCAACGTCCTGGAGATGCTGCGCGAGGGACGGCTGTCGATCGGCCCGCACGCGGTCTTCGAGCCCGGTGTCTGGCTGACGTCGGACACCGGCCGGATCGCGATCGGCGGTGGGACGATGTTGAACCTCAACGTCATGGTCGCCGCAGTGGAGCGGGTGGAGATCGGCGAGCATTCGATGCTGGCCAACGGCTGCCTGGTCACCGACGCGAACCACCGCTTCGACGATCCCCACCGACCCGTCCCGTGGCAGGGCTTCACTGCGAAGGGTCCGACGACGATCGGTGACAACGTCTGGCTGGGCGCGAACGTGGTGGTGACGAGCGGCGTCACCATCGGGCGGCGCAGCGTGATCGGCGCGAACTCCGTCGTCATCGACGACATCCCGCCGTTCTCCATCGCCGCCGGCGCCCCAGCCGAGGTCCTGAAGACAATCACCTACCCCGCAGCGACCACCTGACCCGTTGCGGGGCGCTGCTACGCGGCGGCGGACACTGTGATGCCGCGCTGGGCCAGTTCGGCGCGGCCGCCGTCCTCGGCGGTGAGGACCCACGGACCGTCATCGAGCAGCGCGACGGTGTGCTCCCAGTGCGCGGCCCACGAGCCGTCGACGGTGCTGACCGTCCAGCCGTCGTCGAGTTCCTCCGTGTTGCGCCGGCCGAGCGTGATCATCGGCTCGATGGCCAGCGCCATCCCGGGCAGCAGCCGCGGGCCCTTGCCCGGCCGGCCGTGGTTGAGGATGTGCGGCGCCATGTGCATCTCCGAGCCGATGCCGTGCCCCCCGTAGCCGGTCACGATGCCGTACTTGCCTGACTTGCGCACGGACGTCTCGACGGCGTGAGAGATGTCGGTCAGCCGGCCGTTGACGCGCGCCGCCGCCAGCCCGTCCCACATCGACGCCTCGCACGCTTGTGACAGCGCCACCACGTCGGGCGCGACGTCACCGACGAGCGCGGTGATGGCCGCGTCGCCGTGCCAGCCGTCGACGATGGCGCCGAAGTCGATGGAGATGATGTCGCCGTCGGCGAGGATCTCGGCGGCGGTCGGGATGCCGTGCACCACCTTGTCGTTGCGAGACGAGCAGATGACGGCCGGATAGCCGTGGTAGCCGAGGAACGACGGCTTGGCGCCCGCGTCACGCAGCACGCCCCGCGCGATCTCGTCGAGGTCGGCGGTGGTTACGCCCGGAGCGACCGCGGCGCGCATCTCGCCCAGCGCGCGGGCGACGACCAGCCCGGCCTCGCGCATGAGGCCGATCTGCTCGCGGGTCTTGAGCTGGATCCGCTCGGGAGTCGCGCGCATCAGCCGGCGAACGGGGTAAGCGTGTCGATTGCCCGCTCCGTGACGTCCTCGACGGTGCCGAGCGCGTTGATGACGACCAGTTGGGCGCGCTCGGCGTAGAACTCCACCAACGGGGCAGTCTGCTCGGCGTAGACCTCGAGGCGGTGCCGCACGGTCTCCGGGTGGTCGTCGTCGCGGTGATAGAGCTCGCCGCCGCACTTGTCACACACGTTTTCGGTCGAGGGCGGATCGAACTCCAGGTGCCAGACGTGGCCGCAGTTCTTGCAGGTGCGCCGGCCGGACAGGCGCCGCACGACCTCGTCGTGGTCGACGTCGAGGTCGAGCACGACACTCAGCGTCGAGCCGATGGCGTCGAGGATGCCGTCGAGCACGGCGGCCTGGGCGACATTGCGCGGGAAACCGTCGAGCAGAAAGCCGTCCACGGCGTCGGCCTCGGCCAGCCGGTCGCGCACCATCGCGTTGGTGACCTCGTCGGGCACCAGGTCACCGGCATCCATGTACTTCTTGGCGGCCCGGCCCAGTTCGGTGCCACCGGACACGTTCGCCCGGAAGATGTCGCCGGTCGAGATCTTGGGGATCCGGAAGTGTTCGGCAATGAACTCCGCCTGGGTCCCCTTGCCTGCCCCAGGCGGCCCGACGAGGACGAGTCTCATCTACCGCAACAACCCTTCGTGTTGATGCGCTGAGTTAGCGCAGGAACCCTTCGTAGTTGCGCTGCATGAGCTGGCTCTCGATCTGTTTCACGGTATCGAGGCCCACGCCGACCATGATCAGTACGGCGGTGCCGCCGAATGGGAAGTTCTGGTTGTTGCCGCTGGTGATGGAGAAGAAGAAGTTGGGCAGGATCGCCACGATGCCAAGGTACAGCGAGCCGGGCAGCGTGATTCGCGACAGCACGAACTGCAGATACTCGGCGGTGGGTCGTCCCGGTCTGATTCCGGGGATGAATCCGCCGTACTTCTTCATGTCGTCGGCGCGCTCGACCGGGTCGAAGGTGATGCCGACGTAGAAATACGTGAAGAAGATGATCAGCGAGAAGTAGACGAGGATATAGACCCACGACTGCTGGTTGATCAGATAACTGTTCACGAACTTCTGCAGCACGCCGGTTTGGGCAGAGTTGCCCGTCAGCTGACTTATCAGCTGGGGGATATAGAGCAGCGACGAGGCAAAGATGACCGGGATGACGCCTGCCTGGTTCACCTTCAGCGGCAGGTAGGTCGATGTGCCGCCGTACTGCCTTCGGCCCACCATCCGTTTCGCGTATTGCACCGGTATGCGCCGCTGTGCCTGTTCGACGAAGACCACCGCGACGATGATCGCCAGGCCCAACGCGCAGATCAGGGTGAAGACGAAGCCGCCCGCGTTCTGCAGGATGGTCTGGCCCTCGTTCGGGATGCGGGCCGCGATCGAGGTGAACATCAGCACGCTCATGCCGTTGCCGACGCCGCGGTCGGTGATCATTTCACCGAGCCACATGATGACGGCGGTGCCGGCGGTCATGCACAGCACCATCGTCGACAGCGTGAAGATGTCTTGCTTGTAGAGGATGGAGTGAGTGGCCGGGTCGCACTGCGGGAACAGCTGACCGGAGCGCGCCAGGGCGATGAAGCCCGTCGACTGCAGGATGCCCAGCCCGATGGTCAGGTACCGGCTGTACTGGGTGAGCTTCTGCTGGCCGGACTGGCCCTCCTTCTTCAACTGCTCGAATCGTGGGATGACCACGACGAGCAGCTGAATGATGATGCTCGCGGTGATGTAGGGCATGATGCCCAGCGCGAATGCGGACAACCGCAGCAGCGCGCCGCCAGAGAACAGGTTGATCAGCGAGTAGACGTTGGCGTTGGCGCCGTTGGCGGCGTCCTTGATACAGCTGTTGATCGCTGTGGTGTTCGTGTTTGGCGTGGGGATCGAGGCGCCGAGGCGGTACAGCGCGATCATCGCGAGCGTGAACAGCAGCTTCTTGCGCAGGTCAGGCGTGCGGAACGCCGATGCGAATGCGCGGAACACGGATCCTCCTGCTGCGGTCGCCGGCTACGGCTAAACCAGCCGACCGATGAAGCCTCGGAAAATGGGACGAACCCAGCCAGGCTAACAGCCGCCCGGGAAGCTCGATTATGCGTCAGCGGGACCAGGCAATGCCCGGCCCCGCCGTACTGCCCTGCTTACAGTTGGGTTACCGAGCCACCGGCCGCGACGATCTTCTCGCGGGCGGAGTCGGAGAATGCGTTCGCCGTGACGTCGAGCTTGACGCTGAGATCGCCGTTCCCGAGCACCTTGACCAGCTCGCCCTTGCGGACGGCACCGGCTGACACGAGATCGTCCGGGCCGATGGCGCCGCCGTCGGGGAACAGCTCGGACAGCTTCGCCACGTTGACGACCTGGAACTCGACCCGGAAGCGGTTGCGGAAGCCCTTGAGCTTCGGCAGCCGCATGTGGATCGGCATCTGGCCGCCCTCGAAGTTGGCCGGCACCTGGTAGCGGGCCTTGGTGCCCTTGGTGCCGCGACCGGCCGTCTTGCCTCTGGCCCCGCCCTCACCACGACCCACGCGGGTCTTCCTGGTGTGCGCGCCCTTGGCTGGACGCAGGTGGTGAACCTTCAGTGGTCCGTTTGACATGACTTACTCGACCTCCTCGACCGACACGAGGTGCGTGACGGTCGCGACCATGCCGCGGATCTCCGGGCGGTCTTCCTTGACGACGACGTCGCGGATCCGCTTGAGACCAAGCGACCGCAGCGTCTCGCGCTGGTTGAACTTGTTGCCGATCTTCGACCGGGTCTGGGTGATCTTCAGGCGGGCCATCGGTCAGGCTCCCTTGGCACGGGCACGCAGCAGGCCGGCCGGAGCAACGTCCTCGAGCGGCAGGCCACGGCGGGCCGCGACCTCCTCGGGACGGACGAGCTCCTTCAGCGCCGCCACAGTGGCGTGCACGATGTTGATCGGGTTGTCGGAGCCGAGCGACTTCGACAGGACGTCGTGAATGCCTGCGCACTCCAGCACGGCACGCACCGGGCCGCCGGCGATGACGCCGGTACCGGGGCTGGCCGGCTTGAGCAGGACGACACCAGCGGCCTTCTCACCCTGCACCGGGTGCGGGATGGTCTGCTGGATCCGCGGCACCTTGAAGAAGTTCTTCTTGGCCTCCTCGACACCCTTGGCGATGGCGGCCGGAACCTCCTTCGCCTTGCCGTAGCCGACGCCTACCGTGCCGTCACCGTCGCCGACGACGACCAGGGCGGTGAAGCTGAACCGCCGGCCGCCCTTGACCACTTTGGCGACGCGGTTGATCGTGACGACCCGCTCGAGGTTCGTGCTCTTCTCGGACGGGCCACCGCCACCGCGACCGTCGCGACGATCGCGACGCTCGCCACCGCCGCCGGCTCGGTCGTTACCGCCCGGTCCACCCGTACGGGCTCCGCGCTGCGGTCCGGGCATTAGCTGTCCCTTTCAGTTGCGTTGCTCATCTAGAACTCCAGTCCGGCTTCGCGGGCTGCGTCGGCAAACGCCGCCACCCGGCCGGTGTAGGTGTTGCCGGCGCGGTCGAAGACGACCTTGCTGACTCCGGCGGCCTTGGCCGACTCGGCCAGTTGCGCGCCGATCTGCTTGGCCCGCGCCTTCTTGTCGCCGTCGGTCAGCTTGTAGGTCGAGGCCGAGGCAATGGTGACCCCCTTCGAGTCGTCGACGACCTGCGCGTACAGGTGCCGCGACGACCGAGTGACGACCAGGCGCGGCCGCTCGGCCGAGCCGGTGACCTTCTTGCGCAGCCGGAAATGGCGGCGGGCCTTGGCGACCCGGCGGGTGGCCGAGACTCCCGCCGACCGACGGGCCTGCTTGGCAATCGCTGAGGCACTCATCGCGACTCCTCCGCATCCATGCACGTGGCCCCGATGGGGGTGAGTAGCAAGCTTGCGGTTCCCATTACTTCTTACCGGCCTTTCCAGCCTTACGACGAACTACCTCGCCCTGGTAACGCACGCCCTTGCCCTTGTACGGGTCGGGCTTGCGCAGCTTGCGGATGTTGGCGGCCACTTCGCCGACCTTCTGCTTGTCGATGCCCTCGACCGCGAAGCGGGTAGGAGCCTCGACCCGGAACGTGATGCCCTCGGGCGCCGGCACGTTGACCGGGTGCGAGAACCCGAGCGCGAACTCGAGGTCATTGCCCTTGGCCACCACGCGGTATCCAGTGCCGACGATCTCGAGCGTCTTCTGGTAGCCGTCGGTCACGCCCGTCACCATGTTGGCGATCAGCGTGCGCGACAGACCGTGCAGCGCCTTGGAGACACGCTCGTCGTCGGGGCGTTGCACCGAGATGGTGCCGTCGTCAGCGCGCACGACCGTGATCGGCTCGGAGACAGTGTGGTTCAGCGTGCCCTTGGGACCCTTGACCGTGACCAGCTGGCCCTCGATCGAAACGTCGACACCGGCCGGTACGGGAACCGGCAGCTTGCCAATGCGACTCATGTTGACGCCCCTCTACCAGACATAGGCGAGGACTTCCCCGCCTACTCCGCGCTTGGCAGCCTGCTTGTCGGTCAGCAGGCCGGTGGACGTAGAGATGATCGCGGTGCCCAGGCCGCCGAGCACCCGGGGCAGGCCCGTGGACTTGGCGTAGACCCGCAGGCCCGGCTTGGACACGCGGCGCACGCCGGCGATGCTGCGCTCGCGGTTCGGCCCGTACTTCAGGTCGACCGTGAGCACCCGGCCGGGCTGGCCCTCGGGGGCGTCGGCGACGGAGAACCCGGCGATGTAGCCCTGCTGCTTGAGGATCTCGGCGATGTGGCCCTTGAGCTTCGAGTGCGGCATCACCACCGCGTCGTGGTACGCCGAGTTCGCGTTGCGCAGGCGGGTGAGCATGTCGGCGATCGGATCGGTCATCGTCATGAGCGGGCCTCCGTAGTGAGCATCGCAGCGAGCCCCAGCGAGCTGGCAGCCAACAGCGAGCGAATACGAAGGAGGTCTGCGGGGTGGTGCTTGGTCATGGTCAGTACTTCTTTCTCGCGACGGTTCCCGAAGGCCTGCCGCGAAGTTGGTTACTTCGACGAAGCTTGCGAATCGGACATGAGTACTACCAGGACGACTTGGTGACGCCCGGCAGTTCGCCCGCGTGCGCCATTTCGCGCAGGCAGATCCGGCACAGGCCGAACTTCTGGTAAACCGCCTGCGAACGGCCACAGCGCTGGCAACGCGTGTAACCGCGCACCTTGAACTTCGGCTTGCGCGCCGCCTTCATGACGAGTGCTGTCTTTGCCATGCTGCTCAGGCCTCTCTCGTGCCAGAACGGAACGGGAACCCGAGCGCCGTGAGCAGCGCGCGTCCCTCGTCGTCGGTCTTCGCGGACGTGACGACCGTGATGTCCATGCCGCGCGGCCGATCGATCGAGTCCGGGTCGATCTCGTGGAAGACCGACTGCTCGGTCAGGCCGAACGTGTAGTTGCCGTTGCCGTCGAACTGCTGGTCGGACAGGCCACGGAAGTCGCGGATACGAGGCAGCGCGAGCGACAGGAGCCGGTCGAGGAACTCCCACATCCGGTCGTTGCGCAGGGTGACCTTCGCGCCGATGGGCATGCCCTCGCGCAGTTTGAACTGGGCGATCGACTTGCGGGCCTTCTGCACGAGCGGCTTCTGGCCGGTGATCAGCGCGAGGTCACGGACCGCGCCATCCATCAGCTTGCTGTCCTTGGCCGCCTGGCCGACGCCCATGTTGACGACGATCTTGGTGAGCCCGGGGACCTGCATCGGGTTGCCGAAGGAGAACTGCTCGGTCAGCGCCGGCACGATCTCCTCGCGGTAGCGCACCTTGAGCCGCGGCGCGGGAACCTCGGTAGCCGTGGTCATGCCGAAACCTCCTGGCTCTTCGCGCGAGCGCTCATCACAGATCCTTTCCCGAGCGGCGGGACACGCGCACGTTGCGGCCGCTCTCCTCATGACGCCGGTAGCCGACGCGCGTGGCCTGGCCGTCGTCGTCGATCACCATGACGTTGCTGGCACTGATCGGCGCCTCGATGTGCTCGATGCCGCCTGCCTTCGCACCGCGGTTGGTGGTCGTGACCGCGGTGTGCTTCTTGACGCGGTTCACGCCCTCGACGACGACTTTGTTCGTCAACGGGTCGGCCGCGATGACCTTGCCCTTGATGCCGCGGTCCTTGCCGGCGATAACGACGACCTCGTCGCCCTTCTTGACCTTCATCGGACTTCCTCGCTGCGCTCGTCTGCCCTCTGAAGGACAAAAGCAACCTTGCTGTGCCTATGGATTCGCTCGCTGCGCTCGCTCATCACAAAACCTCGGGTGCCAGAGAAATGATCTTCATGAACCGCTTGTCGCGGAGCTCGCGACCCACCGGGCCGAAGATGCGAGTGCCTCGCGGCTCACCGTCGGCCTTGATGAGCACCGCAGCGTTCTCGTCGAAGCGGATGTAGCTGCCGTCGGGACGGCGGCGCTCCTTGACGGTGCGCACGATGACCGCCTTGACGACGTCGCCCTTCTTGACGCCGGCGCCGGGCAGCGCGTCCTTGACGGTGGCGACGATGATGTCGCCGATCCCGGCGTAGCGCCGGCCCGAGCCGCCCATCACCCGGATGCACAAGATTTCCTTGGCCCCGGTGTTGTCGGCGACCCGAAGTCGCGACTCCTGCTGAATCACTGCTTACTCCCAGAACTTGGTGGCCGCATGGCTTGCTTGCCTCGCGTGCTTACTTCGCGCGCTCGAGGACCTCGACCACACGCCAGCGCTTGGTCGCCGACTGCGGACGGGTCTCCATGATCAGGACGCGGTCGCCCACGCCGATCTGGTTCGTCTCGTCGTGGACCTTGAGCTTGTTCGTGCGGCGGAGGACCTTGCCGTACAGCGGGTGCTTGACGCGGTCCTCGACCTCGACGACGACGGTCTTGTCCATCTTGTCGCTGACGACGAGGCCCTCGCGGACCTTGCGGTGCGACTGACGACCGGTGGCCGCGTCGCGCTCCTCGACTGTTGCGGCGTCCGTTGTCTCACTCATGCGGTTACACCCTCGGTTGGGGCGACCGAGAGGCCGAGCTCACGCTCACGCAGGATCGTGTAGATCCGGGCGATGTCGTGCTTCACGGTGCGCAGTCGCCGATTGTTGTCCAGCTGCCCGGTAGCCATCTGGAAGCGCAGGTTGAACAGCTCTTCCTTGGACTCGCGCAGTCTGGTGTCGAGCTCCTCGTCGTGCAGCTCGCGCATTTCAGCGGTGGTAGAGGTCATCAGAAATCACTCGCTTCCCGCGTGACGATCCGGCACTTCATCGGCAGCTTGTGAATCGCGCGGGTCAAGGCCTCACGGGCGACGACCTCGTTCGGGAACGA
Source organism: Pseudonocardiales bacterium (assembly GCA_025965875.1). GTDB lineage: Bacteria > Actinomycetota > Actinomycetes > Mycobacteriales > Jatrophihabitantaceae > QHCC01. The sequence goes on from JAOPWD010000387.1 coordinate 14,699, forward strand.
GAGCTCGAAGAGCACGCGACCCGGCTTGACGTTGGCGATCCACCACTCCGGTGAACCCTTACCGGAACCCATACGGGTCTCGGCGGGCTTCTTGGTGAGCGGCCGGTCAGGGTAGATGTTGATCCAGACCTTGCCGCCACGGCGGATGCGCCGGTTGATCGCGATACGCGCCGACTCGATCTGCCGGTTCGTCACGTACGCGGGCTCCAGCGCCTGGATGCCGTACTCACCGAACGCCACCTGGGTGCCGCCGGTGGCCATGCCTTTCCGGCTCGGGTGGTGCTGTTTACGGTGCTTGACTCTGCGTGGGACGAGCATGATTCAGCTCTCCGTGCTCTCGGTGTCGGACGGCGCCGGGGCGTCGGCCGCTGGTGCGTCGGCCTCGGCCGCAGCCGAGCTCTCGGCGGTGTCGGCCGGCGTCTCCGCGTCCGGCGCGGCGATGATGACCTCGGGCGGGGCCTCTTCCTTGATCTCGAGTTCGGCCTCGATCTCCGTGGTCACCGGCGACTCCTGCAAGCCCGGCTCGACGGCTGGCAAGCCCGGCTCGATGGCGGTCAGATCGGCATCCGCCTCGACGGCGGCCGGCTCAGCCGCAACCGAACCCTCGCCGGACGCGGCGCGCCCGGCATCGGTGCTGACGCCCGTGGTGCC
>JAOPWD010000431.1 GCA_025965875.1 Pseudonocardiales bacterium
TGCGCTCTGCACCTTGGGAAAGCCTTGTGTGTCGACCCTCCAAGCCGAGACTGAACCAAGATGGGCCCAATCACGGGCCGAGAACCCCCATTACGTCCGCAGCCGCCGTCGGCAGGGTGGCGCCATGCGCCGCCGTAGCAGAAGTTCCATCCGACGTTCGGCGATGTCCCTGGGCACGGTGGGCCAGCCACACGCACCGAGCGGCGAGCGGAAGCTCCACCACAGACCCGAGGATCGCCGCCACGCGGTCCTTGCCCGACGGTGCGACCTATCACGTCGAATCAGGCATCAGTGCTACGGCGGCGCACCGCTCTCGCCTCGCGACGTCCGCGCAGCACAACGAGGCAGAGCGCAGCACGCAACACGGCGTAGACGAACGAAAGAGCGGCTCGAGGATCATGCCGAAGCGGGACCGGGCGGCCGAATCGAGGTTCTTGAGCCCCACAAGGTCCACTGCCGAGCGACCAACTGGCGGTGCCAACGCAGCAGCGTCGCCGGCGACACGATTCGCACCTGCAAGAGCTTGCGGGGCAGCAGCCGAGGCCTACTGATGGAAACCGCCGGAAACACCGTTAGCGAGATAGACCCGCGGGTTCGGGGATCTCGACCCGATGTTTGGTGCGGGGCATGGCGACGTACGCACTGACGTACAGGACGCCCGCGAATATGAGCAGCGCCCGGTAGCCGAACACGAGCGACAGGTACTCCAGGCAACCGCCGGCGATCGCGCCGAGCAGGTTCGTCCCGAAGGCCAAGGGAGCGTCGACGGTGTCGGCGAACCGCTTCGCGAAGATGATGTTGGCCGCGAAGATCGGCAGGAAACTGATCGCCGTCGCGAGTACAGCACGCAACACAACGTCGCGATCCAGCAGCCAGCTGGCAGGTACCAGCCAGCTCAGCGCGAGTCCGCCGAGCAGGAGGGCGTACATCACCGGGAAGGGCGGAATCCGGACGCGGTGGGCGACCTCGACCGCCGCCAGAACTGCCAGGAGCACGCCGGCAAACACGAGGGAGTTCACCACCCACGTGGTTCCGAACAACAGCGCGAAGTTGGTCACGCTCTTGGTCTCCATGAGCAGGAAAGCGGCGCCGAGAAGGAACAGATCGCGATAGGACCACATATCGCGGACCTGGCCGCGGAGCCGGCGCGCCGTGCCACGCCCGCCAGTCGACCCGGCATTCAGGATGAGCACGAATCCGATCGCGACCGCACTGCCGAGCAGAATCAGCAGGAGCGCCATGCGATAGAGCGTCGGGATGCTGCTGCTCTTCAGATAGAGGAACGGTTTGTCGTCGGTCGCAGGAGCCGGCGTCGACGCTAATGGTGTCCAGGCCTGCGCGCACTGCTGGTCGGCGACGGTCCGGCCCGCCGTCATCACCGCGAGGCTGATCGAGGTCGGGAGTTCGTACACGCACGGTGGATGGCCAAAGACAGAGTCCAGCGTGCCGGCCAGCCGGTCGACGAGCCATTGCTGGCGATAGAAGTTGTACATCGAGAACGCCCCACCCGGGGCCAATCGGTCGCGGGCGGCCTGCATCGCCTGTTTGGTGAACAGATAGCTCTCCAGGCGCAGCGAGCTGGCCCCGGACACCAGGGTGAGCGAGTCAGGCAATGCGAAGATGATCAGGTCGTATTGGTGAGTAGTGCGTTCGAAGAAGGCGCGTCCGTCAGTGACGTGCGCGCTCACCCGCGGGTCGCTGTAAGGGTGATCGGGGTTGTGCTGGCGTCCGAAGCGCAGGAGTGTCGGGTCGATCTCGACGGCGTCGATGTGCTGCACCCCTTGGCGCAAGGCGATCGCGACATCGGTCCCGGTGCCCGCGCCGACAATCAAGACGTCTCTCGGAACGCGGGGAATCTGTTTGTACGTCTGCAGGTACCACGGCTCGTGTTGGGCCTGGAAGGTCGCCGACGCGAGACGCTGGTGCGGGATTCCGTTGACGGTGATGTTCCAGGCCGTACCGCCGAGGCCGTCGGCGCTGGCCGAGGTCGACACCTTGTAGTACGGCGACCAGAAAACTCCCTTGTCGTGCCGCAGCGGGTAGAAGAACATCAACGACATCGCGACCAGAAGCGTCACGGTGACCGAGGCCGTGTCTGGGCCGAGCAGGACCACGAACAGCAGCGAGACGATCCCGAACCAGACCAGCGGCGGCGCGCCGAGGAATGACAATGCCGTGAACGCGAGGATGCCGGCCAGGCTGCCCAACAGGTCCAGCCTGTATGCCTCCAAGCGAGGTAGTCGCCCAAAGCAGGCGCCGACCAACTCACCCGGACCGGCCATCACGACCGCGACCGCCAGGAACACCGCGGGCAGCGTTAGCCATAGCGGGGGGCCGCTCGTGTCGGCCCTGCCGAAGAAGATCAGCTGACTGCTGTCTCGATTGACCGAAACCGGGAACGCGCTGATGAAGCCCACCAGCCCCAATAGGCCGACCAGGGAATACACCGGTTTCGGCAGGTCCGGACCGCCGCGGCCGGCGGCCCGCAAGAACCCCAGGCCGATACCCAGGAATGAGCCGAGCAACACGAAGTTCGAGAAGTACGACAGGTACACAATGTTGGCGCCCAGCCAGCGGATCAGGGCGAGCTCGAGGAACAGCATCACCGTGCTGGAAAGGACGAGCCGCCACCGAACGGTCACGCCTCGGACTTCGTTCCTACGGCGCTCGGTCGCTCACCCGCCTGTTTCTGACGGTCTCGGCTGTTCGAGGTCATTCGGTGAGCGACCACGAGGAATGCCAGTACGCACCACAGGTAGTAGTTCCCGGCCACCGTCTGGAGAAGATTCCAGTGCAGCTCTCGCCCGGAGCCGTATGGAACGAGGCGCAGCAGGCCGCTGACGTGGAATTTGAGGCCACTCCAGTTGTTGCCGTTCGGCCAGGGCCACCAGGCGAAGAGCAGCGAGGCAGTAAGGCCGAGCGCGACCCGAGCCCGTTTGGGAAGCTCATTCGAAAAGGCGAGGCTAATAACCAGAATGATGTACACGTAGTGATGAGTCCACGACAGCGGTGAGATCGCCAGCCCTGTTCCTGCGCAAGCCGCCAGGCCGGTCAGCTTCAGGCCGGCCTGGTGGGCTCGGACCGCCACGGCCATCCCGGCCACCCCCACCAGGAGCGCACAGGCGAACCAAGCGGGCTCAACCCCGCTGCCGTGCGGCGGCAAGCGGCGAAGGAAAGCCGCAATCGACTGATTTTGAACACGGGTCTGATCGTTGCCTGCCTTGAACACCTTGTCCGACCAGAATCGAGCAGAGTCTTCGGGTCGCAAGACAGCTCCCAGAACTACGGTCGCGAGGAAGAACCCGAGGCATCCGTATGCCTCCCGCCTGCGACCAGTAAGCCACAAGTACGGGACGAAGATCAACGCCGTCAGCTTGATGCCAGCAGCGACTCCGACGCCAATACCTCGCCAGCGACCGCGAGTGCGGCCAGACAAGTCCAACACCACGAGGGCAACGATGAGCAGATTGATCTGCCCGAAATTGAACGTCTGATCTATCGGCTCAAGCCAGAGACATACCGCAGTCGCTAGAAGCGCCCTCGAGAACACCGCGCTTGACCCAGAGAGTCGCAGCGCTCCAGTCGCGGCGAACAGGAGAAGCCCGATGTCTGCGACCGCCAGCAAGTACTGCCAGCCGAGGAAAGGCAGGTGCGAACCGGCCGAGAAGACAACAGCGGCGAAGGGCGGATAGGTGAAAGGCAACCGGGCGGGACCGAACAATGTCGTGTACAAATTGCCGTCGTGCGCCCACAGGGACGCACCCGCGCCGCGATAAACCGCGGCATCCGTCTGTCGCCAGAACGTCCCCGGGTTCGTGCACACCAGCGCGACCAGCGCGGCAGTCGACGCACCGGCCGCGACCACGGCCAGGAGCCTCGCTCGAGCGGACGCCAATCTTGGCGGCATCTCCGACCGAGCGCCCGTGCTGACTCCGCAGTCAAGCTGACGCGGACTATGCGGCGCAGGGTCGGGGCTGATTGCTACATGCTAGGGCGCCTTGGTCGGGGCGATCGGTCAGCCGAGGTTGGTGAAGACGCCGAGACGTCGGTCTCCTTAGGTGGAGGCGGGCTGCCGACCGCTGCACCACTAGCGACGTCGTACAACGTTACGGTTCGTGTCCCGTCCCACCACTACGATCCCGCTCGCCCGCGTGGCGATGACATCGCTTGTCAGGAGCTGGTTGGCGCGTGTGCCGGCTTGGTGTTGTCGATGATCGGCGGTGGCGCGAGGGGTGCTGTGAGCTGGGCGGACACCCACGCGAACGCGACGGGTTCCTCGGCCCGCCAGATCTCGAAGTTGTGCCCACCGCGGCGCAAGGTCAACAGCGAGACCGAGAGCGGGGCGCGCGCCGCAGCGGCAAGCTCAGCGGCGTCGCGGGACGTGGAGGAGTCTTTGGCGCTGCTCATGAGCAGTAGCGCAACGTCCGGCGGCGCCAGGTGGGTCGCCCGCCAGATCGGCGTGTTCAGGTTCCTTACCGCCGGGTTCTTGCCGAACAGCTCACCGGTCTGGCTGTCATGTGCCGGGTGTGCATTGCCGGCAATGGACACCGCGGCCGAAAACAACTCCGGGTGCCGCATGGCGAGATTGGTGGCGCAGAATCCGCCACTTGAATAGCCGATCAGGGCCCACTCTCGGCTCTGCGTGCTCGCGCGAAAGGCGCGGGTGATCACGTTTCGCACGTCGAGGGTCAGGTACCGCTCCACGTTCGGGCCATGCACCACATTGACGCACTGCGTGTCTCGACGGCCCGCGACGTCCTGGCTGGGCATCACCGCAATGAACGGTGACGATCGTCCGGCCGCCATCTCCCGGTCCAGGATCTGGGCGACGTGCAGTGACTCGGTCCACGTCTTGGGCGTCCCCGGGGAGCCGGCGATCAGTTCAACGACCGGAAAGACGCGGTGTGCGTATCCCGGCGAGCCGTACTGCACCGGCAAATACACCAGCGCGGAAAACGTGCCGAACCTCGGGCTCGTGCCAGGGATCGAAATCTGGGTAACGAGACCGCGGCCCTGCGCCCGGGCCTGCGCCAGCTTGGCGCGAAGCACAGCATCTTGACTGCCCGGAACCGCAACGACGTTACGCACCGTGTGCTTCTCACCAAGCAACTCCAGCCACGACGTGTAAAAATTCCCCGCGTCGTTGACCAGGACGCCCGCCAGGATCACCGCGGACAGCTGCGAGCCGAGCACCAACGCCCCGCGGACCGTCCAACGCCGGATCTTCGCAGGCCGCGACGATGCCGGCCCGACACGGCTCCACGCGAACAGCGTGAAAGCCGGCATCGCCAACGCAAGCAGGACCGCGAGGATTAGCGTCGTCCGACCCGTTAGCGCCACATCCACGCATTGTGCCGTGAAGGCCTGTCACGGCGCTGAGCCGTCGCCGTTGGAACACGCGGCGCATCGACAACGCGAATTCCGACGCCTCCGACTACTCGCCGCCGCCAGCCCTGGGGCGCTGCAAATGACACCCGGCCAGGAGGGACAGACGCCACCAACATCGCGACCCACGTGCACC